>JBMFLH010000015.1:0-29961 GCA_049971295.1 Candidatus Ratteibacteria bacterium | reverse complement strand
CCAAAAAAGGAAATTTCAATGAAAATTGACAGGGTTGTTTTTCGCGAATACGACATTAGGGGAATTGTGGAAACCCAGATTAATAATGAATTTGCTTTCATTCTTGGTAGGGCTTTTGGAACAAAAGTAAAAAAGGAAGGACTGAAGAATTGCGTTGTTGCCTGCGACAACAGAAAAACATCTCCTGACTTGAAAAGCCATCTGATAGAAGGAATGACGAAGGCAGGCATAGAAGTGTTGGATGCTGGTATGAGCCCAACACCTGTTGCCTATTTTGCGCAGAAACATTATGGACTTGATGCCTGCGCCGTGGTCACAGCCAGCCATAATCCGCCTCAATTTAATGGGTTTAAACTTGTACTTGGAGAAACAGGTCTTCACGGAGAAAAAATTCAGCAGATTGCTGATATCATTGAAAAAGAAGATTTTGTATCTGGTTCTGGAAGCACAAAACGCATAGAGGTCGAGCAGGAATACATCAATTTCATGAAGGAAAGATTTAGTTTTTCCTCAAAAATAAGAATTGGAGTTGACACTGGAAATGGCACTGCCGGTCCTTTTGTAAAAAAACTGTTTTCTTCTCTTGGAATTGACTTTGTTGGACTGTATCTTGAAAGTGATAGCAATTTTCCTCATCACCTTCCTGACCCTGTGGTACCTGAAAACCTTATTGATTTGATAAAACTTGTGAAAGAACAAAAACTTGATGCTGGGTTCGGCTTTGATGGTGATGGAGATAGAATCGGCGTTATTGGGAGCGATGGTTCAATTCTCTGGGGAGACCAGCTTCTCATGATTTATGGGCTGGATATTTTGAGGGGGAAGAAGGGTTCAAAGATCGTATTTGATGTGAAATGCACGCTTGCCCTTGAAGAGGAAATCAAAAAAGCAGGAGGGATTCCGTTAATGTGGAAAACAGGCCATTCTCTGATCAAGGCGAAATTAATGGAAGAACACGCGGTCCTTGGCGGAGAACTTTCAGGTCACATTTATTTTGCTGATGAATATTTTGGATTTGACGATGCCTTTTATGCGTGTTTGCGACTCTTGAGAATTATGGACAGAATAGGTAAAAAACCAGAACAACTGCTTGAAGGAAAGAAAAAATATTATTCAAGCCCTGAAATACGAATTGAGGTCGGAGAACAAAAAAAATACGATATCGTTGAACAACTGAAAAATTTTTATAAACAGAAATACAGGGTTTCAGAAATTGATGGGGTAAAAGTGTATTTCCCTGATGGATGGGCTCTGGCGAGGGTTTCAAATACTCAACCAGCAATTGTTCTTCGCGTGGAAGGAACAACAGAAAAATCTCTGGAAGAAATTAAAAAACAATTTCTTTCAAAAGTAGAGGAAACAATGAAATGAATTGGCAGATATTCTGGGTTGCCTTTGCAACGATTTTCCTTGCTGAAATTGGAGACAAAACTCAACTGGTCTGTTTTTCTTTGAGTGCAAAAAGTACATCAATTGTACCTGTTTTTCTTGGAGCAATGATTGCCTTTGTTTTGAGTACATTTGTTGCCTGTCTCCTTGGCAATTACCTGCAAAAGATTGTTCCGGTCAACGTTATCCACTCTATTGCCGCAATTATCTTGATTGTTTCTGGCGTTTTGATTCTCCTCAACAAACTATAATCCGGAGGCAAAATGAAATACATCGTATGTATCAAACAGGTTCCTGACACAATGGATGTAAAGGTTGATCCTGAAACAAAAAGAATTGTGAGAGAAGGCGTGCCAAGTATTATGAATCCATACGATTACTACGCTGTTGAAGAAGCATTGAGATTGAAAGAGCGATTTGGCGGTACGACTGTTGCAATATCAATGGGACCTCCGCAGGCAGAGGCAGTGCTAAAAGAAGCAATATCACTTGGCATTGACGAGACGTATCTATTAAGCGACAGAGCATTTGCAGGAAGCGACACGCTCGCTACATCTTATACTTTGAGCCAGGCAATAAAGAAAATCGGAGATTTTTCAATAATTTTGTGTGGAAGAGAAGCAATGGATGGAAGCACAGGACAGGTTGGACCAGAACTTGCTGAACACCTGGAAATTCCGATTATTACCTATGTCAGCAAGATTATCAATATCTCTGAAAATCAATTAGAGTGCGTTCGGTTGCTTGAAGACCATTATGAATCATTAAAATCTCCGCTTCCTGTTGCTATCACAGTGGTGAAAGAAATCAATGAACCGAGATTACCCTCTTTGAAAGGGATGCTGAAGGCAAAAAAAGCCACAATTCCTGTATGGACAAAAAATGATATTGGCGGAAATGACACTCAATATGGTCAGGATGGTTCTCCGACAAAGGTCGTTGAAATATGGAGACCTGAGGTAAAAAAAGAAGGAAAAATTGTTTCAGGAGAACCAGAACAACTTGCAGAAGTGATTTATCAGGAACTGAAAAAACTGGGAGTAGCATAATGGAAATAAAGGTTAATAAAGCAAAATGCACTGGTTGTAAGATATGCGTTGATGTATGTCCGGTTGGAGCAATTGAAGTTGATAACGACGGCAAGGCGTTTATTACTGAAAAATGTAATCTCTGCAGATTGTGCGTGAATGAATGTCCAGAAGGTGCGATTGAAATCATCGGTGAGGAAAAGAAAAAGGCAGAGATTGATTTAAGTCAGTACAAAGGGATATGGTTTTTTGCTGAACAGAAAAATGGAAAACTTTCTCATGTTGCGTATGAACTTCTTGGTATTTCGTTAAAACTGGCAGAAACACTGAAGGAAGAAGTTTGCGGGGTAGTGTTTGCTTCAAATGGGAAAGAGATGGCTCAGGAACTTTTCAACCGTGGTTGCGAAAAGGTTTATCTTGTTGAGGAAGAAAACCTTGATGAATTCAGGCAGGACATTTATGTCTGCCTGATGGCAGAATTGATAAAAAAGCACAAACCGAACATTGTTCTTGCCGCTGCCACAATGATTGGAAGAAGTTTCATCCCACAGACAGCAGCAAGGATAAAAACAGGATTGACAGCTGATTGCACAGATCTTGCCATTGACCCTGAAACAAAACTTCTTCAACAAATTCGACCAACGTATGGCGGAAATCTGATGGCAAAAATTATATGCGAAAACCACAGGCCTCAAATGGCAACAATCAGACCAAAGGCAGTTGAGGAAGCAAAAGTGATTGGAAACAGGGATGGGGTGATCGTGAAAGAAGATTATGACTCATTTAATGCAACATGCCGTGTTGACCTTGTTTCAAAAGAGGCAGTGGAACAGACGATTGACCTTCAGGAAGCAGAGATTATTGTTTCAGGCGGCAGGGGTCTTGGAGATGAAAAGAACTTTGATATGATAAGGAAATTCGCCTCGCTGATTGGTGGAGCAGTGGGCGCGTCTCGCGCTGCTGTTGATGCTGGCTGGATTCCATATCCACACCAGGTTGGACAAACAGGAAAAACAGTCAAACCAAAAATTTACATTGCCTGTGGTATTTCTGGAGCGATTCAGCATCTGGCTGGTATGTCAACCTCTGATTACATTATCGCAATAAACAAAGATCCGGATGCTCCTATTTTCAAGGTGGCAAATTTGGGAATAGTGGCCGACATCTTTGAGGTTATCCCGCAACTCATTCAAAAACTTGAGTCAAAAAAACAATAATCAATACTGGCGGTCGCCCCAGCGTAAAACGACTTTGTAATTAAATGACCTTGTGGTGTTGGATGGTAATTCCACGGCATATCTGATGGTGTCTTTGTCAAGTTGTTTGTAGTCACCATAATCTCCACTATTTTCAATTGTCCAGTATTGATGGGGCAATTTTCTTGTGATTTCAATTTTTGCTGGAATGTTTCTATAGTTTGAGACCTTAATTTTCCAGGTTTGCGCCTCATCCCAGCCAGAAATATTTCTTCCAGGTGCATTAAACTGGTAATTGAATGTTTTCACTTCCATTAATTTTGGTTCAACCTTTACATCACTGACTGCTCCAAGATTTAATTCAACGACCTGATCAATTGGTATGTACTTTGTGCTGTCTTGACCAATATATGAAAGTCGTTGGTCCTTATCTACAATCTTAAACACCTTAATCAGTCCGTCTGGCAATGGTTCTTTTCCAAGAAGATGCGACTTTGAATTCTTAAACGAAATGAATCTGAAGACATTTTTTCCAAATTTTGATTCATCGTATTTATAAAAATTCATCACAGGAATTTTGTCTTGAGAAAAAGACAGAAGTCGTTTTGTCCATCCATCAGAAATTGTTTCAGTTCCTTCAATTGTGTAAATAAAGTATTCTGAGATCCCCTCTTTTTCAATCTGTTTCACGATGGCTCTATCTTCTACCACATTAAGTAATGCTTTTGCTTCAAAAACCTCCGTGCGTGTTATTTCTGTTGGTAGCAAAGGTTTTGGTTCAAATGGTCTTCCGTAAGGTGGGTATCTCCTTGCAAGGGCTGCGATTTCATCAAGAAGATGAATTTTTCCAACAACAAGACGCACCTGCGCATTTTCATAATCTTCGCCACTGCGATTTGTGACCTTCACATAACCTTCAAGTTTCATTGTTTTTTCATCCTGGGATAGAGTGGCAAGATAATATGCCTGCCATGAAATTCCTGATGTAAAGTAATTGATTTCGCAGGGAGATTTTCCTGAAATCTGCGAAACAATATTCCATATGCCAAGCCCTGTGATTCTTGGCGGAAAATAAAGATCTGTCACAGCAATTTTGTCTGCGTCCTTGAGCGGAAAAAGTTCAAGGGATGTTGGGTCAATGAGAGTGTTTGCCCATGAAAACTGCAGTTTATTTCCTCCTTTTTTCATTGTAAGGGTTCTCGTTTCTCTTACCAACGTTAAATCAGCGGAATTGTAAATCGTCAGTTGAACCCTGTCTCTTTCGGGAAGCGTGACAATGTCGATTTTGCAGTACAGCGTTGCGCTGAACAGAAATACCAGAGAAAAAATAATAATGTTTTTCATCTGACGTTCCTCCTGTGATAGTGGAATGTAACTGTTTCTTTTGCCTTTGGAGCAAGAGTAATGTTAAATTTCAGGGTATTTGCATCTTCTTTCTCATAGGTATGGCTTGTTTCCTCCATGTCCCATTCACCAGGGATTTCTTCTACGAGCGTGAGTATTAAAGGCATATCCTTGAAATTTTCAATTTCCACTTTGATAATTTCATCTGTATCATACAGAATCACGACATTTGAGTCATTTTTTCTTACATTGATTTTTGTGTCCTTAATCTTTCTCTGGGTAACTACAATATCTCTGCTATCGCCGACATATAAGGAGCATTTTTCACCAACCGGGGTAAAATCGAGATTATCTTCGCCAAGAAAAATCGTCGCGCCCCTTCCATCATCCTGAAAAATTCTTGCTTTGCCACTCCACAATGCAAATTCTCCAAGCTCTGACCTTTTCTCGTTTTTTATCTCGTAGGTAACTGGAATTCCAACATTCCCCATGACTTTTTCAGGGTCCCATGGGAGTTTTCTTGCGTCAAATGTGAACTTTTTCTCAATGGGAACAGCAGATTTTGTTAACAATAACATTTGCCTTGTTTCTTCGTGTGATACTGATTTTTCATAAGTTTCACCATAATCAAGCAAAATTTTTGCAAGTTGAAAGTCCTCGCCAGAAAAATTTCGTAGTACAAGAAATGACTGAAGATTGACTTTTGTTTCGTCTTTATTCGCGATTGCCTTGTATGTGATAATCCTGTCGATGTTTTTGAGAAGATAACTGATTCTTATTTTTTCTTCGTATGGCGATGGACTGTAAATCTGCCAGATGCATGCGTTTTCACCGGGTGGATAACTGACGCTGATGAGGTTTACTTCGTCAGGATGGGAAAGAATTTTTATCCTGATGGAGTCAGGATCAATACTGACGCCTGTCCAGGAAAAGTCAACCTGGTTTGTTCCCTTTTGAAGCGTTAACACTCTTTCTTCTTCAACAAGTGTATAAAAAGGATTATCAAGCCGTATCACTGTTTCTGCCCTTTCTGGAAGGGCAACAAGTTTTGTCCTGGCAATTGAAAGATTTGTCAACATCAGTATTACAACTGCTACGAGGATGAGAAATTTTTTCATATCTGCCTCCAATGTTGAAAGTTTGTTTTCACCTTTAGACAGGCAAGAACCCAAAAGGGTTCCCTAAATTTTGAAATCACTGATGGCCCTTACTATTGCAGGATAACTTTTCTTCCATGCGCCAGGTGGCATGTTTTCTGATATCTGTATCCAGATTCTTCCAGTTTTACCTCCCTGTTGCAGTATTTCCATTGCCTTCTGGTAAATTTCATCTGACGATTTGAGATGAACTGAAGAAGGAAAGTTAATGAAAAGCCGTGTTTCAGGCCAGATAGAGATTGCTGTTTTGACATCAGTGTCATTGTCAGGTGGTACAGAAAGTGAATCAATGACTCTTACTTCTGATTGACCGATTGCATCCCACAGAGCTTTCAAATCCCCATCCATGTGAACGCCAATCAAAGTGCCTGTGTCTTGTAATATTTCAGCGCATTCATTGTACACAGGCACGCAGTATTTTCTGAAGTATTTTTCTCCTATCATTGGATAAGTGATATTGTCACCAAAAATCACATAAGGAATTTTGTATCTTTTCGCCACATTTCTCACAATGAGAAAAATTCTTCTATGAATGTCATTCATCGTTTGTACTACTTCTTCCATTAAATCAGGAAAATCAACAAGGTGCTGGCACAAATCATCTATCAGTACCCACTCTATCCATAGTTGCTGGTACGAGGTCCTGCCAAGAGAAGTATGGGGCAGTCCGTCATCGCCAAGAAGTTTCAAATCATTGGTGAAAGAATCAAGATTTTCTTTGACGATGATGTTTTTTAGATAAAATAGAAAAACTTCGTAATCTTTTTTCTCTTTGATAAAGTGTTTTTTTATGGATCCGCCGCCGATGATTTTTTCATAAAGGACTTCTTCAAAAATTGAACCAACAGGCGTATGAATCATATGCCTTACTCCCCTGAATCCGCCTCTTTCGAGTCTTATTTTCTCTCCAACACAGTCAGGCGTGATGAACTGGTGAACCTGAGTCCATTTTAATAGCCCGAGATTGTCTCTTCCAATAATGTTCCAGGCATCTTCATTGGGATTGACCATATTGTAATATTGAACAAATGGGACCCCGTCAATTTTCTCGCCCCTTATGACTGCCAGCATTCTTTCTTTCATTGTCATGGTATCTTTTTCGTATAGTAGCTTTGCTGATAGAATAAACCAAAAAGTACAAAATAAAAAATTTTTAACACTTTCCAGGTTTCCTTTCAGGTATACAATTGCTTTCGTTAATTTTACCACAACGATTGACACATCTGGTGCAAAGTAATAAAATCAAAGAAAATTTCAGAATTTACACAGGAGACAAACATGAACAAAACTCTATGGCAGTATTATGCGGATAAGGCATCAGAAATCACTGATAACGCCCTCGAACATATCAAAACGCTCAAACAATGGGAAAACGAAATAGAGCAAAGAAAAAAAGAATTTTTTGTTTCTATGGGACTTGACCGGCTACCAGAACAATGTGACCTTTCAATCAAAATTATTGGACAATTGCAGAAAGATGGCTTTATAGCGAAAAAAATTTCGTATCAAATCCTTCCTGATTGTTATAGCAGTGGAGTCCTTTTTCTTCCTGACCCAATGCCTTTTAAAAAACTTCCTGCAGTACTTTATTGCTGCGGGCATTCAGGATTGGGCGCACACTGGTATCAGAAGCACGCCATCATGTGGGCAAAAAGGGGATATGCCTGCTTTATTTTTGAAACAATCAAACAGAGTGAAAACCCTGGTTTTCATCATGGTTTATACACAGGCAGACGTCTTGACTGGATTTCTCTCGGTTATACAGCAGCAGGGGGAGAATTGCTTAATTCAATCCGTGCCCTTGATGTTCTTTGTGAAATGCCAGAAGTTGATAAAAATCGTATTGGGGCGACAGGAATTTCAGGAGGTGGTGCTCATAGCCATTTCCTCGCGATTGCTGATGAAAGAATTAAAGCAGTGGCAACATCATGCGGAATCAGTTTACTGAAATTCGCAATTGGATTTAGAACAATGTTTCAGCACTGCGATTGTATGTATGCCAATGGCAATTTCCAGAGGGATATCTGTGAGTTCTCTGCATTAATTGCACCACGCCCCTTACTTTATTGTTTTGCATCTGAAGATAATCTTTTCTTCAAAGAGGAGTATCATACACTTTATCAAAAGGTCAAAAAGATATACCGTCTTTACGGATGCGAAGAAAAATGCGAACTTTTTGAATATCCGGGTCCACACGCATACTCAGATGCTTCTGTAAAAAAAATTAATGAATGGTTTGATAAGTATGTCGCACAGGAAAAACATACTGAAATCGGACTTGATAGTGAAACGATTTCTGAACCAGAAATATCTGTGTTCAATGGGAAACCCCCTGAACCCGATAGATTACACATTCTTCCTGAACTATTGAGCATAAAAAAGTCCTATCCGCTTCCAAAGGATAAAAATCAATGGAACAGTATTCGCAAACAGATGGTTGAAAATCTTAAAAAAAATGTCTTTCACTGGCTTGATAGAAGTAATGAAAAAATGGAAATAAAAAAAATTGGTCAGTGGATTAATGAAAACAACATCTTTTCAAGATATATGGCAGAATCTGCTGGGATGCAATCTTATATTGAGGTATTTGCCGACAAAAACCCTGCAAAAATTACCATTATTGTGCTTGGAGATTACCAGCATAATACTCAAACAATTCTCACCAAAACAGGTCTTATCACAGAAAGATTTAATCTGGTTCTTTTTGAGCCAAGGGCCTGTGGAAGGAATGCTGCTGATATTGAACAGGGAAATTACTGTCTTTACAGGGCAGGCGTAATGACAGGTATTACTCCTGTATTGATGTGGATGAATGACCTGAAATATGTGGTTGAATTTTTCAAAAATACTGACGAATTTGCAAAAACGAAATTGGTACTATTTGGAACTGGCGAAACAGTCGGTACCTGCCTCTATTATTCAATTTTTGATGAAAGTATTTCAGCAGTGATTCTGAATAATGCTCCTGATACCCATGCCGCAGGATGTTATATTCCTGGCATACTGAAAGAAATTGATATCACTGAAGCATCGGGTTTAATGGCTCCAAGAGTTTTTGCTGTGTGTAATGCGAAAATGGATCGATGGATTTCGCAAATGCACTGGGGGATCAGAGTTTATGATAGATTGGGCATCAGGGAAAAATATATTATGGTTGAGAATACCAGTATAGCAATTCAAAAAGTATTATCAGAAATATCCGGGTAGTTGTTATTGCTTTTTCAATGTTTTCCACAAACAGAAGACAAGAAGTATTGTTACAAAAGTCCAGGTGCATATCATCAAAATCCAGCCAGAAACTGTCATATTTTCTCCTTTCTTTTCCAAGCAACATACACAAGATAAGCAATTGTCGCCAGCAATGCAAAAAGGACAACCCTTGCGAAAATAATCCAGGGCAATAGTTCAGAAGGAACACTTTTCATCAAAATCACATCTTTTGCTTCCCTGATAAACCAGGAAATCAATATAACAAGAAGAAAGACTGGCGTAATATATTTGATAACGAATCTGTAAAATCGTGGCAGTGTAATGTCGCTTCCAGCGTGCATTTCGTCCCATGCCCTATCAATTCCAAAGACCCATGAAAACAATAGTGCTTCAATGGTTCCAAAAAGAACCAGCGCAAAAGTACCACCCCAGAAATCAAACTCATCAAGGAATCCTTTGCCAAGAAGAAACACGCACATATTGCAGAGAATAAAAGTAATGATGGTAAATATTTTCACCGCCTTTTTCTTATCAATGTTAAATTCATCTTCAAGAAATGCTATTGCTGGCTGGGCAAGGGATATTGAAGAAGTCACGCCTGCGATAAATAGAAGCACAAACCAGAAAAAACCAAAAATAGAGCCAAAAGGAATATGGTTCAATGCAAGCGGCATCGCAACGAAACCTAAATTGAATGCGCCGCTTTCAGCAACAGTTTTAATTCCATCTGGTCCGAAAAATAAAAAAGCAGAAGTAATGGCAATGCTGCCACCAAGTACAATTTCTGCCCATTCATTGGTCGCTGCTGCAGTCAAACCCGAAAGTACCACATCATCGTTTTTACTGAGATAACTGGCATAGGTAAGAATCACGCCAATTCCAACACTCAATGTAAAGAAAATCTGACCTGCTGCTGCCAGCCATACCTTTGCATCAAAAAGTTTTGAAAAATCAGGATTCCACAGAAATCCAAGCCCCATCCCAGGGGTCCAGTCAGGATGCTCTGGATACATGGGTGAAAGTGTCAGAATGCGTATCATCAAAATCAATCCAAGAATAAAAAGAACAGGTAAGCCGTATTTACAAACCCTTTCAATTCCTTTCTGGATTCCACCTGCCACTATGGCAATATTGATTGCAAATGTAATGAGAAAAAAGATGTAAGCCGGAACAAGTGAAGAGAAGAATTGATTTTGTTCAAGCCCCTGATAACCTTTCAAAAATGCGATCATTGACGATTGGTCCTGGCACAAAGAAAGTTTGCCTGTGATAGCAAAAAAACTGTAACCAAGAAGCCAGGATTCAATATACGTATAATAGGTGAAAATGGCAATGGGTCCAAAAATTCCTATCACGCCAAAATACTTGATGAATCTGTTTTTGTTTGCGATATTGTGAAACATACCTGGAGCAGTGCCATGACCAAACCCCCCTCCAAATCTTCCCAGCGTCCATTCAATCCACATCAAAGGAATTCCAAGAAGAAGAAAAGAAACAAGATATGGAATAATAAATGCGCCACCACCATTTTTTGCTGCCTGAACTGGAAAACGTAAAAAATTCCCCAGTCCAATGGCACTTCCAGCAACAGCAAGAATCAAGCCAATTCTTGAACCCCACTGCTCTCTTCTTTTCATTTTCGGCTATGGTAAGATAATCCGCGCAAGAAAACTTTTTTTAACTTTTATCGCTTTATGCTGACAGACCTCAAAACAGCACAAACAATTTATACACTTTTTTCTATTAATTTTCAAGTCCTTTGATATGGCGTTTGCAGGACAAACATGATAACATTCCATGCACCTGACGCATCCTTTGTGATTGATAACTGGTATAACATTAAGCTGGTTTGCCATTGTGTTTACAATTTTTGACAGTGCTGGAATCCGCTGAATTCTAAAAAGCGCTGAGGAGGATGGCAATTGAAAATTGTCAATAATTTCCGGTTTATCGCCCACAATTTTAGTACCTGGTATTCCATACATTGATTCATAAATACGCAAAAATGGAATTTCATGCATTTTCAAACCTGCCAGCGTTGCGCAGACAAAATCCACGCAGGCAGCGTTTTTCCCTGCAATGAGATAACCATAATACCTTTTTTTTCCTGACGCTGGACCATTTCCATCCATAATTTCAACAGCATCCACAAGATTAAAAACCACTTTTTCTGATATCATCCTGTAAAATTCAACAATAAACCTGTTAAAATTTTCTGGTTGCGGAAACTCAGTATGAAGAAGCCCCTTGGGATAGCCGGGAATGAGTCCATAGAGATTCTTCATGCAAAGCGTAAGAATCGTAATATTGTGGGTTTTGAATTTTGGAAGATTGAAAATTGAATGATTCAGTCCAAAATCAGAAACAGGAAAGGAAACGGTTTTCCCAGCGATATTCAATTGGAAAATGGTGCTTTTACCTTCCAGTTTCACAAGTTTTGCGCCTGTTTTTAAGGCAACAGAAGCAAATTCACATTTTTCCCAGTATAATTCAATTGCTTTCTGGGTGTTCGGAGGACTGTCACCTATGTACACAGGATGTGGAAGCATTTCAGACAGAACCTCAAGAATCACAGGATGGGTGGTAACTGCCTGGTCAGGACTGCGGGATGAAAGCATGTTCGGTTTCAAAAGAATGCCAGATGAAAAATTGCATTCAAGTAGATCAAAAATCCTCTTTATTGCTCCTTGGATTGTTTGCTTCTTATAATCAGGGCATTTTACAATCGCAACGTTTTCCATCGTGATATTTTATCATTTTAAATAAACCCTTTGTAATTTTGAATTGTCTTACTTTTAGAAAAATGTCAAAAATTGAAAAAAAATGTATCATATTCAAAACAATGAATAAAATATGCAATGTCTTAATAGTTCTGCGCACGGGCATCGCTACCAGCACGATTCCTTTAATTATGCTGTTGTTGGTGTACAGTTTTTCCTTTGCGCAGATAAAAACAGTTTCATTAAAACCGTATGAAGATGACTTCTGGATTACACCAGAAAACATCGTTGATTTACAGGTGGAGGCCTGCCTTGCCAGATATGACGCAAAATTGAGAAACCCATGTTCTGACTATGTTTTTATCAGGCGTGTTTATCTTGACACGATCGGAACACTTCCTACCCCTGAGGAAATAGACGCTTTCACAAAAGACACGCGGCAGGACAAACGAAAGATATTGATAGATCATCTTCTTGACAGGGATGAGTTTGCCCTGTACTGGACAATGAAGTGGTGCGATATACTTCGTGTCAAGTCAGAATATCCCATAAATCTATGGCCTAATGCTGTTCAGGCATATCATCGCTGGATTTATGAGCAAATCAAGAAAAACCTTCCTTATGACCAGTTTGTTCGCGAACTTCTTACGTCAAGCGGAAGCAATTTCAGAGTGCCTCAGGTTAATTTTTATAGAGCGATACAGGGTCGTAGTCCGCTATCAATCGCAAAAGCCGTCGCAATGACGTTCATGGGAATAAATCTTGATAAGCTGCCGCGGGACGCGCAGGAAAACATGGCAATGTTTTTTTCCCGGGTCGCATACAAAAAAACACTGGAATGGAAGGAAGAGATTGTTTATTTTAATCCAGAACCAGGGAAAACCATCAGAACAAGTTTTCTGGATGGCAGGAGTGTTGAGATTTTGCCTGAACAGGATGGTCGTATCATTTTTGCTGACTGGCTCATCTCTCCTAAAAATCCGTATTTCAACAAAAATATCGTTAACAGGGTGTGGACATGGTTAATGGGAAATGCCATTATTTCGCCTGTTGACGACATATATGGAAAAAAAACACCTGGTCAGGAAGTTCTTACTGTTCTGGAGCAAGAACTGGTCAAATCAGGCTATGATATCAAACATTTGATAAGATTGATTCTCAATTCTCGTACATACCAGCAATCCTCAATACCAACTTTGCAAACAAAAAATCCTGAAATTCAGTTTGCGTTTTACAAAATCAGACAACTTGAAGCAGAGGTCCTTCTGGATGCATTGTGCTGGATTGGCGGCAGTGGTGAGGAATATGTGAGTCAGATACCAGAACCATATACCTTTATTCCAAAAGAAAATAGAAATATTGGACTGGCAGATGGCAGTATCACCAGTTCTTTTCTCATCACATTTGGAAGACCATCAAGGGATACAGGGCTTGAATCAGAAAGAAACAGCAACCCAACTGACAAGCAACGACTGTATATGCTGAATTCAAGCGACATACAGAAAAAATTAAGGTCAAGCCCTCTGTTAAGAAAAGCGCTATCTCAGATGTGGAGAAACAAAAAGGAT
The DNA here is from genome assembly GCA_049971295.1 of Candidatus Ratteibacteria bacterium. GTDB lineage: Bacteria > Ratteibacteria > UBA8468 > B48-G9 > DTJG01 > DTJG01. The sequence goes on along the minus strand of JBMFLH010000015.1, from coordinate 16,349 downwards.
TGTATTACCATTGTTTATAAAATTATATTATCCAGACCACCAACAGAACAGGAAATGAACATCATTGAAGAATATCTGACAAATTCAGGATTGTCATTAGATCAGGCAGCCACAGACATTGCGTGGGCATTGATAAATAGCAAGGAATTTTTATTCAAACATTAAGAAGGATATGAACGTGTATCGGTTTATTTTATTTCTAATTGCGCTGGTTTTTTCTATAAGTACTCTTCTGTTTGCGCAGAATCAGGCAAAATCTGTCATTCAAATATGGTTGTGGGGAGGACCTTCTCAAAATGACACTTTCGATCCAAAAGTTACTGCCGGCTATGATTATTGTGGCCCACTTGATAAAACCATACAAACAAATGTTGCAGGAATAGAAATCAATGCGGCTCTTCCCATGCTTGCAAAAATCGCTGATAAATACTCAATTATCAGAAGCATGACGCACGGTATCAATGGTCATGAATCAGCAGCATATTATGTTCAAACAGGACATAAACCAGGTCAAGGCCTTGTTTATCCTTCTCTTGGTGCAATAGTCAGTCTGTTTAAAGGAAAAAATTACACTGGCAAAATTCCACCGTATGTTGTTCTTACGCAATCTCAGGGCAGATTTTCAGAAGAAGGGTTTCTTGGTCCACTGTACAAACCGTTTGTCACGGGAGGAGACCCAAATCAGAAAGAATTTGCAGTTGAAGGAATAGTTGCTTCTGGTATATCTGAACAACAACAAAAAAAACGGAGAGAATTGCTTCAAAAATTAGATACTCTGGGAAAGGCAATTGGCGATGAACCTGACTTTGCTCGATTCAAAAGAAGCGAAGAAGAGGCATACGAAATGATTCTGGGGCAAGCGAAAAAGGTTTTTGACCTTTCTCAAGAACCCGACGAAGTGAGAAATAGATATGGTAGAAACTGGTTTGGCCAGAGTTGCCTTGTTGCAAGACGACTTGTTGAAATCGGTGTTCCATATATCACAATCAATTATCCTGGATGGGATACCCATAAACAACATTTTCAGACAATGCAAAGGAAACTGGCTGAATTTGACCAGGGACTTTCTGCGCTTCTTGAAGATCTGTCAAATCGGGGGCTGCTTGACTCCACAATTGTATGGTGCTGCGGTGAATTCGGAAGAACTCCAAAAATTGACTGGGCACCTCCCTGGAATGGCGGCAGGGGACACTGGGGATACTGTTTTTCGGCAGTTGTTGCAGGCGGAGGATTTAAAGGCGGAATGGTTGTTGGTGAATCAGATAGCAAAGGAGAGTATGTTGCTAAAAGGCCTGTTTATCCTGAAGACTTGCTCAGAAGTATTTTGAGATTACTTGGAATAGATCCTGATGGACAGATGCCAAACGACAAAGGTCTTGATATCAAGGTCATGCCATATCCAGATGATTATTCTGGATTCGGCGAACTGAAAGAACTTATGAAAAATTGATGACAATGAAAAATTTTTTTGCAAAATTATTCATACTGACAATCTTCGGCTATAGCGGTTATTCTATCGCGCAGTCAAATAATCCTTACATTGGATATGTGTATCCAGCAGGCGGTCAAACAGGGACTGTGTTTAATGTGGTGATTGGTGGGCAGAACCTGAGAGGTGTAAACAGTGTCTATTTTTCTGGCAGGGGCATCAGCGCAAATATTATTGATTATCAGGGACCTTCAGGTCCATTGAATTTTCTTCAGGTTGAAGAATTAAGAAGAAGAATACAGGAAATCAGGGACAAAAGAGCAGGGAAAAAAGTTGAAGATACAAGAACAGAAACAGAAAAAGCCATAAAACTTCCTGATATTCCTGAACTGCGAGACCTTGAGAAAAAAACACCGCGGGAACTTCAGCAAATATATGAAAAATACTTAAACAGGGAAAACAAGCCAAAACCGCCTGTGGCAGAAGAAGTTACGATACAGGTCTCAATTAGTCCTGATGTAAAACCAGGCGATTACGAAATTCGACTCAGAACACCATTAGGACTTACCAATCCCCTGGTGTTCCAGATTGGACAATTCCCTGAGTATTGTTGTTCTTATCATCAGTATAGATACGAAAAGGAAAGTATTGATAGGGATACAACTATACTGGAAGCCCCTGTTGTGATAAATGGCAGGATTCTTCCTGGTAAGCTCAACAGATTCACACTCAAACTTAAAAAGGGACAACATATTACAATAGTGGGACATGCCAGAAAATTAATTCCGTATATTGCGGATGCTGTACCTGGGTGGTTTCAGCCAGTACTAACACTTTACGACGAAAACAAAAAGGAAGTTGCCTATAACGATGATACTGAATTTGACCCTGACCCTGTTATCAGATTTCATGTGCGAGAAGATGGAATTTACATCCTTGAAATCAGGGATTCCATATATCGCGGTAGAGAAGACTTTGTCTACAGAATTTATGTGATGGACAACATTGAAACCGGTATCAAAGAAAACAAATCTGACTTTGACGAAAAAATTTCAATGTTGCCTGATAATATCAGAGATATGCCAAAATATAGAGAAATCGAGCGAAAATTACAATCTGCTCAGTCAGTCCCACTGCCTGTATTAATTGGTGGCTGTATTAACTATCCAGGAGACATTGACCGATATAACTTTTATGGCAGGGCAGGAGACACTATCGTAATAGAGGTCTTTGGAAGACGACTGGGCTGGCCGATTGACTCGCTGGTCAGATTAAAAACAATGGATAAGATTGTAGCGTGGAATGACGATATCAATCAGGATTTTGAACTCGGACTATTAACACATCATGCTGATTCATATTTAATGACAAAACTTCCTGTTTCAGGAAACTACACTGTGGAAATTCGTGACAGCCAGAATCATGGTGGAAATCAATACAAGTATTTTCTTAGAATTAGCAAACCATTGCCTGACTTTCACCTCATCGTGTGTCCTTCTGGGATTAATATCTCTGAAAATGGTACATCGTTAATAAAAGTGTATGCAATAAAAAAAGATGGCTGGGATGGCGACATTCAATTAAGTTTGAAAAACCTTCCAGGAACTTTTATCCTTGACGGAGCAACAATTCCTGAAGGACGAAGTTCAATAAGATTAACATTGAGAACATCCTCAAAATACACAGATGAAATTTTCTTTCCAGTACTGGAAGGCAGAGCGATTATTGATGGAAAAGAAGTTGTTCGTGTTGCTAAAAGCGCTGAAGAAAAAATGCAGGCATTTGCATACATTCACCCTGTACCATCAGAAACATTGCTTTTGGCATTCTCACGGTCAAGGTTAAGACAGTTAAAACTTGATGCGTCAAACCAGTCAGTACTGAAAATTCCAGCAGGTGGTACTGCGACGATTACCTGTACAGCAGAGTCGTGGTTCAGACCCACTTCTTCTCTTTCTTTAACTTTTGAAATCAACAATCCTCCTGATGGAATAAGACTGAAAAACGTTTCATTTGATGGTAGGAAATTTTTATTGACAATAGAGGCAGATAAAAAACTTGCCACTTATCGGGATAATTTGATTATAGAAGTGTTTGATGAGGTCACTCAGGTTTCAGGACAGAAAAGAAAAACATTTTCAGGGTTTCTTCCTGCGATTGCTTTTGAGGTCGTGAAAAATGAATAAAAAAATAGAAAATGTCGTGTCATATTGTGATGAGAGTGATGAAAAAATGCAGGTAAGATATTCCTGTTTCAAAGGAAAAACAAATGTGGATGAGTATCACCTCACATTTGTTCCGACTGGTTATGAAACTGTGTCTGAGCTAACTGCGTTGATTACCAAATCTTACAAAAAAATTCTCAGGAAGCTTGCTCTGGATTCGAATAGCGCCGTGTTCAGAAGATTTTTCTGTAGCGACCTTATCAATCAGTATCAAACAATCAGAAAATATCCTGTTGCCAGAAGTAAAAAAAATGATGAGTGTGCGATATCCTTTATTTCACAGTCGCCATATCCAGAAGTTAAAATAGCAATGTGGGCTTATCATATCATTGATAGAAATCAACCTATTTTGAAATCAATAGATGGCAATGGTTTGAAGTTAAAAAGAAAATCTCTCACCCATTTCTGGGATACTGGAATAATGTCCACTGAAGAACAAACAGTACATTTTCAAACAATGGACATACTCTTACGATACAAAAAGATTCTTGCAAACAGGAGTATGAAACTTGCAGACAATGTCATACGCACATGGTTTTTTGTAAGAAACATTGATACAAATTACATGGAATTTGCGAAAGCCAGAAAAGAATTTTTTGAAAAAAATGGTCTTACTCCCCAGACGCATTTCATCGCCAGCACTGGAGTTGAAGGGTCCGCAACAGATATCAGAGCGAAAATTTCAATGGATGCCTATTCTATCGCGGGCATCAAACCCGAACAAATACAATTTCTTTCAAATTCCAGATATCTCAGCCCCACATACATTTATGGAGTAACATTTGAAAGAGGCGTGGCTATTAATTACAGAGACCGCAAACACATTTTTATTTCAGGTACCGCCAGTATCAACAGAAAAGGCGAAATCGTCCATCCAGGCAATGTAATGAAACAGTTATACCGGACATTGAAGAACATAGAGGTTCTTTTAAAAAATGCGCATGCGGGATTCGATGATGTGTGCGTGTTCATTATATATGTGAGAGATGCGTCAGACTCAAAAATTGTTTACGAGGAAATGAAAAAAAATTTTGGCAATATACCAATGCAGGTTGTTGTGGCTTCAGTGTGCAGACCCGGATGGTTGGTGGAAATAGAATGTCAGGCGATATGCGATGCAGTAAATCCTGATTTTTTTGAGTTTTGATTACTTAATTACTTTAAGATATCAGTCCAGTTCTGTTTTGATCTTTTCACTATGAGAACCGGGCATGGTGCTTCAGCAAGTATCATCTCACCTACAGTACTTTTTCCACCTTCGCAGATCACTGGACTGCCGCCAATCACAAGTAAATTTGCTCCTGTTTCTCTTATCACCTGGGCAACCTGTTTATGAACTGTCCCCCACATTACAATTACATCACAGTCAACACCCATCTCTTTTGCAATGTCTCTGAATCTTTCAACAAATATCCTGCCTTCTCTTTCAAGATCCTGTTCAATGTTTTTCTTCTCATATTCCCTGAAAAGCCCAATTTTTATCAATTCTTTCAATTTTGACGTATCCACGATATGCAGTATTGTCAGTTTCGCATTCAATACTTTTGCCAGTTCAATCGCATACCTCACAGTATAAGCAGAGATACTATCCACTGCACACGCCACAATAATGTGTTTGATTACCAGCACCTACACCCCCCTTGAAGCAAGTTTTTTCTTTATTTCTTTCAATGTGGCAAATGCCTCCCTTGATTCTTCATCAAGGCGATCCGCAATAAACCTTACGACTTCACGATAATACGGAATGTGAATTTTTTCAAGGGCATTGACCTTTTTTGTTGTTTTTTGAAATTCTCTTTCAAGCCGCAATAAAGTTGTCTTTTTTTCAGCAAGTTCTGTGATACTCTGAATGAGTTGTTTCATCAAAACAATGGCCTCATCAAGAGAAACATGTCCGCCAAGCGGGCTAAAAAACGGTAAATTTTCTTTCATCTGTAAAGAAATAGATGGTACTCTGATACCCATCAATTTTTTCTCTGTTATTGTCAGCTCTGTCTCTATATTCACACCTGTTGCAAAACTCTCAAAGTTTATTTTACCGATAGAAAAAATAGCTCTGCCGACTGCTTTATACGCGCTAACGAGTATATCCAGCGCATCTTTTTCAAGTTTTTGAACCAGTTGTGTCGTTGATGATATTTCCATCAGAAGTATTTTTCTCTTTTCATCAAGCAGCTGATGACCTTCTCTGCACAGGGCAAGTGTTCTTTTCGCTTTGAAAAGATTTGTTTTAGTTGCTGGAATTCTAATCATGTTTTTGCCTGTAATGTTTTTTAATCTGTTCTTCACCAATTCTTACCAGTTCTTCTGCAGGAAGAATTGATATAATATCCCATCCCCTTTCTAAACTTTCTTCAAGTGTTCTCCGTTCATTATACCCCTGATTTACAAACTCTGTCTCAAATACCTGTCCGAAATTCAGATAAAGATGGTCAAGGGATGAAAGTTCCTCTTCTCCGACAATCGAAGCAATCGCCTGAATATCCTTTGTTCTTGCGTATGATGCAAACAATTGAGAAGCAAGCGCTGAATGGTCGTCTCTCGTTTTATTCTGCCCGATATTATCCTTCATCAATCTGGATAACGATGGAAGCACAGATATCGGTGGATAAATCCCTTTTGCATGGAGTTCTCTATCAACAACGATTTGGCCTTCTGTGATATAACCTGTCAGATCCGGGATAGGATGCGTGATATCATCATTTGGCATTGTGAGAATCGGTATCTGTGTCACTGAGCCCTTTTTATTTTTTATTCTTCCAGCCCTTTCATAAATGCTTGCAAGGTCGCTGTAAAGGTATCCCGGATATCCCTTTCTTGCAGGTATCTCTCCCCTCATTGTGGAAAGTTCTCTCAATGCCTCGCAATAGTTTGACATATCTGTCATAACCACAAGTACATGCATATCTTTTTTGAAAGCAAGAAATTCTGCTGCTGTGAGAGCAAATCTGGGTGTCATCAATCTGGTAAGAGAAGGACTGTCAGCAAGAGATAGAAACATAATCACATTATCAAGAACTCCGGTTTCTTCAAAACTTTTAATGAAAAAACGAGCAGTATCGTATTTAACGCCCATTCCAGCAAAAACGACACAAAAGCCCTCGCCTTTTGCTTTTGCCTGTCTCACGATTTGCGCAGCAATCATGTCGTGGGGAAGACCGCTACCAGAAAAAAATGGTAGTTTTTGTCCCCTGACAAGTGTATTCATGACGTCAATGGTTGAAATTCCTGTTTCTATGATGTTTTCCGGATAATCACGCGCAGAAGGATTGATTGCCATGCCATTGACATTCATTGTTTCTTCAGCAACAGGCGCAGGCAATCCATCAATTGGATTACCAAGCCCATCAAAGACTCTGCCGAGCATATCAAGAGAAACACCAAACTCCAGAGGTTTTCCTTTAAACCTGACCCTGCAATTTTTTAATGACATTCCGGATGTTCCGCCAAGAACCTGAACCACAGCATAACCTTCACCGACTTCCAATGTGACGCCAATTCTTATGTTTCCATTTTCTTCTGTAATCTCAACAATTTCATTGTACCCAGCATTGTGAATGTTTCTTATCACAAATAATTGTCCGGCAATCTCTTCCAGCGCAGTATACTGACGAAGATTGTCCATTTTCATTTTCTCATCTGTTGAAGTTGTTCTTCAATAGAATTTACAAATTTCTCAAGCTGTTCAAGTTCATTTTCCCTGTATCTCGTTTTCATTCTCACAAGATTCTGATAAACAGGGTTTTCTCTTATTTCTCCGATTTCAAACCCTTCTTTTATCAATTCCTCGCTTTTTCTGTGAAATATGATAATCGCCTGGAACATTAAAAATTGTTTTTTGGGAGAACAGTATGTATCAATCTCATCAAAAGCGCTCTGCTGAAGAAACGCATTTTTGAAAAGAGAACATGTTTCAAGAATAAGTTTCTGCGCATTTGGTAAAACATCTGCGCCAATAAGTTTTACAATCTGTTGCAACCGTTGTTCTTTCTGCAAAAGGTCCAGTATTGTATGTCTGTATTCAATCCATTTGCCGTCTGTATGAGTATCCCACCAGTTTTTCACATCATCCACGTATTCTGAATAGCTATCAATCCAGCTGATGGCAGGATAGTGACGGGAATATGCAAGGTCTCTATCAAGAGCCCAGAAACAACGAATGAAACGTTTTGTATGGGATGTCACTGGTTCTGAAAAATCTCCTCCTGGAGGAGAAACAGATGCAATAACAGTAATTGAGCCATTTTGTTCATCAAGGGTTATCACCCTGCCTGCTCTTTCATAAAATTCTGCAAGTCTTACAGGAAGATATGCAGGGAAACCTTCCTCAAGCGGTATTTCCTCCATTCTTCCAGATAGTTCCCTTAATGCTTCTGCCCATCGTGATGTTGAATCTGCCATCAGAGCTACCTCATATCCCATATCCCTGAAATATTCGGCGATTGTAATCCCTGTGTAGATACTTGCCTCTCTTGCTGCCACAGGCATATTTGATGTATTGGCGACAAAAACCGTTCTTTCGAGAAGAAGTTTTCCTGTCCTCGGGTCAACAAGTTTTGTGAAATTGGCAAGCACATCTGTCATTTCATTTCCCCTCTCACCGCAACCCACAAACACCACAACATCAGCGTCAGACCACTTTGCCAGCTGATGTTGAACAACAGTTTTTCCTGTTCCAAAGCCACCGGGTACAGCTACACAACCTCCTTTTGCCACAGGAAACAGCGCATCGATTACCCTCTGGCCAGTAATCAGTGGCTTATCTGCAGGTATCCGTTGTTTATAGGGTCTTGGTTTTCTAATAGCCCATTTGTGAAACATCCGCAATGGCTGAATGTCTCCGTCAATATCAATTTCAGCAATGATATCATCAACAGTATAATCGCCTTCCTCAACAATTGAGCTTAATATACCAGCAGACAAATCAGGACCAACCATGATTTTGTGCTTGATCAAGCTTGATTCCTGAACTTCGCCAATAATGCTTCCAGGGTTTACTTTTTCTCCGGATTTCTTCAGTGGCACAAAGTGCCATTTTTTATCCCTGTCCAGAGCCATTACATGCAATCCCCTTGAAATAAAGTCACCTTCCTGCTTTTTAATCATTTCAAGCGGCCTCTGAATTCCATCGAAGATATTTCCAATAAGCCCTGGGCCAAGTTCAAGTGATAGTGGCATGCCATCAGAAAAAACAGGGTCGCCTGCCTTCAATGATGTTGTATCTTCATATACCTGTGCATAAGCAACATTCCCTTTCAATCTTACCACTTCTCCAACAAGTTTTTCTTCACCAACTTCGACCATATCAAGCATCTTAATGCTCTTATCACATCGTATCTGAACCACTGGTCCATTGATCCTGATAATTTTTCCAATAGTTTCAGCCATTAAATTTCCTCACCAAGAATTTCAGAATAAATTGAATCATACGCCCTCTGTAACCTTGCAGAAAATGTATTGTCATACATTATAAAACCATCACTCGAACAGGCAATGATTCCTGTGTCCTGAAAGTTATCCTGAACAAACTGAATTGAAACTGTTTTTTTCAGGTCTTTGATACAGGTTTCCAGAATTTCTTTTTCGAAATCAGCGTTGAAATAATGGACATCAAGGGGTGAAAATTTAATGATCACCTCTGGTGTTCCAACAACCTCAATCCCTTCAAGTACAGCCTTTTTCAAAAAGGATTGATATTCAGCACTATTCCTGAAGGACAAAGCCATTTCCTTCACTTTTTCAATCACATGATTTGCAAACTCCTTTTTCAGTTGAAGACGCATCTTCTTCAGTTCCATTTTTGTCGCAGCATCTCCACGTTGTTTCATTGTTGATATTAATTGCTCTGTCTTTTGTTTTTCCAGATTCAATAAATTTTGTGCCTTTTGCATGGCATCATTAACCAGTTTTTCTGCTTCAGCGCTTGCCTGCTTAATGATTTCATCAACCTGTGATCTGGTCACTTTTTCTATTTCTGAAACCAGTCCATTAATATCCTTTTTGTCAGGTTTTTGATTCATTTTCTTTTCTGATTCCGGACAATGTACTGTCATAGGAAGGTATCTCCAGAATAATCGGCATAGTGTTTTTGGCTGTAAATTTTACAAGTTCCTGCCGAATCATATCTGCCACACTGTCAGTGATAAGGATAATTCCGGCGTCATCCTGTTTCACAACATTATCAAATATTTTCAACGCCTGGCTTGCAATATTTGCCTCATATGTCGGTATGTTTAATAACCGAAAAGCCGCAGCGCTTTTATAATCAGCAATGCAGTAGTATTTCATAACTACTGAACCTTTCCAAGAATCATTATTGATATAATCAAACCGTAAATCGCGATTCCTTCAGCAAGCCCAACAAAGATGAGCACCCGGCCTGTTAATTCTGGTTTTTCCGCAAGAGCTCCAACAGCAGCAGCTCCTACATAGGCAACCGCTATTCCAGCTCCAAGAGCTGCCAATCCTGTTGATATCGCTGCTGCATAAAATGCCCTGCCCGCATTGGCAGTATCCGGAGTCGCTGTTTGCGCCCATACATAAACTGCCATTAAAATAAACGACAATACACTGACCCTTACAAAATTTCCAAACATTCTTTCAAACAATTTCATAAAATCCCCCTTTACGCGAAATATTCATCAACTTTCTCAATCATTCCTTTCAAAACCACTGGCTGATAAATGTTTTTTCCTGTGGCAAAAAATCTTGAAAAAAACTCGTAGTAATTCAGACGAAGCGACTGTATTAATACCACCAGTCCCTCAAGGACAATCACAAAAATATTACCAAACACAATAGCGAGCCAGCTCAACCAGCCAGCGCCTGTCTTTTTTATCATATCGGAAATTGCGAATATCGTCATAAAAAAAACAAAATGGTTCAGAGCAAATGCTGAAATACGAATAAAGGAAACAGTGTTTGCAAGATACCCCAGCATAATTTCAAAAATATGAAGTACTCCTTCTATAAATCCAACCAAAATCCCTTCTCTGTGTTTAATGGCATCAACAACAGACCTGAAAAAAATCACTGCCACCCCAGTTACCAGCAATAGTGCAAGGACTTTCATAATCAGACTACCTGCCTTTGCAAAATAACTTGCTGCGAGGGCCACACCTGCCCAGAAAATCATGCCCGAAAAAAGCCCTGCTTTGTCAAAAAGAATCGCATCTCTATTTTTGTTGATTGCGTGATTTATGATATTCAAAATAATTCCTGCTGTCAAAATGATGATACCGAATATCACACAGCTACGGAACAGTGTTGTAATGTCTTCCATTGGATTTATCCATAATGGATGAAATTCTATTCCGAAAAAACTTCCGTATAATAGTCCAAATACCATTGAAGACAGGCCCACATAAACCATCAGCCAGCTCGCCTGTTTCATTGCCGCCTTAAACCGCCACAAAAACAAAAGGCCAAGCAAAACAAAAATCATACCATGTCCGATATCTCCAAACATTGCACCAAACATTAAAAGGAACGAACATGCCACAAAAATTGTTGGATCAAGGCATCCATACCGTGGAATTCCATATGTTTGAACAATTAACTCAAATGGCTTGAGAAATCTGTTATGTTTGATACTCACAGGAATTTCTTCATAAGGTATCCCTGTTTTTTCTGCTGGAATACATTCACAGTAAGATACAGGATCTATCATGCGAACTGTTTCAGATACTGATTGAGATTCTTTTTCAGGCACCCAGCCAGACAGAGCCATTGTCATATCAGTAACTACTGCATGTTTTTTCATTTGCGTCAGTTTTTCATACATTTCCACAGAGAGAGATATTTTTGACAGTACCTGTGCGCGTTGTTTCACGATTTCCTGTATTTGGCTGTCAACAATTATAAGTTCTGATTTCAGTTCTTCAATTTTTTTTCTGTATTGTTCAACAGGTACACCAGTCAGTGAAATATCAGATGATAAAGGTGCCCAGTTTATTTCTTTTTTCACCCTTTCAAATATTGCGATATCTTTTTTGAGTATCATAATGCCAACGATTAACCGATGATTTCTTATCTCGCCAGGTATAATAATATGAGGAATGCCACTGAGCAGGTTTTCCAGAACTCCGGACATATCAGGAGCAATTTCACCAATTTCTGCGTGAATAAAAGTAAACTCTGCAGGATATGGAAAAGGCACATAAACAGGTTTTTTTTCAACCAATGCCTGTAAATGAGAAATCTCTTTTGAAATTTCTTCCTTTTTTTCAAAGAGAACTTTCAGTTTTTCTTCTATCTCCTGAAGGGATGTCTCTGCTTCAACATAAGAGGCTGGCTCATCAACAGAAAAAGATACAGAATGAGTTTGCTGAACGATATACTGGTATCTGCTGATAATTTCCTGCCATCTGATTGATTTAAATTCCTGTTTATGCATCCAGGTTTTTTCAACATCTCCTGATATGTCTTTAGCATCCACAGGATGAAAAAACCCTGTGTTCATAAGTTTTGCTAGCACTGCACTGGCTTTATGTTTTCTTACTATTGCTGTTAACAGCACCAGTCTCTCAGGAAGCATAAAAAATCCTATTGATAAATTTTTGTGGCAAAATATTTACTGACAAACAAACTGACCATACGTTTTGTTTCTCTTTGTTTCAGGAAAATATAACCAAGCGGGATGCCAACTGTAAAAGGATTTTCAACAAAAGCTTTTCTTATTTCGCGCATGATAATACTTTCAAGAATACTGTCCATCTCTGAAATTTTCTCTGGTAATACCTCAATCAATTCCATGTATTGTTCAGGTAACTTCAAAAACTTATGCGATGAATCCTGTTTCACAAGATCTTTCAGGTTTTTTTCTGAAAAATACATTCCACCAGGGATGAAACCAATCATTTCAATATCTACTTTTCCAGCATAATACAACTTTATTCTTGCAAGCCAGGAAAGGTTTTCTCTATCAATTTCTGCTCCAGCAATTTTTCTGGCAATTTTTCTGTCTGTTTCAGAAAGATGTTCAATTGTATTCTGAATCTTCAAAAAATACTGCCTGTCTATTGACATTTCAACAGGATACAGGGAACGGGTTTTTTCAAAGGTATCTTTTGCGCTCTCAATTGCCCTGGCATATTCTGTATCCTGAATGAGTTTCGCCACATCCTCAATTGTTTTTGCTCTCAGGACAGGTAAAAATTCTTTTGTTACCTCTTTTTTTTCAGACACTTGCTTGTTAAACCACATTCTTAATGCAAACTTCAAGTTGTCAATCCTGTATCGTTCTTCAAGCAACAGGATAACTTGTTTTTCAATCCTTGAGGTAAAAAACGATGAAATTTTTTTTATCATCTGGTTGTCGAAATCCCTGCAAGCAATCTCAAAGTTTTCTGGATTTATTTCATTACTAAACTTCTGAATGATACCATCGTAACGGGTCTTTTTAAGCATTTCAATGAATTCTCGAAATTCGACCTGTTTTGCTCGTGTAAAAAATTCCTCATCAAGCAATCTTGAAATCATTGCCCTGATTCGTGTGTTTGGATAAGAATATCGTGAAATTTGTCTCATATATCATTCAAAAAGTTTTCCTGTGAGATGCCCTATGTCAATGATTTTCTGAAATACTTTCAAAGCAGTAGATTCTACAAGCGGCTGCCAGTTTTTCTTAATCTGCTGGTGTTTATTTTTTTCTTTATCAATAATCTGATTTCTTGTATCTTCTATTTCCTGCCGCGCTTTTTTTATCATTTCTGAAGACATTTTTGATGCAGTGATTCTTGCCTGCTGTATAATTTCATCTGCCTTTTTTCTGGCATCAGCCAGTATCTGTTGTGTCTGTTTCTGAGCTAATTCTAATTGTTGCCTGGCTTCTTTTTCTTTCTCAATAATCTGTTCAAGAATTTCTTTCATAGGATGATGCCCTGTGGGTTTTTTTGATAAATAGCATATCACAGAATTTTGACCTGTTCAATGTTTGCACATGCTCTGTATCTATTATATAATGAGATTATCAATACAGGAATTGACCATCAAAAAGGAGGCCATTATGCCAGAAGCCGATGAAAAAAAAGAAAAAAATTTCTATACTGACATGCCACAGAAAAATAAAGCCTTTTTTCTGAAGGGCTGCAATAATTTTGACTGGGGAATGAAAAACCGACTTTCAAAAATCTTCAACCCCAATACAGGCAAAACTGTAATGCTCGCCATAGACCATGGATATTTTCAGGGACCTACAACAGGGCTTGAAAGAATTGATGTCACAATACTTCCGCTTCTTCAGTATTCAGATACATTGATGTTAACAAGAGGTATACTGCGCTCAATCATACCTCCTACATATACCAATGGTATTGTGGTAAGGGCAAGCGGTGGACCAACTGTGCTGAAGGAACTTTCAAACGAGCAGATCGCAATGGATATTGAAGATGCCATCAGATTGAATGCTGCTGCAGTGGCAGTACAGGTATTCATTGGTGGAGAATACGAAACACAATCAGTCCACAATATGACGAGACTTGTGGATATGGGGCAGAGATATGGAATTGGGGTACTCGGTGTCACTGCTGTTGGTAAAGAGCTCGTAAGAGACGCAAAATATATGCGGCTTGCCTGTAGAGTCTGCGCTGAACTTGGCGCAACCTATGTGAAAACATATTATGTGAATGAAGATTTTGAAACAGTCACTGCTTCGTGTCCTGTACCCATTGTCATTGCGGGTGGCAAAAAAATCCCTGAATTCGACGCTTTGAAAATGGCTTACAATGCAATTCAAGAGGGAGCATGTGGTGTGGATATGGGAAGAAACATCTTTCAGGCAGAAGACCCTGTGGCAATGATACAGGCAGTCAGGATGGTTGTACACAAAAATGTAAAACCAGAAGAAGCTTACCAGTATTACAGAGAAAAAATTTCACAAAAGCAAAAAGGGCAATAGCCAATGATAACATCGTTTCATCATTATGTCAGGTCATTAACACCAGTGTTGAGCGCAGGAATTCTTGCAGCAGATGTGATGCACCTTGCAGAAGAGATTGAAAAACTTGACCGGACAGGAGTGGAAATGTTGCATTTTGATGTAATGGATGGAATATTCTGTCCAATGATGACTGCGGGTCCTTCTTTTATAAAAGGAATAAAAACCAGGTATCTCAAAGATGTCCATTTGATGGTTCAAAATCCAATAACCAAAATTTCACAGTTTGCAGAAGCAGGTGCTGACATGATCACAGTGCATTTTGAATCATACCCTGAACACATTCACGCTCTGATTCAGGCAATAAAAAAACTGAAAAATGTTAACCCCTCTAACAGGGAAATTATTGCGGGAGTGGCAATTAATCCAGGCACTCCAGTTGATTCAATCAAAAACATACTTGACGTGGTTGATATGGTTACAATTCTTGCTGTCAATCCTGGATGGCAGGGGCAATCCTTTATCAAAACAACAGCAAAAAAAGTGGAACAAGCCATTTCACTCATCAATGAATCAGAAAGAGACATTCTCCTGTGTATAGATGGCGGAGTGACAAGAGACAACATTTATGATATTGCTCAAATGGCACCTGATATTGTCGTGGCAGGCAGCGCAATTTTTGATGGCAAAGACCCTCAGAACAACGCGCGATTTCTTGTTGAGACATTAAGAAAGGGAAAAGCAAAGGAAATCATTCATGAAACCTGAACCTGAATGCAAATATAATTTGAAAGACAGGATTGCAATGGTTACTGGCGCTGCTGGCGCCATTGGAGCAGGAATTTGCAGGGGATTGCTTAAGTCAAACTGCAAGGTAGCAGCGACAGATCTGCCGGGTGAAAGATTTGATAGTTTTATTAAAGAGTTTCAGGGGATTTTTGGAACAAACATTATTGGTATTCAAATGGATGTGACAGATCCCGAAAGTGTTTCTGCAGGAATAAAAAAAATCGTGGAAATTTTTGGTTGCCTTGATATCGCAGTCATTAATGCAGGCATTGCGCATGTTTCATCATTGAAGGATATGGACATTAAAGAGTTTCAAAAACTTGAAAGGGTAAATGTAGAAGGTACCCTACTTGTGTTAAAAGAACTTGCAAAGCATTTTGAAAACCAGAAAACAGGCGGCGACATCATACTGATTTCCACAAAAAATGTATTTGCTCCAGGTGCTTCGTTTGGCGCATACAGCGCAACAAAGGCAGCAGCCCATCAACTTGCCAGAATCGCAAGCATTGAATTTGCACCCATGGGAGTCAGAGTAAACATGGTGGCACCTGATGCTGTGTTTTCTGACGGCACAAGAAGGTCAGGACTGTGGGAAAAGATAGGGCCTGACAGGATGAAAGCGCGAGGGCTTGATGAAAAGGGGCTTGAAGAATATTATAGAAATAGAAACCTTTTGAAGGCAAAAATCACAGCAGACCACGTGGCAAATGCAGTATTGTTTTTTGCTTCCCGCCAGACACCAACCACAGGCGCAACGATTCCTGTGGATGGCGGACTTCCAGACGCCACCCCGAGATAATCTATGGCTGTTTCTTCGATCCAGATGAAATTATTTCCTTTCTGCATAACAAGAATCTGGCAAAAGCGTAATAATCGTAAAGACCGCCAAGCCTTGAACTGCCTGGCCAACAGCTTGATCTGTGTCCTTCCATAACAGCATCATTGATGCGAGACCCTAATGTCAGAAGCTTACTGATAACCTAAAATCCCGCCCTTTTATAACTAGGTGGCGACGGGAATGGTAAGACCA
>JBMFLH010000014.1:0-30577 GCA_049971295.1 Candidatus Ratteibacteria bacterium | reverse complement strand
TTTGGTCTTACCATTCCCGTCGCCACCTAGTTATAAAAGGGCGGGATTTTAGGTTCATAACCATTCTACTCCCTCCGAGATTTTTGTCAAGGACACGAATTGCCTCTAAAAAATCTGCGATTGTCAAAAATTCTGTATCTCCAGTATCTCCTTTCCAAATCTTAAGTTGAACAATTGTCGTAATTCATATTCATTTTCTTTTAACTATAAACCAAATATCTGTTGTTTTCCCGATGCACCCGGGGTACGTTTACCAGCATGCCTAACACCAAACATCGTTTTATCCATCTCTACATCCTATTCTGTTAGTCCTTGATTATATTAAAATACACCTATATTGACTGTCCAGTTTTTGGGGGTGAGCTCAGATGTACCAATCTCAAAGTCCCATTGTCCATTAAGGTTTATCCAGGCCTGTCTATAAAAGTCAGGTCTTTGATGTTCGTTTCTTGGAATATCCTTCATTATACTCCCCATTCATAGGAAAATATTTCTCCCCTGTACAGTTCAAATGAGAGATAAAGATTTTTTTGTGGCGGGATATCCGCAAGTTTCTTTTTCTTGAACGAAACTGCTGCTCTTAAATGATTTCCAGTTATCGGCATACATTCCTCAAAATCAAATCCCTCAGCTGGCTTATGAGTATCTGCATCCATAATTGCCACCTTCAGATAACCCTGTGGGTAGTTTACATTCACGTAAAATGTCGGCTTTTCAGGGTTTACTCTTAATGGTTCTACACCTGATACATATGGGTCAAAAGAAAAGCGTCCTCTGTGCGTCACATATAAACTTGCATACCTGTCCCTTGGTATTTTAGCCAACCCTATGAAATATGAGTTATTTTGTTCTTCAAGGGAAATGTCTTTCCTGAACCTGAAATTTATATCAATACACCAGCCATGCATAAAAGGTGTCCCAGAATAGTAAAGAAGTACTTCGTCATCTTTTTCAAGCAGATTGCTTCCGGGACATATGTAGCCAGAATCAAATTCTCCCGGTTCTCCTAATTCAAGAAACGGGACTCTTCCAGCAGGATATCTCCACTGATAGGCATTGTGGGAATATGCGAGGCGTTGATAAGAAAATCCCGATGGATTCTGACCAAAATTGTTTCTTAAAGGCAACCCAATGCAGAAAACATTTTGAACTGCGATGTATAGGTCTCCAACTCTGTGAACTGTGACTCCATAGAAATCAGTAATAAGAAAACCCCTTTGGCGCGCAATCAAATCATCATAATCATCAGGCACAAAACACTCATTCCATTTCAAGGCACCATTATAACCAGTCCAGTTTTCGCCATCTTTGCTTTCAAGAACAATAAATGCTCTACGTGCAAACATGTTGTGCATCAGTCCTACCTTTTGATACAGAAGATATCTGTTTGAAGGAAAATCCGTAAATAGATTTCCGCAATCTCAATGCCCGCATATTTTCTTAATTCTTTGCCATTGAAAACCGTCATTTGAACCAAAAAGGATTGTGCCTCTTTCATCTATCGCTCCACATTTGTCAGTTATGCCGGGCTTTGGCGGACTGATCTGAATCACAATGGCATAATACCTGTATTTACTCCCGGCCAGCCCTTTTCCAATTCCCTGAATTGCACCTGGTAGTGCCAGAAGATTATTTTTTTGGCCAGATATCCTGCGCAGTAATTTTCAAGTCAGGTTTTTTCCAGCAAATTCCGTCTGTACTTTCTGCATACGCAGTATAAAAATGGTCAGCATTTTCAGAATAACTTCTTGCACCTGGCTGAACACAGTACCACATTCTATAAATTCCATCTTCATAGAACACTATCGGGTATTCTGAACATCTTGCATCCCATTCAGTTCCACACGTCACCGGTGCTTCAATTGGTACTTTTTGCATCTTAGGAAATCTCTGTACTACATTTGTATCCCACTCGCTCATGGTATCAAGGTCAAGAAAAACGTGCCTTCTACTTTTGAATATTTGTTTCATTCCAACTCCTATGTTAGAGAAAACTTATTGCTTGTTCTGTCAGGTAAGTATCAAGTTCAAAGAGGCCTTTCCACCACGTATTGAACGATTTTTTGTCTCCAACACATTGAGTGTAGTAAAACTTTGTCTTCTTTTCAAGTGAAGCAATTTCTCGGCAAATCTGGAGAAACCTTTTTTTCATGTCTTTTTTTATCATTACAGGTATCTCATTTTTTGTGGAATTCCACCACCTGGCTTCTTCCTGAAGAAAAAGAAGCTTTACATACAAAAGTTGCGCCTCAACGCTGATCAATAAGCCCCTGCCAAAAACACTATCACAACACTTCGTTTTCAAAAGGTTCAAAATTTCAGTAAGTTGATGAAGTTTTTGGATATTTCCAGGTCCTGGCGCGTCAGCAGAGATTACCCAGAGTATGTCATCGAGGGAAAATTCTCCGTATCTCCATGGCACTTTTATTTCTTCTGCTATTAGTTTTCCAATTTCCTTGAGATCTTCTGAAGATGTTTTTCCTGTATATGAAGCACAGGCAAAATGTGCGATATTATAAAAATTCAGTGTCCATGGAGGGCTGATTGGAGCATATGAATGCGCACGAGCCCAGTTACTTGCAATAATTCCTTTTCCACCAAGTTCTATCACTGTTTTGACCATTGATACAGGGTTAAAAAGTCCCCTGATAAAACTGGGGGAAAAAAGCATGTCAGAACAATTGTAAGTTGCACAGGTTGCCCAGAAGTTTTTGTTGTACCGGCTAGTGATTCTTAACTGGGAAAAACTTTTCGGATAACCTGTTTTTTTGTCTATGCCAATGATATTTTTGATTTTTTCTGGAAGGTCTTCAAAAAAATTGCCTTTTTTTGCAAACCTTGCTACAACATTTCCATACACAGGCATTTTATATAGATGTCGTGCATCAATTTTTGAAATCCTTATGCCATCAAAAATCACATCATGGGATATATCAGAGGTATCTTCATATTGCCAGACAACTGGAATCACATCATGTGGAATATGCGAAAGATATTCAACAGAGCTTTTTGAAAAAAACATATCATTCCAAAACATTGGTTTTTTCCCATACTTTTTAACCTGTTCCCATACCCAGTTAGTATGTTTGAGATACAGAGACATTTTTCCGTTTTTCTCAACTTCTGTCTTACATTGATTGCAAAAACCCAATTGAAATGTTTCGTCCTGGCCCACATGGATGTATTTACTTTCAGGATGAAATTCGCAGGCAATTTCAATAAGGTTCTGAATGTATTGGCGCGCCTTTTCATTCAAAGGGCACAGCTGCTGAATATAATCCGGATTTTCAAACATGTCTTTTGTGCCTTTCAATCGTGATAGATATTCAAGATGTCCGAATGTTTGAAAAAGGGGAATCCATTCGATGCCATTGTCCTTTGCAATTTTCATCAGTTCATTTAATTGGGATTTTGTGTATCTGTCTGCTGATGGAAACTGATGCTTCAAGGGAAGACGTGGAAAACGGTGTTCATACTCAACCAGGACTCCATTGATTCCCCATCGTCCAAGGAGTTGAATGAAACCTTTGAATGAATCAAAAGGAATTTTTGGACCTTTCAGGTCAATATGAACAACTCTGTTTTCAATTGCTGGTTTGCCGCTTACCCACTTTGCTCTGTTTTTCATTTCTGGCTTCTGAAAATAAGCATGATTTTGTCATCGGCAATAATTAACATTTCTTATCATCCGCAAATTTTTTTATCACTGAAGCAATCTTTTCTGCTGTTTTTTCTAAATTACGGTTGATAAAACGATACTGATATTTTTCAATCAGAATTTTTCTTTCCTTTGAAGATTCTATTAATCTTCTCTTGATATTTTCATCTGTTTCTCCACGTTTTTCAAGCCGTTTTTTTTGTTCTTCAATGGAGGGAGGAAGAATTCCAATCAGGATGGCATCAGGATATATTTTCTTGATTTGAAGTGCTCCCTGAGTGTCAATGGTCAGTAGCACTATTTTGTTTTCAGCAAGGTTTTTATCAATGAACTGTTTTGAGGTTCCATAGTAATTGTCATATACAGGCGCCCATTCAGCAAAAAATCCTTCTGAGATTTTTTGTTTGAATTCTTTTTCATCAATAAAGAAGTAGTCAATGCCGTGCTTTTCATCTTTTCTGGGGCTTCTTGTCGTATAAGATATGGAAACAACAAGATTGTCAAACTGTTTTTTTAACTGATTTACAAGGGTAGTTTTTCCGGTTCCTGATGGTGCAGAAATCACAAACAGGTTTGCCTTATGGTGTTGCTTTGCCTTTTGTCTTGAGGTCATTGATCATGCGTACAGCGATATCGTAAAAAGCCACATAATTGTCTCTGACATATTCCCATTGTTTGATTGCCTTGTCTATCTGCCCATTTTTCTCATAGGCATGTGCAAGAACATCGTCCACATAGTCAGGATGAGGATATTTTGTTGCCTTTTCAAGGTATTTCACTGCATTGGGATAATCCTTGCCCTTGTGGTAATAAGTCCAGCCCAACTCAAAATAAATGTCGTATTTGTTTGCATTAAATGGGTAAGCAAGTCCCTTTTTCAGAAATTGTATTCCCTGCTCATACCAGAATCGTTTTTCTTCAGGGGTCTTGACTTCAGCATAGATATTGTAAGCCATATGCCATCCGCCAATTGTCCAGACAAGAATATAACTTGGCTGCAACCATGATATTGCCTGAAGCAAGGGAAGGATTTTATAGTGTTGTCCGCTATGCCAGTAAGTCTCCATATTCAACCACAACAGGTCTGCGGCAAGTCCCTTGAATCCTCCAAGAATTAAACTACCAGCCATTTGACCTGGCATCAGAACCAGGGCGCTTTCAAGATTTTCCAGTTTCTTTCTGTAATCAATCTGAACCTGAACAAGGTGTATGCAGATAAAACAAAAAACGATCGCGAGGAAATATCTGTATCCTTTTTTTCTTTTCATATTTCCCTTTTTTCAAAAAAGTAAAGAGCGATAAAAAGCGCAATACACATGTAAAGAATACCGTAAAGAATTGTGTGTCCAATATATCCCCAGCTAACATTGAGCCCAACGACGATTTTGTCTCTGATATTGAAGTTTTCATAATTTGGCACAAGGGTATACAACATATCAGCAAGGCCTTTGACGATAATGTTTTCTGTTCTCTCTATCAACTCTTTTCCATACGAAGTGAGATGCCCCACGATGTAAAGGAAGAATGAGCAGATAATATTGAAGGCATCAGAGGTAAATGTTCCAAGAGCCAGCGTGATACTGCCAATCAGAATCAGTTCAAAAAATATCAGGAGCAATGTTTTGAATACTTCTAAGTCTGGTGGACTTTTTTTGAATATCAAAAGTCCAATAAAAAAAACTGTGGCAAGGATGAAATTGACAAAAATAATCATTGAAACGCCAAAAAATTTGCCGATCACAAAGTCAGACCTTCTGATTGGTTTTGTCACAAGTGTGTAAATTGTGCGTCGCTCAATCTCTCCTGAAATCGCATAAAGAGCTCCAAAGATTGCTATCAAAGCACCAAAAAATTCAATCGCTGAAAAACTCACATCCTTTATCATTTTCAGTTCTTCTTCAGCAGTGAGAAATGAAAACAGTTTGGATGCGCCAATTACGATGAGGGCAAAAATCAGTATGATGTAAAGGGTTTTCTTTCTTATGGATTCCTTGAAGGTGTTAAGTCCAATCAACCACATTTTTTTCATGTTGTTTCTCCTGTTTGAACAGAGGCCTGATTGTCAAAGGTACATATTGTTTTAACAAAAAGGTCCTCAAGATTTTCTGCCTGATACTGCCTGTTCAAGCCATCAAGGGTTCCTGTTGCAAGAAGGTATCCTCTGTGGAATATTGCAATTCTGTCACAAACCCTTTCAACTTCAGAAAGGAAATGGCTGGAAAGAAGTATGGTTTTACCCTCTTGCTTCAATTTCAATAAAAGATTCCTTGTATCCCTGCATCCAATAGGGTCAAGACCTGTTGTGGGTTCATCAAGGATCAATATTTCAGGATCATTGATTAAACTTGCAGCCAGTCCTATTCTTTCAAGCATTCCTTTTGAGTAATGTCTCAATGTCAGTCGTTTTGCATCTTTTAACTCCACAAGTTCCAGTAATTGTTCAATTCTTTTTTTCGTGGTGTCTGAGTCTATAGAAAAAAGGCTCGCATAGAACTGAAGCAATTCTGGACCGGTCAGATAATCATAATAATAAGGATTTTCAGGCAGAAATCCAACATGCTGTTTCATCTCAATATCGTCAGGAAGCTTACCCATGATGCGAGCTTCACCAGATGTTGGAAAAAGAATTCCGAGTAACAGTTTCAAACAGGTGGTTTTTCCTGAACCATTCGGCCCAAGAATTCCAAAAATTTCACCCTGCTCAACCTGAAGGTCAACCTTCTCAAGTCCCACGACAACCTTTTTCTTTCCAAGAAAATAGTACTTTGTCAGTTGTTTTGTCTCTATGATTGCCATAATTCCTCCCGCTTTATTTATAAATTTAAGTTTTATTTTAGCACAACTTCAATCTGATACAAAACCACCAAGGATCATTCTGACAAGAGATGTCAAAACATCTGCTCTGCTTCCAAAATTTTCTAATTGTTTCAAAAGTCGTTGGTAAGTATTCTTCAGCCGTATTTTCAGGCATTTCTCATTTCCTTCTTTATCGTGAATATCGTCGAGAATTTGAAATGCCTTTCCAAAAAGCGCTCCTGTCTGCCTGAGTTTTCTTGCAACTTCTTTATCGGCTTTCCCAACGATTGCTGGAATTTCAAAACACAATCTGAAAAGTTCGCCTGTTTTTTTTCCGTCAATCCAGATTTTTATTTTATGAGGTATCTTTTTATTTTTATAAGCCATATCAAGAGATTGACCACCTGCCATTCCATCTGAACCAAGAGCATCGCATGTAATGACTACTGCTTCTATATTACCACATTTTGCAATTTCTCTTATACCAAGACACAACAGCGCGTCTCCCGCAAGAAGTGCCTCTGCCTCGCCAAATTTCTTGTGACAACTTGGTTTTCCCCTTCTGAAATCATCATTATCCATACAGGGAAGGTCATCGTGCACAAGAGAAAAACTGTGAATTAATTCAATTCCGCAGGCAGCAGGCAAAATTTTTTTTAAAGGAATATCCAGAATTTTTGCCGCTGATAGAACAAGAAGTGGCCTGATTCTTTTACCTCCAGGAAAAACCGCGTAATACATTGCTTGCTCAAGATTTCTTGCCTGGCTGGATGTAAATGCGAGACATTTCTTAAGGTATGCGTCCACCATTTTGATCATCTGATTAAATTTTTTTTCATCCATGATACACCTTTTTTAATCTCGATGCGCCAAAGGCAGTCATAATTGCATGCGGAACTGTGCCGCAAATTTCAGCCATCAATTCAATAGAAAGTTGATTGTCAAGAAAAATTACTTCACCTGCTTCTTTTATATTTTTTTTTACTTCCAGAACTGTCTGATCCATACAGATGTTTCCCCTGATTGATAAAAGTTCTTCTTTGTATTTCATGTAAAATTTATTTGAAAGCGCACGGTTCAGACCATCACCATAACCAATGCCTGCTATTGCAATTGTTGTGTCTTGTTTACAGGTAAAAGTTCCTCCATAACTGATGCGGGTTCCAGCAGGAATTTTTCTGACTGACAGAATTTTTGCAATGCCTTTCAGGGCATATTTCAAAGATGGAATTGCTTTGAAAGTTTTTAAAAAAAGCGATGGATATACGCCATAAAGCAAAAGCCCTGTTCTAACCATTGAAAAATTTTCTACGCTTTCAGGAATATTAACAATTCCGCCAGAATTTGCAATGTGTGTAATAACGCGCAATTTTGCCGGCACTACTGCAAGTACCTGTTTGAAAATCTCAATCTGCTTGATGGCAAATTTTCTGTCCGCTCTTTCAGAGGTCGCAAGGTGAGAAAAAATTCCTTCTAATTTGATTCCTTTTGAATTCTTAATTATGTCCATGACACTGCTGACTTCCTCTGGCAGAATTCCGATTCTTCCCATGCCAGTATCCACTTTTAAGTGAATTGAAATGTTCTTTGCATTGATGATGCTCCTTATAAAAGTGGAACTTGCCGCAGTAAGTGATATCCGGTACTCTACCGCCTTTTTTACATCTGTTTCAAGTGAAGGACCCAAAACAAGTATTGGTTTTGTAATGCCAGTTTTTCTTAAAGATACTGCTTCCTCTATTGTTGCTACGCCAAACCAGTCAACAGCTCTTTCAATTTTTCTACTTACAGGAATTGCTCCCATTCCATAACCATTGCACTTAACGACTGCAAGGAGTTTTTTCCCTGTGATTTTCTTTATTATTTTTACATTGCCAGCGATTGCTTCAAGGTCTATTTCAAGAAATCTACTCATTTTCCCTTATTTCCTTTTTTATTTGCCTGACAACTTCCAATGGGTCTGGGCTTTGAATAATCGGTCTTCCAACAACAAGATAATCTGCTCCCGACTTTACTGCTTGGCTTGCTGTCCCGATTCTTTTCTGGTCATCGTGTGAACTTTTTGGTCTGATGCCAGGGCACACCATAACAAAACGATCAGGAAACTTTTTTCTCAATAGTTTCAGGTCCTGTGGAGAACATACTATACCATCAAGCCCGCATCTGTACCCGGTTTCAGCAAGATGTAAAATCTGATTTTCCATGGTTTCATTGATACCTGCGGCAATAAGGTCGTTTTCTGTAAATGAGGTCAGAACTGTCACCCCAACAATTTTTGTTTCTGGATTTATTTTGTTCCTTGCCCTTATCGCAGATTCAAGCATATTTTCCCCGCCCAGTATATGAACGGTTAAAAGATCAATACCTATATCGCAGGCACACTCAACCGCAAGTTCAACAGTATTTGGAATATCAAAAAACTTCAGGTCAAAAAACACCTTTTTTTCTAAACGTTTCAGCCAGTGAACCACATCAGGTCCAAATGAAGTAAAAGGAATCGGCCCGATTTTATAGTAAATCACAGAATCCCCAAGATCATTCACAATTCTTTCAAGGATACTTTTTTCCTTAACATCAAGCCCTACAATCAGTTCAGCCATTTTTCCTTCCTGTGCTTTCAAGCATCGCTGCGCATATCAGAATCAATACTGCTTGAGAGAAAACAATCATGCCACCTATTATGTCAAGCCGATTCAGCAGAAGCGCTCCAAGTCCAGTGGCAAATGTGAGCAAATAGCAGTAAATCACTGCCTGAACCTGATTCATACCAAGATTCACTAGTCTATGATAAATGTGGTTTTTGTCTGCCTGGAAAACTGGTTTTCGATTTTTTATCCTGAGATAAATCACACTCAATGTGTCAAAAAATGGCACAGAGAAAATCAACACCGGACTCAATGCAGGAAACATGCTTTGATGAGGTCCATAACGATAGTAAGTTCCCATCATCCCGAGACATGCAAGAAAATATCCAAGAAAACTACTTCCGCATTCACCCAGAAAAATTTTTGCCTTTGGAAAATTATACGGCATAAACCCTAACACAGCGCCAATAAAACAGGCAAGGAGTGTTGAAATAAATAGCTGGCCATTGGAGACAGCGTAAAAGAAAAATATACCACCGGCAATACATGCCACCCCTGAAGCAAGACCATTTGTATGATCAAGGAGATTAAAACTGTTCATGCACACCACGATCCAGCCGATTGTAAAAATCACCTGCACCCACAGATAATGCGCGAAGAAAGAAATTCTGATTCCTGCAAGAAATGTTATAATTCCGCAGATAATCTGGAAACCTAACTTCACCATAGGCATGAGATGGTACATGTCATCAAGAAATCCAAAAACAACAACCACTGCTGATGTGGCAAGAAATATAGTCAATTTTGGTAAAACATGCATGATTCCTGCGCTATGGCTGAAAATACCTTCTGGAAGCGCTTCCTTTGCAATCAATCCCACCATCACCGTTGCAAGGAGGGAAAGATATATTGCAATACCGCCTGAAAGCGGGGTCGGAAACAGGTGGATTTTTCTTGAAGACGGCTGGTCAATAACATTAAATGCGAGAGCAAATCTTCTTACGACAGGAACAAGCAACAGGGAAAAGCACAAAGAAACCAGAAACACACCTGCATAAATGATATTCCACATTTTTTACCGGGACAATGATCTATGCCCCTTCCTTTTTTAATCTGTCGCTATTATCTTGCAAACTCTGTTTCCCTTTTTTCCCTGATTACAGTCACCTTGACCTGGCCAATATATTTCAGGTCCTCCTCTATTTTTCTGGCAATGTCCCTTGCCAGAAGCATCGCCTGCTGATCAGAAATCTCATCTGGTTTTACAATCACCCTGATTTCTCTTCCAGCAGATATTGCGTATGCCTGATCAACCCCTTTGAAAGAAGAACCAATTTTTTCAAGTTCCTCAACGCGACGCAGATAACTTTCAAGAGTATCCCGTCTTGCTCCTGGCCTGGTGGCTGACAACGCGTCTGCAATCTGAACGATGACAGTGTATGGAGAAGCAATATCAAGGTCTTTATGATGGCTCAATGCAGCATCAACGACTTCTTCTGGTTCTCCAGCTCTTTTCAAAATGTCTGCGCCAATGTCAGGGTGACTGCCTTCAACTTCCTGGTCAAGGGCTTTGCCAATATCATGAAGCAGGGCAGCTCGCCTTGCAATTTTAGGGTTGAGTCCAATCTCAGCAGCAATCATTCCTGCAAGATACGCTGACTCCTTTGCGTGTTGAAGAACATTCTGGCCAAAACTTGTCCTGTATCTTAATCTGCCAAGCAATTTCACTATCTCAGGGTTAAGATTTTCAATTCCAAGGTCAAAGGCAACATTTCTGCCATCCTCAATAAGCTTTTCTTCCATCTCCTGAATTGTCTTCTGAACAACTTCCTCAATTCTTCCAGGGTGTATTCTTCCATCAGCAATCAATTTCTCAAGGGCGATTCTCGCAATTTCTCTTCTATAGATGTTAAAGGAAGAAATCGTAATCGCCTGGGGTGTATCATCAACAATCAAATCAACTCCTGTTGCTGCTTCAAAGGCGCGAATGTTTCTTCCTTCACGTCCTATTATTCTTCCCTTGATTTCGTCATTTGGCAAACTGACCACAGAAACAGTACTTTCTGTTGCTGCTTCTGAAGCAATTCTTTGCATTGCCGCAAGCAAAATTTCTCTTGCTTTTTTATTACCTATTTCCTTTGCCTCTTCTTCTATTCTGCGGATAATCTCCACGGAACTATTTCTTGCTTCCTGTTCCATTGCCTTTAGAAGTGTATCTTTTGCCTGTTCCCTTGTCATGCCAGATATTTCTTCAAGCTTTTTGATTTCCTGCTCAATTTTATCTTCCAGTTCTATAATTTTTTGCTGTATCTGCTGCTCTTTTTCTGCCAGGCTCGCTTCTTTTGTTGCGATTTCAGATACTCTCTTTTCAATCAGTTCTGCCTTTATTTCAAGGAGAATCTCTCTCTGGTTCAATCGCCTTTCAAGAAACTGCAGTTCCTTTCTTTTGTTTCTGGTTTCTTTTTCAAATTCAGAGCGGAGCCTGTACAGTGTTTCCTTTGTTTGGATATCAAGTTCTTTCTTCTTTGTTAGCGCGATGTTTTCAGCTTCCCTGATAATTTCTCTTGCTCGCTCTTCGGCTGCCTTTATGGTTCTTTCTCCAACAAACTTTCTCCACAGGTATCCTATGAGAATGGCAAGGGCTCCCCAGAATATAAATAATGGTATGATAATTGGTGTTGAATTTATATTAATGGCAACCACCCCCTTACAGTAAATCAGGGAAATCCGGGATGGTTCAGGAGGACAGCTGCAATTGCATACCAGTAATAAATCTATCTCTTCTGGTAAAACAAATGGTTACAGTGGTTTTTTCCATTTTATAACCTTATCAATCGCACTGACCTTATTCCCGGAAATTTCCCGATTTCGTTAATTGTTTGATTATCTATTTCCTGGTCCAAATTCAAGACAGTGATCGCTGGACCACATTTCACCCTGCGTCCCATCGTCATGGACGCAATATTCACACCTTTTTTGCCCAGTATTGTGCCAATATGTCCCACAATCCCAGGCACATCGTCATTCCTGCACACAATCAGCGCTCCATCAGGTGTTGCTTCAACAGGGTATCCATCTATGTTGACAATTTTCGGTTCTGAAGCAACTACTGTGCCCGATAGAGAAACTGTTTTTCCGTCAATTACTGCGTCAGTTGTAATAAGATTTGTATACTGCTGAGCTGACATTTTTTTCTTTTCAATAACTCCCACTCCCTTTTCTTTCAGAATCAAAGGAGCATTTACATAGGTTGCTGGCTGGAAGTAGCTGGCAAACCCTTTTAAAAAATACGCTCTTAATGGGCCTGTGTCGTAATCAATAATTTCTCCCGCATACTCTATGGTCAAACTTTCAGGCAGTTTATCTGCCATCTGACCGAGGAATAACCCCATTTTTTCAGCAAGGGTCAGATAACTTCCAAATCTTGATATAACCTCCTTGTCAATGGATGGAACATTTACCGCATTTCTTATAATTTTGTGAACAAGGGCATCAACTACCTGCCTGCATATGTCCCGTGCCACATTAATCTGTGCTTCCTTTGTGGATGCGCCAAGATGTGGTGTGGCTATCACATTTTCTAATCTGAGCAATTCCGTACAATTCGGTGGTTCACAAGCAAACACATCAAGAGCAACAGCAGCAACCTTTCCATTCTTGATGTATTTTTCAAGAACAGATTCGTCAAACAGCCCACCTCTTGCCACATTCACAATCATCACGCCATCTTTCATCATTGAAAAACAGTTCTCATTCAAAATATTTTCTGTTTCCTTGGTAAGTGGCAGATGAAGTGTAATAATGTCTGCCTGTTTGCATATGCCTTCAAGGGTCACGATACTGATACCCATCTGCTGCATCTCATCCTGGTTCACGTAAGGGTCGTATCCTAACACATTCATTCCAAATGCCTTTGCGTAATGAGCGACCCTTCTGCCAATTCTTCCAAGCCCGATTATACCAAGTGTTTTTCCAAAAAGTTCAGTCCCCATAAACTTTTTTCTATCCCATTTGCCAGATTTTATACTATTGCACGCTGCAGGAATTTTTCTTGCCATAGCCAGTATTAACCCAAAAGTGTGTTCAGCCGCAGAAAGAGTATTTCCCTCTGGAGCATTCATTACAATAATCCCGTGCTTTGTAGCACACTCAACATCAACATTATCAAGCCCGACCCCAGCCCGACCAATAATTTTGAGTTTTTTGCCCTTCTCAATCACAGGCGACGTAATTTTTGTGGCACTTCTCACAACAACAACATCGTAATCCTCAATCACTTTGAGGAGTTCTTCTTCACTCATTTTTCCGTGTTCATCAACAATAAACCCCTCATTTTTGAGGATTTCAATACCTTCCTTCTCAATATTATCAGTTGAAAGAACCTTAATTTTCATAACACGATCCTTTGATATATTATTCTACCACGATAAAGATATGTGTCAAAATGACGTACAGATTGTTAGGGAATTTAGGTAAAGATACCCGCCTTAAAATGAAAATACACTACTATTCTATAATTACTGCAAGGAAACTCAGTGGTGCTAAGTTTTTAATCCTGAGAGTACTTCCTTTTATCTCAACTGATTGTGGGCAGGTACCTGCGATGTTCAATACATACATTTTTGATTTTGAAACATCAAGTTGTTTAGTTTCCACTTCAACTCTGCCACTAATTTTTTCATTGTCAGCAAGATTTGTTACAAGCAAAAGGCACTTTCCCTGGTCTGACTGCCATAAACTTGGAAACAACCAATACTGGTCACAATGGACTGCGTTAGTCGGACAGTAAGCAGGATTGTGAAGTTTCACATAGTTTCCTTTAATACTGGTCATTGCGTCCCAGAGTGGTTTTATGTATGCAACTGCCTTTTTAAAAGGAACGCCTGGCTCCAAGACAGGGTGTCCGGTCATACCAAAGGCAGTGCATATTGCTGCAGCTTTTTCCCCTGAAAACATTGCCCTGTCTTTCAGATTACCAGCAATCAGGTGCGCACCTGAACAGTCAAGGCAGGAATAATATGCAGTACTTTCGGGCAACTCAAGAAGTTCATCGTGCCTGATGGATAGTTCTCCGCATAGAGCAACATCAATACAACTCTGGCTCAATGCAAAAGGAAAACCTGTATGACCAATAATTGCACCATAGGTTCCAACTCTTTTTCTCATGGCTTTTAGATACATAAAATAACCATATGCAGACCAGTGAAGCAAACTTGTTTTCGTAAAACCCATCGCGTGTGGGCTGTTCCAGTCAGGATAAAAACCATCCCAGTCCTTTTTCATGTAGTCCTCAAACCAGGTCTGATACATCTGATACTGTTCGCAACCCCTGATGTAAGTAAGAACCCGCATTCCATGTTCGTGGCACCTATCTACAAATGCTTTGAACCATTCAGGATCTTTCACAATATAATCAGCAGGTGGTTCACAATTCGTGCCTGGATTTCTCATCCAGAACTGATGAATAATCATAACATTAGCGCCAAACTCTGCGACCTCATCAACCCTTTTAATATCAGGATTACCCTTAAATAGTTGAGGTGGCTGACAGGCAACCTGTTTGATAGGCATCAATGCCCAGGGCCAGTCCTTTCCAATCTGAGCATATGGATACATACAATGAGCAACCCTGCATCCCAGGACATTGTTTCTATAAGCAGGGTCCACATTTTTGCCGCTCTGGGTACGGGATGTTAAAAATAACATTCCCCATTTGTTCCTGTAACGAACAGGTTCTGAGACCCGCATTTGGGTGCCATGAAAGATATACCATCGAAATGTCCATTTTTCTCCCTGCCTTCCACCATAACTCATTGTATATCGGGTATCAGCATCATTGAAGCTGCTCCATTCATCAAGAACAAACTCTATTTTGTTGCTGAAAAACTTTGTATTTTCCCAGCCAAGATCAATTGAAACAAGCGGCCATAGTTCTTTATGGCAGGATATTTCATCAAGTTGCTTGTAAAGGTCAAGACCATAAAAAACGTGAGTGGTGGAATAGTCCCTCTTGTACCATGGTTGTCTTGTGAAATATCCCCATCTTGCAGATTTCACAGTTGAAACATCCAGAAACGTGTTCATGGAAATTTCGCTCAGGTTAAAACCGTTATTTCCTTCCACATCAAAAGATTGCTCGCAAAAAACAGCGCCTTCTTCGAATACCTGATATATTTGCGTGATTTTTATCAGTCCTTTTGCAATGGATGCCTCGTTCTTTATTACAATTCTATCGTTTTCTACTGATTCCACAGTCAATTTTGACACTGTATCTGATAATTGATAACTATTTCCGTCGATGATGAACTTCAGTCCGCAAATGGTGTTCTGGCAGCAGAGCAATTTATGGGTCTCTTTTTCATTCTTACAGGAAAATTCCACAATTTCACCACCCCTATCTGCGTCCCATGTCAATTTTCCAGAACCTGTTTCGACAGTAATTTTCTTCTCTTTTTTCGTCAGTTTTAACATATTTGCAACCTCCTTTTCGTTTCTTGACAAAATCTGATAATACACCAGAATTTTTCAGCTGTCCAGTCATATAAAACAAAATCAAGTTTGTGTAGTATAATGATTGCTATGAAAAAAAAGGCGATTGTGTTTGATTTTGACGGCCCACTGATCGGAAGCGGCCAGGATAAAGCCATTCATATTCTTTTTTCTGCATTTGTTGCCTGCTATGATACCGGGTTTAGAAAATTTCTTCATCCTGATCATCCTGAACTGGATATGTCAAAGATGTTGAAGGGTCTGGTCAATTATCCTGGTGCACCTCGTTTTCAGCAATTGTCAGCCATCGTCAGTTCAATCGTCAGGGATATACCAGAAGCAGTGGCAGACCCATACCATCTTGGCATTGATGGATCCTTGGTTAACGAGTATCAAAAATTGCAGCAACGGTACAACGAATTTTATTCTGGCCTTAATGAAGAAGCGGCAAAAAGATTCTGGAAGCCCTTGAAAGGAGTAAAGACTCTCATCAAAAAACTCTCAAAGGAGTATGATTTGTATGTCGCATCAGGCATTATTCAGGACATTCTTGAAAAGGACTTTGAACATCATAAATTTGACAGAAATCTTTTTTGTGGGATTATGGGCAGCAACCCAGAGGGGAATATTGATAAATCTGTGATATTGAAGCAGATAAAAAATAAGTCGTATCAGGATGTTCTGTTTATTGGGAATTCAAGAAAGGACCTTGAATACGCAAGGAAGGCAGGTGTGAAATTTTTCAGGGTGAAAAGTGCACAAGATTATAAAGTACTTGTTGAAAAAATGAAACAACAGGACCTACCAGATGCTCAGGATATGTGTGAATTTACTGAACAGGAACTGCAGCGAATTAGGTCAAAAACACTGGCGCTGATGAATCAATATTTGTCAGGAAAGATTTTATCTTACGAAGAAATTACCACTTTTATCAACTCAAAAAACAAAAAGAATTAGGTTTTTAATGGAGACCTTTCGATCACGCCGTGTTCAAGCGGCTTATTTTTCAGCACCTCATTTGGACCGTAAAAGCCCTTGCTGATTCTGCAAAGAGAATAAAAAATTGTATTGGGTCCCACGAATACCCCTGGGTCAGAAACTGAATTGCATCCAAGTTGAGACCAGTCTCCGAGAATAATGCCTATTTTTGGTCTTCCAATGTCATACTTTTTCTCACCCAGTTCAATCACCACATTCTTTTTTCCAAAAATTCCCGCGTAAATGCCAACATTTGCAGTGGTACCCTGATTGCCAAAATGAGTGGCATAACCACAGAGGCTATCTCCCACATAGGATGGATGCGGAAAGTTTGCCTTATCCATCATCACGCCATTTTTTATCTCGCCGCGGAATGTTCCTCCGTCGCCAATAATGACATCTCCTCTGAAGTATGCTCCCTGTCTGATTTCGTTTTTATTTCCAACAATTGTTGGCCCTTTGATACCAGCGCCTGGCTCAATGGAATTGCTTTCGCCGATGTAAATATCACCTTCGTCAAGAAATATGTATGCTCCTGCCAGTACTGTTTGCTTTCCAACAAACAACATGTGCTTATTATTTTTCAATGACCCTCTGATAAAACCAGGTTCAAAAACAGCGCCATCTTCAACATAAACAATAAACTCTCCAATGCATCTTCCTTTGAAATGCTCTGGTCCCAATTCTTTCAAAGCACATGTTTTTTTCTTTTCATCAATTGCCTTTTTTATCCACTCACACGCATAAGGATGTATAGCATCCAGCACTGAAATCACTGAATTGATCTCCTGTCGCGTAAAAAGGTCCTGATGCCTGAATGGATATTTTTTGAAGTCAAAATAGAAATCAACTCTTAATCTTTCTGGAATTTCGTTGCGAGGTACTTCATTCAACTTAATAATGTCTGCCATGTTTTTCTCCCTGTATATAAAAATTTTACCTTAATTGACAGGAAATAGTAACAGGTTTATTATACCATAACAGCAGGGAGGACAGATGAAAAAGTTCATTATCATACCAATAATTCTTACCACAATTGTTTCAGGTCAGGTGATGGAGAAAAAACAGGTATCTCTGACTGTGTACAATCAAAATTTTGCGCTTGTCCGCGATGTCAGGACAGTTCAGTTAAAAGAAGGACTTAACACAGTAAAGTGCTCTGATATTGCAGCACTGATAGAACCAACCAGTGTATCTTTTAAATCCCTTACAGCACCTGACAGATGTGTGATACTTGAACAGAATTTTGAATACGACCTGATGAATGCGGATAAACTGCTGAAAAAATACATTGACAAAAACATTAAGGTGATGACAAAGGATAATAATATTTACTCAGGGTTATTATCAAGTTATGATGAAAAGTACATCTGCATCGTGCAGCAGGAAAATGGACCTGTGTATATGCTGACAAGGGAAAATATCAGAGACATAGAATTTCCAATGCTACCAGAAGGTTTGATTACAAAACCAACCCTTGTCTGGACTTTATCAAGTGCAAAGACGACTCAGGATACAGTTGAACTCGGATACATTACTGGTGGATTAAACTGGCAGGCAGATTATGTGGCAACAGTTTCAAAGGATGACAAATTTATTTCACTCAATGGATGGGTGACCATAGACAATAGAAGTGGCGCAGATTACGAGAACGCTGAACTAAAACTGATAGCTGGAGACGTCAGAAAAATCGCAGAACAGCCAGTACCAAGAACTTTTATGATGGAAGCAAAAGCATCTGTTGCTGGCGCTCAATTCGAAGAAAAAGAATTTTTTGAATACCATCTTTATACACTTGGAAGAAAAACCACACTGAAAAACAATCAGACAAAACAAATCAGTTTATTTTCAGCGCCAAAAATCAGTATCGAGAAGACCTACACTTATGAAGGTGCACTTTATCGCTGGTACTATTATGAAAACTGGCAGAAACAACAGTGCAACAAAAAGGTGGCAGTAAAGATTGAATTGAAAAATACTGAAAAAAATGGTCTCGGTATCCCTCTTCCAAAAGGAAAAATCAGGGTGTATAAAACTGATACAGACGGCTCAATGCAGTTTATCGGCGAGGACATGATAGACCATACCCCAAAGGATGAAAAACTCATACTCTCGCTTGGCAATGCTTTTGACATTGTCGGTGAAAGAAAAATCACAGACCACAAGAAAATTGCTGCTAACATTTTTAGGGATACTTATGAAATACGATTGAGAAATCACAAGAAAGAATCAG
The DNA here is from genome assembly GCA_049971295.1 of Candidatus Ratteibacteria bacterium. Lineage (GTDB taxonomy): Bacteria > Ratteibacteria > UBA8468 > B48-G9 > DTJG01 > DTJG01. The sequence goes on along the minus strand of JBMFLH010000014.1, from coordinate 11,838 downwards.
TGAGCGCCAAAATTGTTGAAAGGCAATTTGGGGATTGGTCTATCATTCAGGCAAGCCATCCTTATGAAAAAAAGGATTCTGAGACAGTTGAGTTTAATGTTATAATACCAGCAGATGGAGAAGTTGTTGTCACATATACTTCAGAATACAAGTTCTAAAAATGGACCAGAAGGACATTACTACTGCGCTTCTAACGCTTCATAGAAGGGTAGCAAAAGACCTGAAAAAAGAGCGTGTATTCAAAAAGATCGCAGAATTAGTAAGGTCGCTTGTCAAATGCGATGGCTGCGCAATACTATTGATAGATAACAGTAATGTTTCTGTTGTTGCAAGCAGCGGCTTTTCAAAAGCAATGCCTGAGTTTTCCACTTCAATGAAACCAATTAGATACATCATGAGAACTAGTAACGTCTTAATCAGCAACGATGTTGAAAATTCTGACTTAAAAGATTGCATGCCTACGGGCTGTTTGATGAAATCTATTTTATGTGTTCCCATAAAACAGAATGGAAAAACTGTTGGTATCATACACATTGATTCAAAGAAGCAAAACGCATTTACAGAGGATGATATAAATTTTGTGAAGCTTGTTTCATCAGAACTGACATCCATTATTGAAAGAAGCTTCCTTTACTCAAGACTTGAAGAACTTTCCATTAGAGACCAGTTAACCGGTTGCTTCAATAGAATAAACCTGTCCCTGGACATTAAAAAAGAGATAGAACGCTGTAAAAGATATAAGAAAATATTTTCAATGATCGTGATAGATTTAGACAATTTCAAAAAATACAATGATACCTTTGGCCACCAAAGGGGAGACAATCTTTTGAAGACCATTGCCGAAAAAATACGAAAAAATTTAAGGAAATCCGATGTGATTTACAGATACGGTGGAGATGAATTTATTGTACTTCTTCCTGAAACAGGGAAAGCAGGCGCAGTGATTTGCGCAAAGCGGCTTGAAAATACAATTGAAAAACTCAACAGAAAAATAGATAAAAATACAAAAATTACCCTGAGTACTGGTATTGCCGGATATCCTGAAGATGGCGATACCCCGGCAAGAATAGTAAAGTACGCTGACAGACAGATGTATAAAAATAAATCTCTGAAGAAGGTCGGTCGCTAAAACCTATCTATTTTCGCACTCTGCAATTTTCTTCAGTACTTTTTCGTGCAACGCACCATTTGTTGACACAACTACATCAAGGACAGTTTTTACATTGTCGCTGCACCTGACTGAATTTCCGCAAAAATCTGTTACAATCACCTCTGCCTGCTGCGCTATGAAAATTCCTGAAAAGACATCAACAAATGGTTGTTTCATCGCAAAATAAACATCAATCTTTCCTTCAGCGACATCAACAAATCCATAGGGACCGCCGTTTGGAAGGAAAAACTTAAATGGAAGCAGAAATTCTCTGTACTTATCAACAAGTGGAATTAGAAACTTTTTTGGCTTCATTGCGTATGACTCAATGCTTGCTCCATCCATATCCAAAACATCAGGCCTTCCCATTGATTGCCTGTATTTTTTATCCAGTTTCACCTCTTTTGAAATTTTACCATGCTCAATGTCTGCAAGATACGCTCCGACCTTCCATGCATATGCAATTTTTCCGCTGACGCAATCCCCAACGCAGCAACAAACAGGATTAAAATTACTGTCATAGAATGCCAGTGAACTATACCAGAAGTCCTTGATACCGTGTTTGAAAAGATAGCTTCCATCAAATGGGTCGCAAACCACATAAAGGGGACAGCCGGCTTTGTCTGTGTTAATTTCAACCCTTCCAGCCTCTTCTGAAAGCAATATTACAGGTTTTCCCCATTCTTCAAGCCGTTTTCTATATGTATTTTCTGTATCCTTGTCAACTCTGAGAATGTCAGGATCCCAGCTTTTGTATTCTCCTAATCTCTTTTCTACTTCCTCCCAGCCAATGTTTTTATCACTGAGATTTTTTACAATCTCCAGCCCTTCTGAAACCATAGCAAGATTGAATGCTAATATTTCGTCTTTTGATGAAAAATTTTCAATTCTTTTCTTAAATTCATTACTGAACATATTGCCTCCTGATTATTCGTATTGACAGGTTTCTGGCTGTTCTGGCCAGACACCTTTATCTTTTTCAGAACTTCTCTGCCAGCGATAGTATAATTTTTTTTCAGGAAAAACGCAATTGGTAACAAGAGTATAATCAATAAGTCCCTGCTGAGGATGTAGTTTCAATCCGTCTTTTCTCAAACCAGCAGGGTAGGGTGTAATAAAGAGTGTGATGATATCTCCTGACAATGGACTTTTACCCAGTTTCTTAATACCATGGCTTAATATCCGCTCCAAATGGTCACATGCTTCCCAGAATAGAGCATCAGGACCATCATCTGGAAGATTAAACAACTTTCTGTACAAAATTCTTTTATTCTTTTGATATTTTGCCTGAGGTGAACTTTTATCTCTGCATACCATGCCGCTAATATGAGTAAAATGAGAGGGTTCCTCAGGTTCAAAGACCTCGCAAAAATTTCTACTGCACTTTTCGATGGCAACGCTTTTATATTTTTTGTCGTAGATTAAGACATTGCAACCGCCCCAGAATACAGAGTATTTTCTTAAAAATTCAACTACTGAATCAGTATCATAAGCGTACATGTCTACCATCTTCAGTACAGGCAATGGAAAAATTTCCTCTGGTTCGTCATCAATATGGAGTCCTGAACCCACACCATCAATCACAAAATTTCTATGATACCAGAATGCCTGCGAGATCGGTGCTTTTTCAGCAAGGCGCCTTGCAGGACTCCACCAGGTAATCGGATCATCAACATTTTTGATATGCATGGGACCCATATCTGTGTAAGGAATAAAAGCAACCCTGCATTTTTCGTCACAACCTGTTCTTTTCAGTCCAAATTCCTTATATCCGCGAAAAGTCAGATAATCATTGGTACTTCTAAGTATTGCAATTTCCTGAATAGTTAAATGTGCCAGATCCATCAGTTTTCTGTCTCGTTTTATAACATAGTCCACCCATGCCTTTGCTTCTGGATACTTTACAAATGAGGGGGTTTTCGACATTGCCTCTTTATAAAAATTCTCTACCTGCCGGATTAGTTGTTTTTTTTCAACGTGCGGTGCATCAGCAATAATTCTTTCGATACCCATTTCAAGATAATAGTGCCGATCTGCATTAATTCTTTTTGCTTCCTCTGATGCATCGTTAATTGGATCAGGCATTACAAAACTTTGATACTGATTACTGTCGTACCACATCAGAACTCCTTTTTATCTTATTATGATCGCGTCTGCCAGCTCAACATCAAATTCTATTTCTGCTTTGTCCTGATTGATTACCACTGACTTAATCGGTTTTCCGCTGGCAAGGGATATTTTTTTATTCTTCAGATTCAATCTGATTTCAAACACAGCTTCAGAAACATTCTTTGTGCTCCAGTTGATCACCGGTATTACAATTCCATTTTTTGACTCAATCACTGTTGTTTCAATAAATCCTATAGGATTCCCGGTTGTTTCTTTCACAAAAACAGGCGCATTTCCAGAATACGCTGATGTTATCAGTTCTCCAATATTTTTTTCAAAATCAACCGGAATAAAATGAGCCATTGCATCGTCTGTTGAACCTCTGTCCACAGGTTTCAAAGGTATTGCTGGTTTGAAATAACTCAAGCCAGGAAGAAATGCGCAATAGATGATTCTTCCCTTTCCCCTTTTTACCTCAATCACTGCTGGAGAACCATCAGAGAACTTTCCTTTAATTGACACATTGTTCGGCTGAATTTTTGCGATCGCTCCAAATACTGGAATAGAAACTCTTTTTCCGTCCACTTCAACAATTTCGCCAGCAGGTTTTGCAAAGGGAAGGTCCTGTTTAATGAACTCAATTCTGCTATATTCTGGTTCTAAGATTTCTATCTGCTCAAAGCCAAGCATCCTGTTAAATATTGCGTTTTTCCTGTTGTACTGGTCAAACATTCCCGCGCCCGCTGTCATAAATAAAGTTCCACCATTTGTTACCCATTGTTCAATTCTTTGTGAAGCAGGTAAAGAAATATGTCTGTCAGTAATGAATAGTGTTCTGTATTTGTTAATAGTTCCATCAAAGGCATCCTGTTCTACAATAAAATCCAGTGGAATCTGATTATTTCTTATCGCAACGTATAGAGCTCGCTTTGCTGCCGCAAAAGAGCCAGCATTGTCTGACCAGATGTCAGCAGTTTCACTGAACCACATACCTGCATCTGATTCTCGAACACTGCCCTGTTGTACGATGTCCTCAAAGAGCCCATACTCTTTGAAACTTTTGAGTACCATCGCGTACATATCAAAACTTGAAACATGATTTTCAGTATATGCCATATACACAGGTTGAAACTCAAAAAGATTAATGATTTTTGCGCCATGAGCAAGCGCAGCATAAAACTGCCGTTTCCACATATTCGGGGTATTGCCTGGCCAGTGAGGCATCACATAGTAATGTATTTTTCTCTCTGGTTTTCCTCTGATACCTGCCCTGAAAAGGTCAAGGTTGATTTCGTTCATTTGAGGGCTACCAACAGGAATTTGCCAGATATAATCTTCTGACCATGGCATTGTAAGGCCGTCTTCCCTGAAACAATTAATCCATTGAAATACCTCACCAAGATATGAGTGCTGGTATCCTCCATGATGTGGCGAGAAATTTGCTCCAATTCCTGCATTGGGAAGATATTTTCTTAAAGTATCTGTCAATTGCTTGATTGCCAGTATTCCATAATCATGCTGGTATCTTTTTGACCAATAATACAATGCGGGATTTTCAGTTTTCATTTTCGGGTCAGGATTATACACGATATTTTCCCAGTTGCCCTGCGGCTCGATATCCCTGGGATTGACCTGGTGCTTCTTCAGATATTCAACAAACCCTTCCTTTGCTGATCTGGTATCAGGCGCAGGAAGACCGATTTCATCACCCAGACTCACAACCTGGATCTTTTCCCTTTGCTGACTGGTAAGGGATGTGCAGATATTTTCAAGTTGTGCAGGATTTTTCTCTCTCCAATCAACATAAATATCAGATTCTGTTGCAAGTCCGAATAATTGTGCAAACTCTTTGATTTTTGTTCCAGCAAAAATCAATGTTTGTTCAGGCGTCTTTCCATGTGTTTTGATTTTTTTGAGATTTTCGAGGAGGTCTCCAAGTGCCTCTTTTTCTGTTTGGATTGTTCTTGAATATCTTGTGTCAGCAAGACCAACAAGACGAAGTTCCTGAGCGCCAGTTAAATGAAACTCCCTGATTTTTTCAATGTTTCCTGTCGCATTTCTTACACCAAACTCAATGACACATGCTCCTGTGACATTGAAACCCCATTGGCCATCATTAAGTGTATCCATGGTTGAACCTACTTCAATCCAGTCAGTTTGCTGCCCTGGTTCCACAGAAACATTAACTGGCTTCCAGTTCCGCAGATGAACCCAGTATGGAGAATGTTCCTGGAAGCGGCCGCCAGTTACAGCAATTTTTTCTGTTGAGGTATTTTTTATCTTTATCCACACATCGCCTGCCTGTGTCAGCCATCCATCAAGGGGCAGATATCCCTCTTTTTCTATTCTCATGTTCACCTGCTGTCTATCTGTGGTAAGCATAATGACATCTATATTTCTCTTTGCTGCTGGCTCTGGTTGATTTCCCGCAATCAGTGAAATGTTTATAATCCCTGGTTGTAATTGCACAGCAGCGTCATGGCCTTCCCAAACGATATTTTCCACTGCTCCCCAGCTCCATGCGACTTCTTTTTTCAATTTCTGTCCAAAAGCCCATATTTTCAGATTGTCTCTTGCCCCATAAAGTTTATCCATTAAAATTTTTCCATTTTGCTCAATTCTTATGCGAAACTGCGTTTCAAATCTGTAAGGTGCTTCATATCTCACAAGAACAAGATACTCGCCTGCCTTATCAATTTTTGCATTGATGGTAGCGATAGACTCTTCGCATTGCTCTGGTACTCCGAGAAACGCTTTCCTTGAAAGAAAGGTATTGGCAAATGTTGCTGCAAAATAGTTTTCTCCCCATGGTTTTGCCTGCCATGCGCCTTTAATGACCGTAAATTCTTCAGCCTCACAAAAAATCGTGCCGTCCGGACATGCAATGACGGGTTCATTTGCAGTCCTGAATTTTGTTGCTGGATGAATACCAGCATAGCCCACACCCAAAGACAAAAATATAGAAAGCAGAATAAATGTCTTTATCATTGCTCCTCCTTTCCTGCATTATTCCACATTTGAGAAAAGTTCAACCACTGGTCATGGTATTTCAGAATATATTTTTCAAGATATTCTGTGCCTTTTTCAAAAAGATACTGAACCTTTTGATTTTCGTCTTCACAATCAATTTCAATTGGTTTGTCAAAAATCAGCATGTATTTTCCTTTCTTCTTTCTTATCAAAAAACCTACCAGATAACTCGCATTCCATTTTGCAGCCAGCGTTGCAGGTCCTCTTGGAAGAAAAGTTTCTTTCCCCATAAATTTTACCCGCATACCTTTTTCTGTGAAGAGACGGTCTCCGAGAATTGCAATGACGCTATTTTCTCTGAATGCCCTGAGGTATTCTTTTGGATTGGCTCCTGTAAGTATTACATGGACGCCTTTTGACTTTCTTCTTCTGACGAAAATTGTCGCCATTTTTTCATTTCTAAAGGGCAGCGCAACAGCAGATAGATTGTATCCAAGGAGACTTGTAACAATGCCGGCAAGTTCCCAGTTTCCAAGATGTCCTGTTAGAACGATAGCGCCCTTTGACCGTTTTAGCGCCTGGTCAAGATAATGAATATTGACAAGTTCAACCTTTTCTTCTACCCAGCGCCTGTCCCATTTTGGAATCTGGAAAAATTCCACCATGTACATTCCGAAATTTTTGTATATTTTTTTTACTGTTTTCCGAAGATATTGTTCATCAAACCGAAAATGCTCAATCTGTGATTTATAAGTGAGAATCTGTTTTATGTTTGTTCTGACAATTTTCCTCAAGCCAGGAGTAAAAAAATATCTTAATTCAGCAATTATATCACCTATGAAATAGGCAAGCCAGTCAGGCAGGTGCATACCAAGGAAACCAAAAAATCTATAAACAACATATTCCATCGCAGTATCCGCTTCTGATATTTTATGGCTTGAACCTGTGTTCAAAAGATTTTTTTATTGTTTCAGGATCCAAGTATTCTATTTCTGCTCCCACAGGAATACCTGTCGCAAGACGCGTGACGGGATATGATTGTTTCTTGAGAAGTTCAATAAGGTACATGGCGGTACTTTCGCCTTCTGGAGTTGGGTTAGTCGCTATGATAATTTCATCAAACTGCTCTTTTTTGAGCCGCTCCAGCAAGTGATCGATGGAAAGATTTTCAGGGCCGATTTTTTCAAGAGGATTGATTCTGCCGCCAAGAATATGATACCTGCCGCGAAATCCCGCTTTTTCAAGAGCCACTGCGTCCTTGTATTCTTCAACAACTGCCAGTTTTTTCTCTCTTGAAGCGTCTTTACACACATCGCACACTTCATTTTCTGCAATTGAAAAACAGTGCTTGCACAATCTAATGTTTTGTTTAAGTTTTTTCAGGTTGTCAGCAAGGGCAACAACTTCGGTATCTTCCATTTTCATCAGACAGTCAACAATTCTTTCTGCGCTTTTCTGTCCTATTCCGGGCAATTTTTTCAACTGTTCAATAATTGCCCTGATTAAAGGAGGGTATGTTTCCATCAGAATGGTAAATTTCCAAAATCCCCGAGCATGTTTTTCGTTTCTTCCTGAATGATTTTTTCAATTTCCTTCTGCGCTCTCTGCCAGGTCTGAAGCAAAAGTTTTTCAAGTTTCAACTTGTTTTCAGGGCTCAACAGTTCCGGAGCAATATCAAGATAGGTCATTTCCATCTTTCCGTTCACCCTCATCTTGATTGTCCCATCCGGAGAAGAAACTTCGCACACCTTGCTTTCAAGAATTTTCTGAAATCTGCCTGCCTGTTTCCTAATCTGAGATGCCTGCTTTAACATGTCAAACATATTTACCATTTATTCCTCCATTTCAACGATTTCACCACCACCGAAAAATTCAATAATTTCCTTAATTTCTGCCCTTTCCTTCAGAGGAGTTTTTTTGTCTGACGCAGAAATAAAACAGGAAATAGTATAACGGCTTCCAAGTATTTTTTCAAGCATGGCTTCTACCACTGGCTTGTTATCCAAGACTTTCTGGCACAAAAACTGAAAGTTTTCTGCAAATGCAATGTGAATGCAGTTGTTTTCGCATTTAACGAGTTTCCCTTCTCTCAACGCGGCAAACAACAAAGGTTTATTTTTCTTTATTTTAAGCAGTATCTCATTCCAACTTTCAATAATATCCTGTGGAACATCTTGGTTAGAAACCTGTGAAGATGTGTCCTGTGGCGTAGACTTCTTTTCCTGTTTTTCTACCACTTCCATAACAGGTTTTTCTGGTTTTACAGCAGGCGTTTTTAAAATTTCCACAAGATTGAAACAGAGTAGTTCTGCAAGGACCATCTCCAGTGGTTCATACCTGATTTTTTCTTTTGTTTGCATTACTGATTCAAGTGCCTTGATAAACTTTTCCACAGGAACACTGCTGAGTAATTCTATGTTTTTCCTATCTATTTCCTCGTCAGACGATACGATGCCGTATTGATTCCAGATGACCAGTTGAATTTTTCTCGCCATAGCAGTAAGCAGGTTTGCAATATCCTTGCCCTGACCAATAATACTGTGAAGATAAAGAATGGCTTGTTTTACATCTCCACTGGCAATAATTTTGAGCAGTTCCCATACACTTTCGCCAGAGGCAATCCCAAGTACTTCTGACACAAGGTCCTGTGTGATATTACTGGTATTTGACAGAACAATGACCTGGTCAAGATAGCCAAGAATATCTCTCATAGAACCTGCGCCTGACTCTATCAATTTTTTCATTGCATCCGGTTCAATGGTGTATCCCTCATTTTCAACAACCCGCCTTACCATCATGGATATTTCTTTGTCATCCAGACTCTTGAAGTCATATCGCTGGCATCTGGAAGTAATCGTAGGCGGAATTTTTTCAGGTGCAGTCGTTGCGAAAATAAATTTTGCGTAATCAGGAGGTTCCTCAAGGGTTTTCAGCAGGGCATTGAATGCTTCATTGGTAAGCATGTGAACCTCATCTATCAGGTATATTCTGAACCGAGCCTTTGCTGGTCTTAATGACACTGCTTCTCTGAGAGACCTGATTTCTTCAATACCACGGTTCGATGCGCCATCGATTTCAAGAAAATCCATTGAGGTGCCCTGATAAATCTCCATGCAGAACACGCACCTGTTGCAAGGTTCAATAGCAGGTCCTTCCACGCAGTTTAGTGCTCTTGCAAAAATGCGGGCAATGGTGGTTTTTCCCACCCCTCTTGGACCAGCGAACAAAAAAGCATGAGGGATTCTTTTGCTTGATATTGCCTGTTGAAGTTTTTTTACAATGGTCTGTTGCCCTGCAATTTCTGCAAATGTGCGAGGTCTGTACTTGCGCGCAAGAACCTGATAAACTTCTTTTTCCATGTCTTTATATGCTTCCAAGGAATCTCAACAAATCAAAAAATAACACAATAATTCCCACCCCAACAATTATTCCAACAATCACGATAAGAATTTTTTTGATGTCAGGGCTATAGACCTTTTGCGGGACAACAGCAGTATCAAGAACCTGAATGAATGGCGTGTCTTTTGTTTCTTCCAGTTTTGCGCTTTCGAGTTGTGCTGTGAGAAATGAATACAAACTCTCCTGTGCCTTTAATTCCCTGAGGATTTGAGTCAGTTTCGTTTGATAACTTGTCAGCCGGTCAAGTTCTTTTTGCAAATCTCTTATTTCTGCACCGAGCAACACAATCTCTGGTTGATCTGGTTGATAAATCCTTTTTCGTCTTTCAAGTTCAAGTTTTTTTTCTGAAAGTTTTGTCATCAAATCAGTGGCAAGGGCGCTGATTTCTCCTGTATCCTTGATTGCAAGAAGTTTGTTTGATTGTTGAAGCTGGTTGAGTTGTTCCTGAAGCTGATTCAATATTCTACCTGTGCTTGCCAGTCGCTCTTCTATAAACAATCTGTTCTTTTTTGCTGTAGTAATGGTCATTTCCTGAAGAAGTTTATCGAGATTTAACCAGAAAAAATTCGCCATGTCTGCTGCCATTTTTGGGTCCCTGTTAATCACGCTTATTGATATGACCCTCTGCCCTGACGCAGAAATGTTGCAACTTGCCTGAAGGATTTCTCTCACCTTGTCAACATTGGAAATACCGTATACAGAACACAGATTGAACTTTGTGATTATGTCGTCAAACATTCTTCTGCTGGTTAAAATGGACATAAAAAGTTCAGTGCCTGTATCCTGTCTCTCAGTTGTTTTTGTTTTCGTGGATACATCCAGTCCTTCCAAGCTACCAATGGGTTTTAAAATTGCTGCTGTGGCTTTATAATACTTTGGTGAAATAAGGTAATAAAGTATCCCGAGCAATACACCCAGTATCAGAGAAAGTGTAAGCAATAGCAGGTGCCTTTTGAAACTTGAAACCACCCGTTGATTTCGCGTTGTTTTTTCCATCAGTCAATGATCATTTTTACGTAATAAAGTGCCTGCAAAATGTCTTTGAAAATTTTTCCAGGCCTGTCTTTTGCCAGAAATCCAACAACGATGACATCACCAGGATCAATCTTTTTTAAATTGTTCGTTGCACTACCATTAACCTTTACGATAAAAATGTTTTTTGTGTCAGCATTTTTCGTAAAAGAACCCGCTTTCTCAATGTAATACTTAATATCTGCTTCTGGCCTATACAGTATATTTGTGGAATGATTAACCTCTCCAACGACACTCACAATTGTTGGTTTTGTCGGAATGTGTATGGAATCCCCGTTTTCCAGTGTCAAATCTGACTCTGAACCAGCAAATTTTTCCCAGGGTTCAAGATTGACAACAATCCTTCCTGTCACAGGTGTCTGGGCAAGCTGCTGAAGAAGTGTTTTGCTTTTTTCAATCAGGGCTTTCTCTTCTTCGCTTTCTGTTCTTCCTGCTTCTTTTTCAATCGTTGCCTGTTTTTCCATAATAAACTTTTCAAGTTCCTGTTTTTCTCTCTGTCTGACTGATACCCTTGTGAACACAGCAGCTGGCAGACATGCCTGAGGAGTAAAACCACCTGCTCGCTGAATGACACTGCTTAATTTCTCTCCTGGATAAATCACATACTGACCAGGAAATTTTACCTCGCCTGAAACAGTTACAGTTTTCACTGGCTGCTGTTTTGACCTTATGACGATTCTATCCCTTGATTTCAGCTCTATATCCTTAATTTTTCTTACGGCATCTAAAAGCGAAAATTGAATAATTTCTCTTGCACCGGATGCACTTTCCCTGATAATTTCAGCTTGCTCCTGACTTGTTTCAGGAAGAAAATCAGACTCCTTCACAATATCAGAAACCGTTAAGCCCTGTTTCCATCCATACTTACCGGGATTTTTTATCACTCCTTCAACGAAAACACAATCAATAACATCCTTGCTGATAAACGAAACTTCAACCTGGTCGCCGTCATTGAGGAAAAACTTTTCAACAACATCCTGTTTCTCCATTTGTGGAAAAATGTCTATGATTTTTCTTCCAACAACAGCATCGTTTCGGAATATTGCAATTCTTTTCGTATCAGCCTCTGGCAGAAAGCCCCCTGCATACTCAATTAATGTTTTCAGAGAAAGAGGTTCTGTCATTTCATATATTGCAGGCCTTCTCACCGCACCTGTGATACTTACAAATTTTGTCCC
>JBMFLH010000013.1:0-31083 GCA_049971295.1 Candidatus Ratteibacteria bacterium | reverse complement strand
TCTAAAACAACTTCTTAACTAAATTATATGCTCAATTATGAGCATTATACCAGGGGGAAAAATGAAAAAAATATTTGCGATTGCACTGATTTTGAGTATTTCAACCATTGTTTTTGCTCAGGAAAAAATCAGCCAATCAATTCAGGGTGAAACCCAACTTCAGTTCAACCTTGACGATTTTGAAATCATTCATCTTTCATCAGGTGTTATCGGTGAAACAAATATCAAGGTCCAGGTTCAACAAGCCCCACAGCCCCAGGGTCTTTCAAGAGAAGAAAGAGAACAGGCAATCAGAAGACTTCAGGAAATCAGAACAGCAATGAGAAAAATAGAAGATGCCACTTCACAAAACAATCCTGAATTGAAGGCGATTATGGATAAAATCAACCAGCTTCAGCAAAATAGAAAGGCCCGTCTGGATGAATTGCTTGCTGACAACATTGAATATCAGCAGTTGAAACAAAAAATTACTTCTGGAGATGTCCAGAGTTCGGATGCCATGCAGATGGCAGCAATTGAAAGAAGGGTTGCATTTCAGGATGAACAGATCAGGCAGATTGACCAGGAAATCAGACAACTTCAGCAACAAAGGTATAGTTTGCTTCAGACAGCACTTCAGGATAATCAGGAGTATCAAAGCCAGAGAGCAGAATCCCAGACGATCATGCAAAGTTTTGCAGGTGCTTTCCAGAGGGATGGTAGTGTTCCTGTCTTTCAACCTTCCACACAATCGGTATCAGATCAGCCAGGATGGAGAAGGCCTGGTAGTGCTGACAGCAACACAACCCAGGGTCAAAGCAATGATTCGCTCTGGCGCAACAGACCAGGCAGCAGAAATAGATAATTTCCTAAGCTTCAAGAAGTTTCATTTTTAATTCTAAATAGTAATGAAAGTTTTCAAGCGGTGTATCAGGTTGAATAGTATGGTCAATCGTGGGTATGTAGCCACCAGATTCAACAAGTAAAGGAATTTTTGAATACAGTTCTTGCTCAATTTCTTTTTTCCCCTTCTGAAGAACTCGTTTGTCTATGCCGCCAGCGAAAGCAATTTCCTTCCCGAATTTTTTTCGCAATCTCACAGGGTCCATATCTGATGCCTGTTCCAGTGGCCACAGACAGGTGATGCCGCTTTCTATCAACAGTGGTATCAGTACCTCGCAATTGCCATCGCTATCAAGCCAGAAGTACTTGATTCCTGCTTTTCGGAACTTATCTGTAATTTTTCTGTAATAGGGAGCAAAAAATTTCTTGAATATCTCTGGTGAAATTAAAGGCCCTCCCTTCCCCGCAAAGTCCTCAAAAAAGTTGAAATAATCAAAATCAATTTCATTGAGGGCTTTTTCAACAAGAGTAAGAAGAAATTCTGTGTTAAACTCAATCAGTTCCTCAACAAATGCAGCATCATCATAAAACAGATATGAAATATTTTCAGTTCCAACCCAGCGCCGAAGTTGAGAATAAAGTCCAAAAGAGCCATTTGTTAATAAACACAGAGGATATGTTCTTGTCTTCCACATTCTTACCATTTCATCCCACCATAAAGGATACCTGATTGGAGAATTGGGATTGTATCTTTTTTTGATGTCCTGAAAACTTTTTCTATCCGTAACCGGAAACGAAATATACTGGTCCATGCACAACCTTGTGCCACGGACAGTCCCAATTTTCAATGCCTTTGTCACGATACCATTTTCATGCCTGGCAGTGATTGTTCTTTCATCCTCTTCAAGTACCTGATATTCAAACGATGGAATCATTCCAATACTGATGGGTGCAAAAGCGCGTCTGTCAATCTTAAAATATGGTTCACCTTCAAACCAATTAAAATACAGAGAATCCTGAGGCAGTCCCTGCTGTTGCCACTGCTGTATGGTTTGCCCCCAGAGTCCGAGTTCATAATTTGGAACCCTGTCAACCTTTTTGAATTCCATTACTGCGCAGAATCGTTCTCTGTCTGTCATTGTTCTCCTTTCTTAAAGAAGTTTCATGCGATTGTTCAATCTTTTAAATCTACCATTGACGGCATTTTCAACAAACAATTCAGAGTTTTTCCTGATTTTTTCAAGCACTTCTGGTTTGAAAAGGTTTATCCATTCCTGTGGAATTGAACCTGCTCCACTTAATGCCCCAGACAACATTGCTGCTCTTCCCGCAATGGTATCTGAATCCCTGCCAATGTTTGTTCCACCTATCGCTGCCTGTCTGACGTCTCCTTTTGCAATATAGAACATACCAAGCGCAATTCCAAGAAGTTCAAGTGGGTCAATAGGATGATAGAACAGGCATTTTTCTCTGATTTCTTTTCTTACAGATAACACATCAGTATACCTTGACGCAATATCGAGACATTTTTCAAGATATTCCCTGCAACTTTTTACGTCTCTTCTGTCAAAGGTTTTCAATTCTTCATCTGGTGCTGCCTTCAATGCGATATTGCAGACGCTGTCAACAGTTGCATCTAGTGTCAGAGCTTCTGAAACCGCAGCAACAAGAATTTCTGCAGCAACCACATCAAGTCCTCTCTGGTACATATATGAAATTGCACGGGCATCAATTTTTGCGTATTCACTATCTCCTATGTGGTACATGCCAACAGGTTCCATACACATCACAGTGGAACCAGTCACAACATTCCAGTGGCCTGTAATTCTTGGGTCCCATCCTGACATGATTAAGTTGTATGCATTTCCCATACACAATGGATAAAAATGGTCACGATTCAGTTTGTTTTTCCATGTTTCTCCAAAATGCCTTGCCATTACTGGCGCTCCATTTCTTTCAATATAGGTTTCCACCAGTAACATCGCCATTTGATTATCGTCTTCTGATTCAAGTCGTCTTGGGTCAAGAATAGTTTTGATTCCACCTGGATATTTCTGGTCTATTTCCCAGTCAAACCAGCATTCAACCGGTGATCCCATTGCATTTCCTATTGCACCTGCGAGAATACAACCATAAATTTTGTCAAAAAGTTTCGTATTGTTATCATCAGCTTTCTGCTCTTTTAATTTTTCAATGATTTTGATGATTGTTTTTTCCTTTTTTAATCTTTCTTCAACAACATCCAGAAGACCAAACCACTTTGAGGCATGTGGCATTGCCCACTCAAGCCATCTTTCAGGAAATACCTGATATCCGTGAAGAGCTCCTGAAATTGCACCTGCGATGACAGATGTTACAGGACTCCCTGCATTGGGAAATACCTGAAGAGCAATGAATTTTTCTGGCTGGTCTGCATATTTTTTTACAAGTGGCAGAACAAATTCAACCACATTAAATGTCACCCTGTCAGGGTTATTTCCACCATTGTAATACCACCAATTCAAAAATTCTTCCTCATTTCCCATAGCCATGCTCATTGCTGAGCGAATTTTTCTGTTCATCTGATAAAAAACATTCCTTGCATTTCTGTGGGCGATCTTCAACACTACTTCTATGATCTCATCCACAGATAAATCCGTATCCAGGCATGCAGCGATTGTTGCTGCGCACAATCCTGCCCAGTCAGAACCGGTTCTGCACTGAACCACAGAGGCAAGTTCAACTCCATCAAGATAGGCATATTCAGGGTCAGCAGCATGATAAATGGCGACTGCAGGCATTGCCGCGCATATATTTGCTGATGGAACGACCCCGAGCCCTGAAATACGCGGATGCATCCCTTCCTTCAATACCTCCTGTATTGTATGAATATCGTCCCAGTTAAACACAGGAGACGCAAGGCCTTCATCATCTTTCACCATAAGTGCAAACTCTTCAGGAATGACCCTGTGTTGATATTTCAGATATGCTTTAAATCCAATATCAATAAATGGAGTCATTTTCCAGTAGATCTGTCTTTTTTCCTGCATTTGATATTCAAAGGCAGGTTCTAATTTTTTGGAAAACATATGCTGGAGTTTATCAATTTTCACAAGGTCTGGCCTTGCAATTCTTAAAAACCCAAGTTCTGCTCCAATGTATGAACCGACGATACATCCTTTTATTCTGTCTTCGATTATTTTATTCATTTTTTCCCCCTGGCATAACAATGCTCCTTAAATTATACCGGTCATAGTATCTATTTTCAACAATCTCAACAAAATTAACAGTATGCTGGTATCTCAGTATGACTTTATGCCAACAATTCTGGACTATCTTGGCTTAAAAATTATGGACATCAATACCTTTGCGGAAGAAGTTTTGCTGGTGTGTTGAACGGAAAAGAAATGTACCAGAGAGAGTTTGTCGTGATTTTTGATGAATATGATCCTGTGAGAATGATTAGAACAAATAGGTGGAAGTATATGGTGCGATATCCATATGGACCGGATGATCTTTATGGTTTGAAAACAGATCCTTGTGAAGAAAAAAATCTTATCAATGCTACTGGATTTGAAAAAATCAAAAAGACATTCCTCATTTAATTCTATTTCATCAGATTGAGGTAGATTTTGAAATTACTTCTTTGAACTAAGTATCCTGGCGAGTTTCAAAAGAATTTTTTTGTATTCTTCATCCTTATCCTTCACAAGGGTTCCTATTCTTTTTACAAAAGTATCATCTTTATACCTGTCAACCGGTACAGGAATTTCTGTAAAAAGTTTTTCAATGGGTACCTGAAGGCCATTTGCAATTTTATAAATGGTCTCAATACTTGCTTTCTTTGTACCTCTTTCAATATGGCTGAGAAAACTGGGGCTGATACCTGTCTTTGACGATAGTTCCTCCTGTGTCATCCCCATGGCTTTGCGTATTTTGCGAATGGAATAACCTATCACTTCATAAATATTTTTTTTCATGTTTTTATTATCCTTCATATATCAGAATTAGTTAATAAACCATAGGTAAAGTTAAAAATTTGACTTATAGAAAGAAATGGCTAAAATAACACCATAAAGGGCACTGATATGGAAACAGGGAAAATTCTTATTGTTGATGACGATGAGGCAGTATGTAATCTCGTGGCTCTGATCGCAAGAAAATGTGGTTTTGATTCGATTATTACTACGGACGCTCGCGAGGCGCTCAACATCGTAGAAAATGATGCCAAAATTTTTCTTATAATCACAGACCTTCGTATGCCTGTGATGGGTGGGCATGCATTAGTCCAGATGCTACGAAATAGATTTCCTTACTTGAAAATCATTGTGATGAGCTCTGATCTATGCGATGAATGTATCATTTCTATCAAGAACCATGTTGACTGGATACTGGACAAGTTTGACCTTTACCATGGCTTGAATGAAATTCTCAAAAAATTTCGAGGAGAAAGTCTTGTAAAAGAATCAGTCAGTCCCTTTAAGAATGAGAAAAATTTCTACACTACCACTTGAAGATATAAATGTTTTCATTGTTTTCTTCAATCGTCTTTGAAAAGACAATCTGACCATCTTGCTGAACAAAGTCCACATCTTGCATCAGATATAATTGTGGTAAAATACCACCAATATGGGATTTTTAAAAATTTTCTTACTGATATTGTTTGCAATTTCACGACAGACATTTTCAAAAGGAGATGCCATGGTGTTGTATGTTTCACAAAATGGCAGTGACCACTGGTCAGGAAGATTTTTACAGCCGAAAAAAAATCTGCAGGATGGACCATTTTTGACCATTGAAAGAGCGCTATCAGAAGTAGAAAATTTGAAAAAGAAAAAAACTTTTCCTGACAAGGGTATCACAATTGAAATTGGTGAAGGCACCTATTTTGTGATTAATAGCCCAATAAAAATTGGTTCTGAACATTCAGGAAAACCTGCTGGACCTGTTGTTATCAAAGGCAGGTCAAAAAACGTAATTTTTACTGGTGGAGTGGAAATTAAAAACTGGGAAAAGTGCACGGATGATGATATGAAAAAGTTTAATGAAAAAGCGAGACAATTCATTGTGAAAGCAAATTTGAAAAAATTGGGTATTACAGATTATGGAAACTTCTTCCAACCATCCTGGTTTGTTCCTGAGGGTTCACAGATTCAACTATACTTCAATGGAAAGCCAATGACAATTGCCCGCTGGCCTGATAAGGGTTATACCTTGATAGGTGATATTGCGGGCAAAGGAAAATTTCATGTTGGTGCCACAAAACAGCAACTTGAAAAATGGGAAAACGAAAAACATCTCAAAGCGTACGGATTCTGGTGTTACCAGTGGGCTGCGCAACACATGGAAATTGAGTCAGTGAATGTTGACTCAGGTATTGTTTCATTAAAAAATCCAGATGCACATTCCTATGGCTATAAAAAAGACGCTATGTTTTTTATTTATAATTGTCTGGCTGAATTAGATTCTCCTGGAGAATGGTATCTTGATGTTGATTCAGGAGACATTTATTTTTACCCGCCATCAGACATTACAAAAGCGCATACCACTATTGCTATGAATGCTCAGCCATTTTTTGAAATTAGCAGAGCGTCAAATATCAGAATAGAAAACATTGTTTTTGAAGATTCAAAAAAGGAAGCAGTTGTCATTTCTGGAGGAGAAAATATTGTTGTGGACCAATGCATATTCAGAAATCTTGGTAGCTGGGCAATAAAAGCCCATGACGTGAAAGAGACAAGAATTGAAAATTGTGAAATTTACAATATCGGAGAAGGTGGAATATTGCTTGAAGGTGGAGAAAGAAAAACTCTGACTCCTGGAAATAATGAAATTGTCAATAATCACATTCATGGTTATTCATTGTGGATAAAAACTTATAGACCTGCGATAAAAATTAATGGTGTTGGAAATCGTGTCGCAAATAATCTGATACATGATGCGCCGCATCTGGCAATAGGATGGTCAGGAAATGAAAATGTCATTGAATATAACGAAATATATAATGTTGTCCTTGAAACAAATGATGCTGGAGCCATTTACAGTGGAAGAGACCCATCAATGCAAGGTAATATCATCAGATACAATTACTTTCACAATATCGGTGGCATTGAAGGTCATGGGGTGTCATCTGTTTATCTTGATGATGGCCATTGTGGGAATATGGTTTACGGTAATATTTTTTATAAGGCATGTATTCCCGGCAAATCAAATTTTGGAGCTGTGTTTATCCATGGCGGCCGTTATAACATAATAGAAAACAATATTTTCATTGAATGCCAACAGGCATATAATGAATCTCCATGGAATCAGCAGCAATGGAAAAAATTCTGGACAGAACCTCCGTACAACGAAAGGTTGTTTGGGAAAAAAATAGATGTGAGAAAACTGCCGTATTCAACAAAATACCCCTGGCTTGTCAACATTCTTGAGGATACGCGTCCAAATGTTCTTAAGAAGAATATCGTATTTAGATGTGGAGCATTTATTCAAAGAGGAAATCCAGAATTGATTGATAATCTCGTAGAGGTAGAGGGTGTGTTTGAAAACACTATCCCACCATATTTAAAATTCAGAGAAAATTCACCTGCCTTCAAAATTGGTTTTGAACCAATACCCACTGAAAAGATTGGTTTGAGAAAGAGCCAGAAGCCATAATTGAGGTTTGTCTTATTTTTAGGAAGTGATAAAATAAAACAAACTTTTTTCAATTTTCCATGTGGAGGGCATGATGCTTGAACAATTTTTTTCTCCAAAATCTGTGGCTGTGATCGGTGCCTCGAGGGAACCAGACAAGCTTGGTTCCCAAATTCTCAGCAATATTATTTCAGGCAAATTTCCAGGCAGGATTTATCCGGTGAATCCAAAGGCAACTGAAATATCAGGTTTGAAGTGTTATCCTGACATCGCGAGTATTCCTGATGTTCCAGACCTGGCAGTGATTGTTGTGCCTGCAAAGATCGTGTGCAGTGTGATTGAGGAATGCGGAAAAAAGGGAACAAAAGCAGCAATTGTTATCAGCGCAGGATTCAAGGAAAGTGGCCCAGAAGGAAAAGAAAGGGAAAAGAATCTTGTCGAAACAGGAGAAAAATATGGTTGCCGAATTGTTGGACCAAATTGCCTGGGAATTATAGATACTTACTCTGATCTGAATGTTTCTTTTGCTCCTGTGATGCCTGGCAGGGGTAGTATCGCGTTCATCTCACAATCAGGCGCTCTCATCAGCGCTGTTCTGGACTGGTCAAGAAAACAGAAGATAGGTTTTTCAAGAATTATCAGTATGGGAAATATGGCAGATGTTTCTGATAGTGAGTTGATTGAGGCATGCGCTGCTGACGAACGAACAAAGGTCATTTTATTTTATGTTGAAGGAGTGAAAAATGGCAGGGAATTTATTAGCCGCGTTTCAAAGATTACTCCGAAAAAACCTGTGATTGCCATCAAGGCAGGGCTCACTGGTTCAGGGTCAAAGGCAGCATCGTCTCATACAGGAAGCCTTGCAGGCATGGCAGAGGCATATGCGGCTGCATTTAAAAAAACAGGCGTTTTGCAGGTTTCAACCATGGAGGAATTATTTGACCTTTCCCTTGCATTTGCCTATCAGCCCATGATGAAGGGAGACCGTGTTGCAATCATTACCAATGCAGGAGGACCTGCTGTTATTGCCACTGATGTTGTTGAAAAACAGATGCTCACGGTTGCACCACTTTCTGAACAGACCATGCGAGTTTTGAAGGAAAATCTTCCCCCAGCAGCAAACATTCACAATCCAGTTGATGTCCTTGGAGATTCAACAGAACAGGGCTATAAGATTGCCCTTGAAAATGTGATGAAGGACGATGCTGTTGATGGAATTATTGTCATCATGACACCTCAGACAATCACCCGTCCCCTTGAAACAGCGCAGGTGGTGGTGGAAAATGCCAACAGATATAAAAAGACAGTTGTCACAAGTTTTATGGGTGGGGTGGCAGTTGAAATGGCAATTGACTATTTAAGACAGAGCAAGATTCCCAATTATGAATTCCCGGAAAGGGCAGTCAGGTCCCTTCGGGGAATGGTCGATTATGGAAATTTTCTCAAAAGGCCGAAGGCAGAAAGAAAAAAACTCCTCATTGACAGAAAAAAAACTGCAGAAATCCTGGAGTCTGTAAAAAAAACAGGAATGAGGACGCTCACTGATTTTCAGGCGCGAGAAATTTTTGAGGCATACGGCATTAATGGTCCAAAAAGGGCTCTTGCAAAAGATGCAAGATCAGCAGTTGAATTCGCTGAAAACATTGGATATCCTGTCGTGGCAAAGATTGTAAGTCCTGACATTCTCCACAAAACAGAATCAGGTGGGGTGAGAATTAACATTCACAACGCAATGGAGATGGAAAAGGCATTCAATGATATTATCAATTCTGTCAGGGCATATTCTAATTCGGCAAAAATTGAGGGAGTTGAGGTTCAGGAAATGGTCAGGGGAGTACAGGAAGTTATTATTGGAGTAAAAAAGGATGTTCAGTTTGGACATCTAATCATGTTTGGCCTGGGAGGAATTTTTGTCGAGGTTTTGAAGGATGTGACATTTGGAATTGTACCTGTTGATATGGAAGAGGCCTTTGATATGATAAAAGAAATCAAAAGTTATAAACTTCTGACAGGTTTCAGAAAACTTCCTGAAGCAGATATTCCAGCAATCGCTGATGCAATCCTGAAAGTCTCTCAATTGTGTGAAGATTTTCCAGAAATCCAGGAACTTGATCTTAACCCGCTGATTGTGAAAAGCAAAGGAAACGGAGTGGTGATGGTTGACGCAAGAATTATCCTTGAATAGGGGGGAAACAATGAAAAATGGCAGGTATCTTGTTGGTGTTGTTGGCGCTGGTGGCATCGGTAGATATCACATAGATGGCTGGAAGAAAATTCAGGATGTCGTGGTTTATGGAATTTCAGATGTTTCCCAGCAATTTCTTGATGAAGTAAGCAAAAAATACGAAATCCCTGTTGCGGTGAAGGATTATAAGAAACTGATTGATATTGAAGAAATTGACATCATTGATGTATGTACTCCGAATACCTTTCATTATCCGGTCACAATGGCAGCGTTGAAAAATGGTAAACATGTGATTTGCGAAAAGCCACTTGCTACCAGCAGCAAGCACGTTGAAAAAATGATTCAGGCAGCAAAAGAAAACAAAAGAAAGTTGATGGCTGCGCAAAATCAGCGGTTCACACAACCTGGAAAAATGACAAAGGCAATGATCGACCAGGGGATTTTTGGAGAGATTTATTTTGCGCAGTGTTATGCTGTGAGAAGACGGGAACTTCCACCAAGAGACACATTTATAAAAAAAGAACTTTCAGGTGGTGGTCCAATGTTTGATATCGGTGTTCACATTCTTGACATCACATACTGGTTTATGGGATGTCCGATTGTTCATTCAGTCAAGGGTGTGACATTTACAAAACTTGCAAAAAACGATGATATCACAGGCACCTGGGGACAGTGGGATACAAAGAAATTTGAAGTTGAAGATTTTGCATCCGGTTTTGTTTTATTCAAGGATGCAAGGGCATTACAGTTAACATGCAGTTTCCTTTCAAATTTACCATCTAACTGGTCTGCTCATCTTTATGGCACAAAGGCAGGGATGATCTGGCCAGAAATGAAAATGTTTTCAGAAATCAGAGGCCTACATTGCGATTCAAACCTTACGCCAATTGTTCCTGATAATGAACCTTCTCACCACAGGGAACTTGCACACTTTCTTGAATGCGTCAGGGAAAACAGAGAGGTTCTTGTGAAACCAGAACAATCACTGGAGGTCATCAAAATACTTGAAGCAATGTACATTTCTGCCCAGAAAAAAAGAGAAGTTGTATTTTAAGGTTTGACATACAGGCGTTTTTCAATGAAAATAATTATGGACCTGGAAAGAAAACAATGAGAATCGTTATTCTTTTAACTGTAATAAGTGTATTTTGCGCCAATCTTTTTGCATACTGGGAATGGACGCCAAAAACAGGAAAATGGATAAATCCCAAGTATGCTGTAAAAGATACTGATGTAGAACAATGGCAGTATGCTGAATCGTTCAGGATATCAGGAAACAATGAATCGGCTATCAGGGAATACAATAAATTGGTAAAACATTTTCCGCTATCACCCTATGCTCCAAAATCGCTTTTTGAAATGGCAAAAATTTATTCAAAGTCAGGAGATAAAGATGCTGCCTTCAACAAACTTGATGAAATTGTGAAGAGATATCCTGATTTTGCAGAGATTGAAAATGTCTTGAAGATGCAGAGAGAAATTTCAGTTGAAATTCTTCAGAAAAAACAGCTAAGATTGGTGGAAAAATTCAAAGACCCATCAAAAAAATACGAGGCAATTAACAGAACCATAGAATCTGACCCTTTTAATCCCGAAACCCCTCCTGTTGCCCTGCAACTTGCTTCAAAATATGCAAAAAGCGGTGAAATGGAAAAGGCAATAAATCTATATCAGCAGGTGATAAAAGATTTTCCTGCAACCCAATGGGCAGAAAAAGCAAGATATGAAATGTTGATTCATCAAATCAAAAGCATTCCAGAAGGAACAACAGATGTTTCTCTTTTTTCCTCTGTCGAAAAACAGATAGACCTGTTTATTTCTGACTTTCCTTCGAGCCCTTACAAACAGAAGTTACTGGATACAAAAGCTCAACTTAGAAATGAAATCGCCAGCAGGCTCTTTAAGGTGGCAGAAATTTACAGCAGAAATGGCAGGAAAAAAAGCGCGGAAATTTATTACAACAAGATAAAAACACTGTATCCAGAAACTGAGTATGCCAAAAAATCTCCTTTTGGTCCTTGAGGTGCTGTTATTCACTGGTTGCGGTTTCCATCTGATAAATCCAGCGCAAAGCCGCGTGTATATAGAAGTGTTTTCAAATCGAACATTGCAGCCAGGCATTGAAATTTTTATGGTGAAGAACTTGAAAAAGATCCTGGCAGAATCACCGGGGTTTACCCCTGTATCAAAAAAATATAGCGCGGACATGACCCTTGGAGGCACAATTCAACAATTTTCAAGAGAGCCTGAATTTATTGCTGAATCTGATCAGATTGTTATGGCATCTTATAAAATTAAAATTCTTCTTGAGATCATAAAAGATGGAAAAATCATCGAAAAAACATTTCAGCAGACCTATGTGGTTAACCTTACCAGGCAATTGAAAACAGACGAACTTCTTGATGACATTTCAAAAAAGGTTTCAAAAGATATCTATTTACAACTCATTCACCTCCATGAAGAAAGATAATGTGAAATTTCTCGCAGGGCCACATGAATTAACAACAGAAAGAATTGACTGGTATATTCAAAAGTATTCAGAGCAATACGAGAATGTGGAAATAAAAAGGTACTACGGCGCTGAATTCAATCCGGAAAATTTTGTTAATGAACTGGTTGCACGTTCTCTTTTTAATGAACATAGGATTGTTATTGTTCACCAGATGGAACTGATTGAAAAAAAGGTCTGGGGCGAGTATATATTCCCGCATCTTGAGAAAATTGTTAATGATGTGCTGGTGATTTTTGAAGGGCTCAATATCAAGGTGAGACCTGTTGATTACGAGATAGAAACTGTACAAGATGCTGAAAACCTTTTCAGGAAGATTTATCAGAAATCCTGGAAAAAAAATTTAACAGCCAGAGACATCTGTGAAATTTCGAAGTTTCTGAAAACACATCCCTACGAGTTTTCTACCGTGATTGGAGTAATAGAGAAACATCTTGAAAACCTTGTGATGCAAAAAGAAATCAATGAGCAAACATTTCTCAGCAAGCTGCAAAATCTTTTGGAAATTGACTTTAAATTGAAGTCAGGAAGAATTCCAAATGAACCTGGCTGGGAAATATTGCTGCTACGATTGCTTGATATCAGCAGTTAGTTTGAGCACTGTCTTCATCAACCTGCTTTTTTTTCTGGCAGCATTATTTTTATGTATAATCCCCTTTGAAACAGCTTTGTCTATTTCCTTTATCGCTGTTTTCAGTGTTGGTTGATATTCTTTGCCATCAATAATCAGTTTTTTCACCTTCTTGATTAATGTTTTCAACTTTGTCAGCACGGCTTTGTTTCTCATCCTTCTTTTTTGTTCCTGTCTCTGTCTTTTAAGTACAGAGGGTTTCTTTTTCTTTACGGGCATGACATTTCCTCCTTTTCGTTGTAGTATATCATAATATTGAAAATCGGTAAAGTGTCATGTTGACTAAAACAAAAGCGATGCATTTCGTCTAAAATATGGACAATAAAGAATTTGAAAAACTTTACAAAAGGTACGCACCAATGCTATACAGAACAGCATATAGGTTGGTAAGAAATGATGCTGATGCTCTTGACATTGTTCAGGAAGCATTTATACGGATTTATAATGGACTATCGAAATTCAGAAATGAATCACACATTCAAACATGGATGTATAGAATTGTGACGAATTTATGCTATGATTATTTCAGAAAGAGAAAAAAAATCACATTTGTTTCAGAGCAGGAACTTTTTGACCCTGACGCAGGACAGGAAAGTTTTCAAAACATCAGTAACCGGGATGTTGACGAAATAGAGCAGACGCGGAAGCAAAATCTTAAAAGAGCTCTTGAGCATCTTACTTTGAGACAACGAACAGTTTTTAATTTGAGAATATACGAAGAACTCTCTTACGAAGAAATTGCAAAAATTATGAAGGTGAAGGTGGGAACAGCAAAGGCAACCTTTTTTCAGTCAGTTGAAAAAATTAAGGCAATTTTGAAGGAGATGGAAAAAAATGAATTGTAAACAGATAAAAAAGGAACTTGTTGATTATGTAACTGGTAATGTCAGTGAACCAGAAATCAGCCAGATTCGACAACATCTTTTGGAATGTCAGGACTGCAGAAAAGAAATTGAAATCCTGACAGAGATTATGCTTACCGTTAGAGGCATGAAAATTCCAGAGCACGACGAAAATTTCTGGACAATGAAGTATCAACAGGTTATTGAGAAGGCAGAACAACGCCACCGCAGGTCTGTTTTCATCAAAAGGCTTAGAGTTGGTTTTGGACTGATTGCGATAGTGCTGATATTGTTCGGGTCAAGGGTTTTTATTGGGAAAAATGCGCCTGTTCGGTTTCCTGAAGTATCTGAAGTTGCTTACTATGTGCCTGACGATGTACTTGCAGAAAACAATCTTCCTCTTCCAATTGATGAATTAAATAAGGTGGTTGATTTGCTCGGGCCAGAAGACCACATGTTGATTCTTTCTGAGTACTTGCGCTGATACACCCATCGGGTATAAAATCATTATATGGAAAAGAAAGTCATTCATCTTCCATCTCCAATATTAAAGGGTACTGTCTCTATTGAAGAGACATTGTACAAAAGACGTTCAATCAGGTCTTTCAAAAAAGTTCCACTGAATCTGAATGAAATTTCTCAACTTTTATGGGCAGCATATGGAAAAAATGCCTATGGTAAGAAAACTGTTCCATCAGCAGGAGCCACGTATCCCTTTGATATCTATCTTGTGGTTGGACTTGCTGAAGATATTGAGCCAGGACTTTATCTTTATGATTGTGAAAGACATGCTTTAATACCTGTGAAACAGGGGGATTTAAGAGAAGCACTTGCTGCCGCTGCATATGACCAGAAGTTCATAGCAAATGCGCCTATCACGATTGTGCTTGTGGCTCAATTTGCTCGTACCACAGTGTTCTATGGTAAACGTGGAGAAAGATATGTGTTTCTTGACGCAGGCCATATCGGACAGAATGTTTCTCTTCAGGTTGAAGGTATGGGGCTGGGAACATGTATGATAGGTGCATTTGATGATGACGAGGTAATGAAAGTGCTCGGGGTAAAAGGCAATGTTGTTTATATGATGCCAGTGGGAAAGTGATGAGAAACAATGAAATTGCTGATGTTTTAGATGGGATTGCAGATGTTCTTGAATTTGAAGGGGATAATGTTTTTAAAATCAATGCGTATAGAAAAGTGGCAAGAAGAATCAGGGAAATCCCTGAAGATATAGAACAATTATATCAGAGCGGGCAATTATCGAAAATTCCAGGCATAGGAAAAAACATAGCCGAACATATAGAGGAATACCTCAAGACAGGTTCCATCTCAAAGTACAGGGAACTTCTTTCCAGGGTTCCTTCTACATTTGTCGAAATGATGAAAATCCCGAATCTTGGACCAAAGACCTTAAAACTTCTTTATGACCACTTTAAGATTCAAACGATTGAAGATTTGAAAAATGTTCTTGAAAGACAGGAAGCAATCAATCTACCGGGTTTGGGTGAAAAAAAGATACAAAATATTAAAAATGGAATACAATTGTATCTGACAAAAAGGACGCACCAGAGGATTTCTCTTGGTATTGCGCTGCCTGTCGTGGATGAAATCGTCAAATACATGAAACAGGTGTGCAAAGATATTTCTCCGTGCGGTTCTTTAAGAAGAATGAAAGAAACCATCGGTGATATTGATATACTGTGCACAGCAGATCATAAAAACAGGGTGGTAAAAAGATTTGTCAGTTATCCAGGTGTTCAGTCAATTATTGCAGAAGGAGAAACAAAAGCGTCAATTATTATAAAAGACCATATGCTTCAGATGGACCTCAGGGTCGTCGAACCAGAATCTTATGGTGCCGCTCTCCAGTATTTCACTGGTTCTAAGGAACACAATATCAAACTGCGGACGATCGCAAAAGAGAAGGGATTGAAAATCAGTGAATATGGTGTGTTCAAAGGGGAATATCGGATTGCGGGAAAGACAGAAGAAGAAATTTACAAAATCTTCGGGATGCCGCTTATTCCACCAGAATTGAGGGAAGACAGGGGAGAGATAGAAGCAGCCATTGCAGGAAAACTTCCACACCTTGTTGAATATGCTGATATTAGAGGAGATTTTCACATCCACACAAATTATTCTGATGGAATCAGTACCATAGAAGAAATCGTAAAAAAAGCCATTGAAATGGGCTATCATTTTATCGGACTCTGTGACCATTCCCAGACAAGTAAGTTTGCCGGGGGGTTACCCATTGAACGATTAAGAGAAAGAAACAGGGAAATTGAAAGAATTGCAAGAAAATACCCTCAGATAAAAATTTTTAAGGGGGCTGAAGTTGACATCCTTGGTGATGGAACTCTGGATTATCCAGATGAAGTACTTGCTGAACTGGATTTTGTTATTGGGTCAATTCACCAGGGATTTAAAAAAAATGTTACTGAAAGAATGATAAAGGCAATGGAAAATAGATATGTTGACATTATTGGACATCCCACTGGCAGATTGATATCAAGCAGAGAAGGATATGAAGTTAACATAGACAAGGTGATTGAATACGCAGCAAAAACAGGCACAGCACTTGAAATTAACGCCTATTATGACAGGCTTGATCTTAATGATGTCAACGCGATGAAAGCAAAGGAAAAAAATGTGATGATTGCGATTGGCACTGATGCCCATAACACAAAAATGATGGAATATATGCCTCTTGGCGTTGCGGTTGCAAGAAGAGCATGGTTGGAAAAAAGCGGGTTAGTGAATTGTTACGATTGGAAAAAGATACCAGTAAAAAGAAACAAATAGGTTCAAATCAATCTTTTTCTTTTCAGTACTTCAGTTGAAAGAATCGCCATCAAACAGGAAACAATCAAAGTATAAAGAACATACACGGTTAAATGCGCCCAATCCTCAGATAAAACAAGCCAGCTTCTCATCACCTCATTAAATTTTTCCGCATACGGGTTGATGATCGGTACAATTCTGTAGAATATCTCGCTAACACTTTTTGCAATATTCAGCCAGAAGGCATGCCAGAAAGAAAAAGTAGAAGTGCTTTCCAACGCAGCTCTCACTGCAAGACAAATGTAATATAAAGATGTCTCGTTTAATATAGTGATAATGAAAACTGCAATTAGAGGATGCACAATCAAACCGAGCAACAGAAGAAAGAATGACATAATCATTGCTTCGCAACATTCTTTTACACAGACGAAAATCAGGCCTGGCTGATATGGGATTTTCCAGATCACAAACAGCAGGGAACCAGTGAAAAAAGACAGGAAGAATATTAAAATGGCAACAATGGCAATACTGAGAAAAAGGGAAAAAATCCACAGATCAGGTGAACATGGTTTTGTAAAAACCATTTTCAAACAACGTTGGGCCCTGTGGCTGAATATTGTCACAATGCCAAGCGCTACAACAAGTATAAATCCATAGTTGTTGAACGAGGCAACAAGATCCTGAAGATTTTCAAATCGATTGGTATGATACAATGGAATCAGTCCACCAAATATGAAACTCAAAATGGCATGCAAAACCAGTATAGCAACAATGCCAATCAACCATCCATTCCTTGAAAAAAAGAGCAGATTAGTTTTGATGTTGGTAAGGAGTTTTCTTTTCATTTAATGTGCCTTTTACGATACTGGTAAAAACATGTTCCAGTGTGGTTTTCTTTAATGCGCATAGATACAGTTTGAGCTTTCTTTGTTTAAGAAAATCAAAAAAGTCATACAGTCGCTCGCTAATAACCAATCCCTTTACAGAAGAATCGGTTTTTGTCGTGACAGAAACCCATCCGGGGATGTCTGTGCACGGTTCAAATTCAACCTCATACTGATTTTGTTTGCCACTCAATAACGATTTCAACTCATCCTCAACAATAACATGTCCCCGATCCATAATGGCAACTCTGTTACATATCATTTCAACCTCAGAAAGAATATAAGAATTCAAAAAGATTGTCACGCCATTTTTGTTTTTACCCAGAAGCATGTCCCTGAATTGGATAGTTGTCAATGGATCAAGTCCTCTTGTTGATTCATCAAGAAACATAATCCTTGCATTCTCGTTCAAAAAAATCTGGACGAGCCCAACTTTCTGTTTTATTCCTTTTGAACAATGACTTAATTTCAATCGTCTGAATTCATCAAGACCAAAACTTTCAAGAAGTTGTTTTATCTGTTTTGAGGATGGATGATAGCCGTAGAGTTCAGCATAGTAGTTAATTGCTTCTTCAACAGTAAGATAAAGATGATAATGAGCTTCTTCTGGAAGGTATGAAATGAATTGAAACAAGCTGCTACCCGGAAAAAGATGTTCTCCCATTATCCTGACAGTACCACTGTCGGGTTTGAGCAGCCCGAGTAAGGTATATATTGCCGTTGATTTTCCTGCACCATTTGGGCCGAGAAGTCCAAAAATATCACCCTCTTTTACAGTCAGATTGAAATCACTGAGTGCTGTAAAACGGCGTCTGAAAGTCCTGTTGTAGCTAACATAGACATTTCTTGCTTCAATCATCTTTCACTGAACAATAACGAGTATTGATTTTTTTGACAATTTCTTTTTCTGATGTGCCTTTTTTTATTTCTTCTTTCATTTCCTCTATGGCTTCTCTGCACATTGAACAATCGCATTCAATGAGGTTTTTACCACAGCCACGGGGACAGTAAATTTGTTTTGCAATTCTTTTTTCTTGTTCAGTCAATTCTCTTTTTTCCTCCTTGTATTTCAAGCCGTATGGGGACTGAATTTTACTCTGCTTGAGAAACTCTTCTTTCGAGATGCCTTTTCCAGATTGTATCGTGGCAACTGCGGTTTTCACTGCTGGTTCTAATGTTGCATCCGGATTGTAAATAGCTCCTGTAATATAAGACACGATTTTACCATCACCATCAATCACCACAGTTGCGGGATATACTTCAATGGCAAATTTTTTTTCTATTTCGCCATCATCAATGGCGACATTAAAATTGATTTTGTTTTCTTCCAGAAATTTTTCAATCTCTGCCATTTTTTCTGAAGATACACCAACCATAAAAAGATTCTCCGTAGAAAATTTTTCGTAAAATTTGTTCAATGACGGTATTTCTCTTTTGCAGGGCTCACACCATGTAGCAAAAAAGTTGATCACAATACATTTTTTCCCACAATATCTGACAGATTGATTTTTTCTCCTGACAATAGTGTAAACTGGCATTCAGGTGCGATTTTGTTCATTACCTCAAACGATCGTCCAATGAAAGAAGCAAAATTGCTGATAGTTTTTTCATCGGGAACTTTCTTCAATTTCAGGTGTAAGGCAAAAACTGTAAAAATAATGTTAGCAACAAGATAGACCGTTTCATAACAATATATTAACATACATCCTTGAGCGTTTTGTTAAGTCCTATTTCCCAATGGTCCAGGTTTTCTATTTCTGGTTTTTCTGGATATGGTAAAATATGTCTGCCATTTAATCCTTTCAACCAGGAGGGACTATGTTTGCAGGAGTTGTAGGAGCATTAATGATGCTTATATATCTTGGAATATCTATTGCCTTTCTTATTCTTTTTTATCGGTTTGTGCTTGCCGTAGAGAAAATTGCTGAAAAGCAATAACATAAGAATTATCGGAGGTGGAGATGGCTGCAAAGATACTTGTAGTCGAAGGGAAATCAATTGCTGAAGCATGGGAAAAAAGCGTGCTTCTGCTATGGGAAAAGGGCGCTCAGTTCAAAACAGAATACGATCAGCCACAAGACCCATATAGCAGGGATGCAACAATGGTAATGGTTGTGAATGAACCTTTTTCAGAGCCAAGAATACATCTTGGCTTTCCAGGCGGCATTGAAGACCTTGAAAAATACCGGCAGGAAGTTGTCTATGGCGTACACGACCACTGGATCAAACCAGAAGAAGGTAAATGGACCTATACATATCATCAAAGATTGTTCAATTATCCTGCTGGCGAAAATAGAACTGTAAATCAGGTTGAATATATTATTAACAAACTTTCTCAGGTTTTTTATACAAGGCGAGCCCAGGCAATTACATGGGTTCCATCTTATGACCCTGAAACAGACGACCCACCGTGCCTGCAGAGAATATGGTGCAGAGTCATTACAGAGGATAATAAAAATTATCTCAGAATGAATACTCACTGGCGTTCACGGGATGCTTACAGAGCTGCCTATATGAATCTCTTTGGGCTGACAGAGTTGCAAAAATACATCGCAGATGAAATTTCACAAAGAACAGGAAAAGAAATTCTTGTCGGTCCGTATATTGACATTACTGATTCGTATCACATTTATGGTTCAAATTTTGCTGATTTTAAAGATAGATTTCTTAAAATGATGGATACAAGAGATTTTTATAATCAGGACCGGCTCAAAAGCAGAACCATGAGAAGCGATGACCCAGCTGTGATTGCTGGTTTTGAATACGGAAGGCAACTTCTGGAGAATGAAGAAAAATCCTGAAAATCTTCTCCTGATTATTGCTGGTCCAACAGGAACTGGTAAATCCCAGGTTGCCCTGGAATTAAGTAAAATTATACCATCTGAAATTATCAATGCTGATTCCAGACAGTTTTATAGAGAAATCGATATTGGAACAGCAAAACCACCGGTTTCTGTTTTCAACCAAACCCCACATCATCTTTACAGTTTTCTTTCATTAAAAGATAATTTCAGTGTTTTTGATTTCAGGCAATACCTTGAATCACTTGTCCCACAGATATGGGCAAAGAAAAAGTCCGCAATAATCGTTGGGGGTAGTGGCCTTTATATCAGAGCGATACTGAAGGGCATCTTTGATTTTCCACAGGAAAAAAAATCGCTTCAAACGGCTATCAGGAAACAATTAATTGCGCAAAAAACACAACAGTTGTATGAAAAACTAAAAAACATTGATCCGGTGGTTGCAGAAAAAATACATCCAAATGACAGAGTGAGAATTACCAGAGCTCTCGAGGTATGGTTGATCACAGGAATTCCAATGAGCCAGTGGCAATCCAGGGCAAAACCTGCAAATTTTATTGAGCGCGCAGAAGTGTTTTACTGGCTATTGAATATGAAAAGAGACATTCTCTACAATCGGCTTGATTTGAGAACAGAAGCCATGCTTGAGTCCGGATGGCTTGAAGAGGTAAAAAATCTTATTGACAGAGGGCTGAAAGATGATTTGAGTGAAAAGGCGCCGATTGGATATGTGGAACTGTGCGATTATATTGAAGGAAAAAGACCATGGGAGCAAACAGTCGAATTCATTAAAAGGAAAATGAGAAACTACGCAAGAAGGCAGTTAACATGGTTCAGAAAAGAAAAGGACGCGCAATGGCTGGATGTCACAAACCTTCATCCATCTGAAACAGCAAAAATTCTTGCTGAAAAAATCAGTAAGGCACATGGAAAAGGAAATAAGGATTGATAAAATTTTTCCACTAAAGAATACAAGCTTTTACCCAGGGAAAGCATTCTGTGACATGGTATATTTTTGCCCGTTTGTCAGTAGTGAGAAGAGACTGTGGCTATTGACTGAAGCAAAAAGACCTGTAATGTATATAGACCACTATCAGTTTGAGATCAGAGATATTTCAAACCATCTTACAACCAGATACAGATTTTGCATTGATTTCCACAATCTTCTGCCCGGCGTTTACAGGGCAAAGGCATTTGATCAGGATACAGGAAAACTTTTTGCTATCAGCAATCCAGTTGAAATTATGGATAGCAGAATTGAAATGGAGCAGATTTTCTGGGGCGAGATACGCAGTCATACTGAAATGAGCGATGGTATAGGTGAGTTTATTATCTTAAAATCACACAGAAAAATAAAGAAGTCGCATGCACAGGTCCAATTTGGATAGAAGTAATATGAGGCAATGATAGAAAAGTCATGAAGTAATAAATAGTTTTGAGCAGAGGGCAAGATTAAGATTGAAAAGGAGAGGAAAAATAATATAACCAATCGAACTTTATCACATAGAAACAAGGAGGCAAAAATGGAATTTTATCATGTGATTAAAACCAGGAGAAGTATCAGAAAATACTTAGGTAAAGAAATTGATGAAGATGTATTAACACGAGTTCTTGATGCAGCAAGGATTGCTCCAAGTGGAAACAATAGACAACCATGGAAGTTCATTGTTGTTAAAGATGTTGAAAGAAAAAAGACACTTGCGAAATTGTGTCATAATCAGTCTTTCATCGCGCACGCACCTGTTGTGATCGTTGCATGCGGAAAGAACATTCATTATAACAGGGGCGAGTGGATGGGTGACTACAGTGTGATTGTTGATGTGGCAATTGCAGTCGACCATTTGACGCTTGCCGCAAGAGCAGAGGGACTTGGTACCTGCTGGATTGGTTCATTTAATAATACTGAAATAAAAAAATATCTTGAAATTCCAGAAGAGGTGAATGTGGTGGCATTAACTCCACTTGGTTATCCTGAAGATCCATCTGAATTTACTGAAACTTCAAATAGATTACCTCTTGACCAAATCATATTTTATGAAAAATGGGGCAAAAGATGAAACCCAATATCCTTCACATAATTACCCATGGATATTTAGAGTGCTATGGTGTCTCTGAAAAACACCAAACATCAATAAATTTGCTCAGAAGTCAACAATTTTAAGTAAATTTAACTGATTTTTTCGCAGGTTTCAGAGATTTTTTCAAGATAATAAAGATAATTTTCAAACGGCACATCTGGCGGAATACTATGGTCGGTATGTGGAATAAAACCTCCCTCTTCTATTAATGGTATCAACCGCTGTATTTCCCTGTCAATGGCATCTTTTCCTGATGCTATTGCCCTTTTATCAACACCGCCCCAGATTTTCAGTTGCTTCCCGAATTTTTTCCTTACTTCAATAACATCCATACCTGCCTGGACTTCAAAAGGATACAAAAAGTTCAATCCTGAATCAATCCAGACAGGAATAAGACTGGTGATATCGCCGTCACTATCAAGACCAATGTATTTCACGCCTCTTTTTGTCAGGAAATCCACTACTTTCCTGTATCTTGGAAGCATGAATTTTCTTACCAGTTGCGGTGAAATCAATGGACCTGTTTTATATGCCATATCTTCCCAGAAGCCAAAGGCATCCACACTTATTACATCAAGTATCTGGCTCATCATTGAAATGATAAACTCAGCATTGGCATCCATCATTTCTTCAACCAAGGCAGCATCATCATAAAAAAGCATGCAGAGCTTTTCAACTCCTACAAGGTTTCTCAGTGGACCAAAAAAGCCGCCCCATCTGTCTGAAATGATAATCAGAGGATATGGTTTGCTGCGAATATCCAGCAGGAAATTTCTCCAGTCAGGGCATATTCTTTTCTTAAGATCTGGCTGCATCCTTTGCTTCCAGAATTCTCTAAAATCTTCGCGTGTTTCAACAGGAAACCCTACAAATTGAGGCATTGAACTTTTGGGATTATTCTTCATTTCCCTTATCAAGATACCTTCGTGATTGATGTAAAGGACATGTTCAGCATCTTCTTCAATCACCTTTTTTTCAAATTCTGGATTCGGAAAAAACCAGTGATTAAAAAACTGACGTTGATTAAGATTTGTGAAAGGAGCAAGTTTTGATTCAAAGTCAGGACATTCTTTTTTCCATCTTTCAATGGTCTCAGGCCAACTGCCCCACACCCAGAATATTGCCCTATCTCTTTTTTTATACTCCATTGTTGCATAAAATCTTTCAATATCTGTCATCTTTTCCCCTGTTTGGTTATTTTTCTATTTTTTATCCTCTCTCATGTACTTATTACCCTGATCTTAATTTCATAACTTTTTTGGCTTAATCAGTATTTCATCCATCCATAAACGGTACTTTTTCTCAATGTAGGTGATTTCAAAAGATACTATTTCAGGAATTTGATACGGGTGATTTGATAGAATTGCCTTTGTCAACTGCTGCAGTAGAGATTTTTCTGTTTTTATTAGCACCAGGCACTCCTTTGATTTTTCAAGTTTGTTTTTCCACCAGTAAATGCTTTTTATATCAGAAATAATCTGACAGCAGGCAGCAAGCTTTTCTTTGACCAGCATTTCACAAATTTTCTCAGCAGTGCGCCTGTCAGGAAATGTGGTAAAAACCACAAGGTATTTGCCCATAAAAAACTAAAATTGTTTGCAGATTTTGTCCAGGGTATCAGCAATTTTTAAAGCGTCCATCTTTATCAATATCTCAATGACCACAGTTTTTTCAAGAATTTTCCTGCTTTTTGTAAAGGACCTTCTTGCTTTCACGCTCTGGATGTTGGCAAAGAAATGCCAGTAATTTAAAATGCCTGGATTTATTCCATTTTCCCGCATTTTTTCTTTGAATTTTTCAGCCATTTTTACGTCAGGGAAAAAGAAAGCAAGAAATGTTGCGATTTCTCCGTTTTCGTCATTATGCCTTCTGAACGAAATGAAATCATATTTTGACAGCGCTTCTTTAATGATGGATTTGTTTGATTTATGCGATTCAATGATTGATGGGAGTTTTCGAAGTTGAGCAATGCCAAGAGCGCCCTGAACTTCATTCATCCTGAAATTGGTTCCTTTTCTCATTCTTTCTTCCACGCCTCTTGGAATGTCTGTTCTATGAGGATGTCCGTGGTCGTGGTACCAATCTGCCTGTCTGTAAAGGTTTTCATCATCAGTTACCACCATTCCACCTTCACCGGTTGTCAGAACCTTTACATAGTCAAAACTGAAACATCCATAATTGCCGAATGTTCCAAGTTTTTTTCCTCTATAACTTGCTCCTGTTGCCTGGCATGCATCCTCCACAAGAGCCAGGTGATTACTTTTTGCAATTTCTTCGATTTTTTCCATGTCACAACTGCTTCCCATCATGTGAACAGGAAGTATCGCAGATGTCTTTTTGGTAATGCCTGCTTCCAGGTCCTCAGGCGAAATATTCAGGCTTTCATCTATTTCGCATAGCACAGGTTTTAATCCTGCTTCTTCAATTGACTCAATGGTTGCAACAAAGGTAAAGCAGGGTGTCAGCACTTCTGTTTTCTTCTGCAAATTCATTCCTTCAAGGGCGGTTTTCAATGCCGCTGTGCCAGAACTCACTCCAAGGGCATATTTTGAGCCAACAAATTCAGCAAATTCTTTTTCAAATTGAGCAACCTTAAATACTCCATTTCGCTGTGCGTCAAATCCATATCTGAAAAGAACTCCTGTTTTCAAAACTTCACTGACCTGGTCAAGTTCTTCCAGTCCAAAAACTTCTCTTCCTGGCATTTTGAACTCCTTTTGAATTAAAAGGCAGATTGATAAATACGCTGTACATCCTTTTCTATCAATGGTACTGGATGATTTTCAAGAGGCACCTTTACCTGCATCGCTCCTTCGATAAGCGCAGGTATTGAATCTTCGGGAATATTGAGAGTTTTTAAGCTTTCTGGTATACCGATTGATTTTTCAAAATTTTTCAATTTGTGTATAAAGTCCACTGCATTTATTCTTTCGCCTGTTAATGATTGGGCAATTTCTTCAATTGCATATTTTGTATGTGGCAAACTCGATTCAAGCACAAATGGTAGCAGCACTGCATTTCCCACCCCATGTGGAACACCAAAAAGTCCACCAAGTGGATATGAAAGAGAATGAACCGCAGTTACCCCAGCATTGGCAAGGCCAACGCCTGCGAGAAAGCTCGCATATAACATATTTTCCCTTGCTTCAACATTGTTTCCATCTAAAAATGCAACAGGTAAATTTTTCCATATCAATTTCATTGCTTCCATTGAAACGGATTTTGATAAAAAACTTGCTTTTTTTGAGAGATAACTTTCAATAGCGTGACAGAAGGCATCCATTCCAGTGGAAGCAGTGATAGACGGTGGCAAACTCAATGTTAACAACGCATCAAGAATCGCTGCTTCAGGATATAAATATTTGCTGTTAATTCCTGCCTTTTTCTTTTCTCTGGCTCTGATGAATACAGCAGTAAACGTTACTTCACTTCCAGTACCAGCAGTTGTTGGCACCATAATTTTCGGAACAGACGGGAATTGCAGTTTGTCTATTCCCTGATAATCTTCAATAGTACCAGGATTTTTTATCAGCCCGGCAACTGCCTTGGCAGTATCAAGACTGCTACCACCACCTATACCTATGGTGATGTCGCAATTGTGTTTTCTTGCCAGCGCACATGCCTCATTTCCAGTATCTGTGGTTGGCTCTGAAGAAATTTTATCAAATATGACGCACTGAATACCATGTATCTCAAGGGTTTTTTCTGTTTTTTCTCTCAGGGGAGTTTTTGAAAGTGCCTGGTCAATCACAACAAAAGCATTTTTACCACTAAGATTTCTAACTACTTCTCCCAGTGTTTCAAAACTTCCCTTTCCAGAAATTACTTCAGGGCTACAAACAAATTTAAATTTCATGGTTTAGATTTTATCCGATTTTGCTATTTATTTCAATTCTGCTTTCAAACGATTCCACAACAATTTTATTGATTTCTTTAATCATATTTTCCCATGCCTCAAAACTGTATTTATAACAATCTGCACGAGCAAACGGCAATGCTTCAATGGTAAGAGGAAATGAAAGATTAGATCGTGAAATCTTATCGAAAAAACTTTTCCAGTTTACAAGTCCTTTTCCAGGTTGAATGTGAAGGTCTCTGTCACCTGGATTATCCTGAATATGGAAGGAAACAATGTGTTCTTTCAGTAACTCAAAAAATTCAGCAGGACCTTCAGGCCCATATGCAATATTGGCATGGCCTGTGTCAAGGCAAAAACCAAAATGCCTGCAATGAAATGTTTTTGAGAAAATTTGAAAATGCTCAATTCTTGAGCCAAACCTTTCTCCAGAGGGCACTTTTGGCATGTTTTCAATCGCAATAATAAGTTTCAATTTTTCTGCAACTGTTATCAGTTCCTTCAAACTTTTTTCCATCTGTAGCAGATATCTATCAAATCCTTCGGTACAGACGTCAAAATGATTTGTCGTCGGATGTAAAATGACGACCTTGCAACCCAACATTGATGCCTTTTCCATATCACACGCTAACCTCTTCATTGCTTTATTACGGATTGTTTCGTAAAAACAGGCAATGTCGTCCTCCTGGGTAAATGGAAGGTGGAAGGTATAAGAATTGATGCCGGCATTTTTGAAAAATTTCTTTATTTCAATGATTTCTTTTTCTGTCTTTTCAGCCGTGTAATTGTAATTCAACTCCACGTACTTTACCCCTGTATACCTGCAAATTTTTACTATTTCCTCTTTGCTGTAAATCAATGGGTCAGGACAGATTGCCCATTTCCACGGAATTTTCATAAACCCTCCTTTTTAACGTTTTATTATATTCTAAGATAAGTGGATTCAAAAATCAGATATTATTTGGTGAGAAAAAAGAAGCCAATGGAGATTTGATGGCATGGGTAATGATGAATTGTGCAGGGCGGCATTTACATCTGGATATGAAACAAAATTGCTGCAAAAAGTTACTGTATCTGGCCTCTGGATAGATACGTCAATCAAGGAAAAAGAAATCAAATTATTATGCAGTGATAGGTGGAAAACAAGTTTATCTTCAGGGTGCTTATTCTGGAAAACTGGCGCATTAAAGATGAGCAGGTTTTTCGCTTTCAATACATACACTTTTCAGTCAAAAATAGAAAATTTTTAGTAGTGCCTGAATTTTGACTGACAAATCTATAAAACCAGGTCGCCTATTATCTGATTTTTTACTTTATGCTTTTTATGAAATCATCAATTCTAACTGCGGCAAGAGTGAGAATTTTCACACTTCCCCTTGCGCCTATTTCAAGTGAAATTTTTGTCACTGTATCATTATCAGGCGCTTCAATGATGGTAATGAAATCATATGGTCCAAGCACTGCATACTGGGAAACAATTTTACCGCCCATCCGCTCTACTTCTTTATTGACTTCTTTAATTCTCTCCGGGTTATTCTTGATCGTGTTTGCTCCCTGAGGGGTTAGGGTACTGAGCATAATGTACACTGGCATTTTTATCACCTTCCTTTCCTTGATTCAAGACGTCTGAAAAACAACCGCTGATGAGCGTAGGCAACATTGCCCATCACTGATGAAATCTTTGACAGATACTTTGGCGGGCGGGGATGACTGCTATGTTTCTGTTTTTGCATAGGCATCACCTCCGAGGGTATTATACCTTTGTAAAAAGTCATATGTCAACAATTGCCAGAAAAATTTTTACTTGACCAAAGCAATTATAAAGAAGTAAAATAATATCCAACAGAAGAACAAAATTCAATACGAAAGTAGAGATAAAAAGCGTAGATGAAAAAATATGGAATGAGGAAATTCAAGCTTTCCTTCCCGCGAAAATTTTTGATTTTCACCTTCATACTTTTACGTCAAAATCCTTCTCTGGCGGAATTCCTGATTCTTTGAAAATTTTTGGTAATTGTTCTGCTGGCGCGATTATAGAAAAACTCTGCCATCTTTTCCCTGAAAGAACTGTTGAATTTTTGTTTACTGGCTACCCAGTGTCTTCTTCTCTTGTTTTGCAACAGAACCAATATCTTGCAAAAGCGGCAGAAAAATATAATTTTTATTTTCTCGCGCTTGTAAGTCCCACACTGGACGAAAAATACCTTGAGAATCTTCTGAAATCAGAAAAACGGTGTCTTGGTTTTAAGCCCTATAAATGTTTTTCAATTAATGCTGATCCTGAAGATGCAGGAATTTCTGATTTTCTACCAGAACAACAGATTGAAATTGCAAATGACTATGGACTGATAATTACTCTGCACCTTTCAAAGAAAAAGGGGATTTGTGACCCTGTAAATCTTGAACAACTTTTGTATTTTGTTGAAAAATACCCTCATGTAATCTGGAATCTTGCACATTGTGGACGATCTTATATACCCCAAAACCTTGAAAAATCTATTAATTCTTTGTCTCAGTTGAGAGGTAAACAGGTATTTTTCGACACATCAGCAGTTACAGACAGAGAGGTTTTTGTGATTCTATTTTCTGAATTTGGACCAGGGCAGATTCTTTTTGGAAGTGATGCTCCTGTGTGTTTTTATAGGGGAAGATGCGTAAAGTTTGGTTATGACTGGGCATTTATCACCCAAGAGACTCACTCCATTACAGCAAGTTTTCCAGTCAGTCCAGCATTGCTGTTGTATGAGCAACTCTGGTCAATGTGCCATGCGATAAAGGTGAATGATATAAAACAAAAAGACGTTGACAAAGTTCTTTATCAAAATGCTATCGAAATCATTGATAGGGTAAACAAAAGGAGGTTATGTGATCAGGATAAAAAAAGGACCAGCATTATGGCAGAAGGCAAAAAAAATTATCCCGGGCGGGACAAATCTTCGTTCAAAGTATGCTGAATTGTTTGCTCCGGGACTCTGGCCGTCTTACTTCTCAAAAGCAAAAGGAATAAAAGTATGGGATTTAGATGGAAATTGTTTCAAAGATTTTTCAATATTTGGCATTGGCGCATGCGTACTTGGCTACTCTGACGATGACGTTAACAGGGCGGTTATCAATGCTGTGAGACACGGTTCAATGACAAGTTGCAATTGTCCTGAAGACATTGAACTTGCAACAATGCTTCTAAAAATGCATCCATGGGCTGGTATGGTAAGATTTGCCCGCACAGGTGGAGAGGCGATGGCAGTTGCTGTCAGGATAGCTCGCGCTTATACAGGAAGAGATATCATTGCATTCTGTGGATATCATGGATGGCATGACTGGTATATTTCAGCAAATCTTGCAGATGCATCAAACCTTGATGGCCACATCCTACCAGGGCTTGAACCAAAAGGTGTGCCAAGATGTTTGAAAAAAACAGCAATACCATTTTCATACAATAACATAGACGAGATTTCCGCAATCGCAAGCAACAACAAACTTGCAGCAATCATAATGGAACCAATGAGAAGCACCTGGCCTGAAAACAATTTTTTGCAAAAGGTCAAAGAAATCGCAAAAAACAATGGAGCAGTGTTAATTTTTGATGAAATTACCAGCGGTTTCAGAATGAATGTCGGTGGTATTCATGAAATCCTTGGAGTTCAGCCAGATATTGCGGTTTACGCAAAGGCAATCAACAATGGCTTCCCTATGGCTGCAATTGTCGGGAAACATAAGATTATGAAAATGGCTGAGGAAAGTTTTATCAGCAGTTCCTACTGGACAGAAAGAATCGGACCTGTCGCAGCAATTGCAACAATTAAGAAAATGAAAAAGGAAAATGTTCCAGCACAGCTGGTGAAAATCGGTAAAAAGATTATGGATGGCTGGAATGAGATTGCAAAACAGAATCATGTGAAAATCAAAATTTATGGGATTCCTCCTCTTGCAAGTTTCACCTTTGATTATAGTGAGGCATTATCATTGCAGACTCTTTTCACCAGAGAAATACTGAAACACGGCTATCTTGCTTGGAAATCTGTTTATGTATCCTATGCGCACAAAGAAAAAGAAGTTGAAAAATATCTTTGTGCAGTGAACAATGTGTTTTCATTGATTGCTAACGCATTGAAAAAAGGAAATGTTGATAAACTGATAAAAGGAAAAGTTGCAAATCCAGGATTCAAAAGATTGGTGAGATAAATCAGCTAACAAAGGAGACGTGATGGGCATTCTTGATAAGTTTCGCTTAACAGATAGAGTCGCATTGGTAACAGGAGGCGCAGGAAAATACGGACGATTCATTGTTGAGGGGCTTGCAGAGGCAGAGGCAACTGTTTATGTTGTTTCAAGAAATATAGAAAATTGCGAAAATCTGGCTTCAGAGTTGCGTAAACAAAATTATTCAGTGTTTTCTGGATACCTGGACATGGGAAGTACTGAAAGTATCATTACTCTGTATGAAAAAATTCTGAAAGAGCAGGGCAAAATTGATATTCTGGTGAACAATGCTGTTTTAAGACCGATGAAACACTATGAGGACCCGATTGATGCCTTTGACCTTTCGATGAAAATCAATGCCACAGGAATTATGAATGTGACAAAAATTTTTGTTCAGGACATGGTGAACAGAAAAAGTGGGGTAATCGTCAATATTTCTTCCATGCAGGGTGTTGTGGGACCTGATTTCACTCTTTATGAGGGAACAGATATGGGTGCTGCGCCTGATTATTTTTTCCATAGAGCAGGGCTAATTTCTCTCACGCGATACCTTGCTTCAAAGTTTGGACCGTATAATATCCGTGTCAATTGCGTCTCGCCTGGTGGGCTATATTCAGGACAGCCCGAGATTTTTGTTAAAAGATACAACAAGCGAACATTTCTTGGAAGAATGGCAAATGGCGAGGATATTAAAGGAATTGTTGTTTTTCTTGCCTCTGATGCATCTTCCTACATTACTGGAGCAAATATTTTAGTGGACGGTGGCTACACTCAGAAGTAAACGATGATAGAAATAAGGTTTTGATGCCTGGGAGTATTACCCGTAACTCTGCAAAAATTAAGTAATACTAATTTGACGTCAAAAATATAGTAATG
>JBMFLH010000012.1:29936-31131 GCA_049971295.1 Candidatus Ratteibacteria bacterium | reverse complement strand
CTTATGGTATTTTTCCCTTTTTTAATAATATTTTCCATTGTCTTTTTTTCATCGTATGGTTCTGCTTCCCTTTCGACAACCTTAATTGCTTCGATCGGACAGCTTCCAATGCAGGCGCCGAGACCATCGCAAAATAAGTCGCTGATTAGTCTTGCCTTTCCATCAATAATCTGCAGCGCTCCTTCCGGACAATTAGGGATACATTGTCCGCAACCAGTGCATTTTTCTTCATCAATTTCTATAATTTTTCTTTTCATATTCCTCCCCTGTTTTGATTATCCTATAAATTCTATAGTTTTTATAGTTTATACCACAATAAACAAATTCTGTCAAGTGATGGCATCATCAAATATATAATAGTTGTGATTGCTTCGTATTAAATTCTTGAGAAATATATTGATACTTATTTGGCTGAGTAATTTTCAATATGAAAAAGAGCCTGGTTATAAATCCAGAATTTCTGCTTTCTTATAATTTTTTATGGCATAGCCACCAGTCAAAACACTCAAATTCACCCCTTTTCGCCTTTTCCATCCTTTCTCTGGCAGTTTTTACATCTTTTGCAGGAGGAATAATGACATGGTCTCCAATTACTTCGTTGTTTGGCCAGTTGGCTGGCATTGCCACTTTGTTCTTGTCAGATATTTGCATTGCCTCAACAACCCTAAGTATTTCATCAATATTTCTGCCAAGTTCTTGAGGATAATAAAGAATGATTCTGATGATTCCGTCAGCATCAACCACAAATACTGCTCTGACAGTATTTGTTCCTTTGCCTGGGTGAATAAGTCCAAGTTTTTCTGCCACTGCGCCTGTGTCTGCGATAATGGGGAACTGAATTTCAACTTTCAAGTTTTCAGCAATCCATTCTTCCCATTTTATATGTGAAAAGACCTGATCAACACTTAATCCAATGAGTTCGCAATTGAATGCTTTGAATTTTTCATATCTTTTTTGAAAAGCCACAAATTCGGTTGTGCAAACAGGAGTAAAATCTGCAGGATGGCTAAATAGCACAAACCATTTACCCGAAAACTCTTCCGGGAGTTTCATAACACCATGCGTTGTCTGTACAGTCATTTCAGGGAATTTATCTCCAAGCAACGGCATTACTTTTCTTTCATTTATTTCATTCATTTTGACTCCTTTGTAAGGGGTAAGATTGATAAAGCATTATCTGGGGGACTAGGATTTG
>JBMFLH010000012.1:0-29836 GCA_049971295.1 Candidatus Ratteibacteria bacterium | reverse complement strand
CATTATCTGGGGGACTAGGATTTGAACCTAGACACTCAGATCCAGAGTCTGATGTCCTACCGTTAGACGATCCCCCATATTAAAATTTTCCAAAAAAAGCTCGCTATTTATTAATATATGAAACAAGCAGAGCACCAAGTTCTCTTAGTTTGTTTTTATCTGATGGTGATGGACTATTTTTTATTAGTACTGGTTCAGCAACTTTCTTGAATTTAAACCACTTACACATTGATTCCAGGCTATTTACTGCTTTGCCTCCACCGCCATGCGTAACAAACATAACGCAGGGTTTACCTGTTACTTTACCTTGAACACGATAAAAAGTTCTATCAAAAAAATCCTTCAGTCCACCTGCCATATAGCTGAAATAATCTGGACTGCCTATCACAATACCATCACAATTAATAAGATCTTTTTCGTCGGCTTCAGTACCAGTCTTCAATACTACTTCAGCTCCACATTCACGACATCCTTCAGCCACTTCTTCGGCTGCAACCTTTGTATTTCCACCAAGCGAATAATACACAACAAGAATCTTAACCATCTTTTAACGATTCCGCAATTTTACTTTAAAATCATTTCTTCCAGACCTTGTAACTTCAACATGTCCCTCTCTGGCGAGCCATCCTAAACTCATCAAAGCAAGATCTTTTGGCTTATCAATGGCTTTTACCATTTTAAGAAACGAAACCTCTCCATATTTGTCAAGGTAGTTCCATATATCTCCTGCTGTGAATCCAATTTCTGTTATCATCTTGCCCCCTGGTTTCCCGAAAGAGTTTCTCTATTAAGATTATACCCTGATTCGTGTTTTTT
The DNA here is from genome assembly GCA_049971295.1 of Candidatus Ratteibacteria bacterium. Classification (GTDB taxonomy): domain Bacteria; phylum Ratteibacteria; class UBA8468; order B48-G9; family DTJG01; genus DTJG01. The sequence continues at coordinate 29,020 of JBMFLH010000012.1, read as the reverse complement.
GTGAAGACTTTTGCATAATGGGCACCTTGAAATGTCAGAATCAGAACTATCTACATAAATATGAAAACACATAGGACATTGCCATAAATAATTTTCTTTTTTCACTGAATGGATTGGTCTTTTTCTTGTTTCACTGAAAAGCCACAGGAAAAGAATGAGAAGGCTTATAAAGAGATATATAGTGATTGCAAGAGTGAGTTCTATTTTTATCATTGTAGTCTAAATTTTATTGTTACTATTGCCCAGACATCAGTATCATTGTCAATTTCCGTAAACTTCCATTTTTTCAATGCTTCCTCAGCAGTGGCATCAAGTTTTCTATATCCAGTTGTTTCAATGATTTCTGTTGAAAAAACATGACCATACTTGTTTACCCATATTTTTATCTTTACATTTGCTTCGATATTTTGTTTTTCAGCCCATGCAGGATATTCAGGTATAACTTTTGAAACAATGGCTCTGTTTCCTCCGGGACCTGTGATCTCAAAGTTTTCTCCTATAATTTTTCCTTGAAGTTGAGGGTTTTGTTCCGAACTTATAGTAAGTGGTGTATAATTTCCAGATATCGTAATTCTGGCAATTGGGAGTTCCCACTGAATGTTTTCCAGTTTTTCAATGGTCATCAGAGGGGTTTTGGGTGTGCCTATCGTGATGTCTTTTTCAAGACGGCCTGCTTCAACCTTTGGCATAGTGACTTTTTGATCTGGAATTTGTCTTGTGACAGGTAATTGCGGACTGACTCTTACTTTTAATATATTTGTTGTGGTTGACTGGGGTTCCTGATAAAGAAAAACGATTTGATACTTTGACTTTTCGCTTTTTGGTGGAAGGACAAAGCTAAAAATTGGAAGTATCGTGATATGTGCAGCAAGGCACAATATGAATATTTTTATAAGATTTCTGTCATTAGATTGCATCATTGTTCTGAAACAGGTATTGTGGCTATGGCAATTTTTGATATACCGGATGTTTTTGCAATGTCCATAACATTGACAATTTTCCCATGAGGTGTTTTCACATCTCCCTTGATTACGACAATAAAATGTTCTTTATTTCTAAGAGAACTCAATAAATTTGCAAGCTGTTCAGATGATACCTGTTTTTCTCCCAAAAAAATGATTCCCTCTGCTGAAACATTGATAAAAATTTCTTTTTCTTCTATTTTATCCGTTGATACAGCTGAGGGCAGATTTATTTTTATCCCTGGTTGCATAATGAAACTGGAAGTCAACATAAAATAAATCAATTGCTGCAGCACAACATCAATCAATGGCGCCATGTTAATCTGGCCTTTGAAGATTTCGTAGCGTCTTGGAAATTTCACTTGATCTCCTCTTCTTCAGAATGTAGAAAAATCAAAATATCCATCATTCTTGATGTGGCACGTTCCATATCATTGATCAATCCATTTACACGAGAAACAAGATAATTATATCCAAGATATGCCGGTATGCTTACGACCAGTCCAGCGACGGTTGTGATCAGTGCTTCCCAGATGCCTCTTGCAAGGTCTCCTGGATTTACCAGCCCTCCTTTGGCTTCAATCACCATAAATGCTTTGATCAAACCTGTGACAGTCCCAAGCAGTCCAAGAAGCGGCGCTATTGTTGCAATTGTGGCAAGAATCCCGAGATATTTTTCAAGATATGGGATGATGTGGTTTGCTTCGTCCTGAATATTTTCCCTGATAATTTCTGGTGGCCTATCAGATTTTATCAGCGCTGTATAAACAAGCCGGGAAACCGGGCCTGGTGTTGCTTCACATATTTCAATAGCTTCCCTGATTTTTCTCTTTTTTAATTTTTCTTCTATACGGCTGATAAATTTTTCAGCATCTGTTTCAGACCTTTTCAATGCGATAAGCCGTTCAATAATCACAGCCAGAGTCAGTGCGCCACAGATGATGATCGGTATCATCAGATAACCACCGCGTACTGTGAATTGCCATAAGCTCATATTGTGCTCCTCGATAACCTATATTATAAATTTACCATCTTGTTTGGAATCCTGCAATAATATTAAATGGTTTTCCTTTATATCCTGGTGCTTCCCTGTATTGTGTATCAAAGATATTGTAAAACTGACAGAAAAATTTTGCTCTGGTGTTTATTTGGTAAGACAAAAGCGCTGAAAACAGTGTATATCCACCGAGTTCAACTGTATCAAAATGTCGCTTACCTGTATAACTGACCATGATTTCTGGTGAGAATCTGCCGGCATTAATACCTGTTTTGATGTAGCCCATATTTTCTGGAAAACCTGATTTCTTTTTTTCTCTATTAAAAAGGGTGTAACCTGCTTCAATATAGAACATATCTGATTTTTTTGTGATACCGATATCAAGAATACTGACTGTATTATTTTTCAAAACACATGGTTCATAGAGGTTGTTATTGTCAATATCCTTCCACTGATAAGAGATTTTTTCATAATTCACTTCTCCTTTGATTTTTATATCTATGTTTTTCATTGTGCGGGAAATTTCACAATAAATGGCATAATTTTCTTCTGGCTCCAGAAAGGATTTTTTCATATCAAGATAGGATTCCTGCCCTATCTCTTTCCAGAAATTCGGAAAGGCAAAATTACTTACAATACCGGTACGAACTTTTGTATTCTGTTTTTCGAAATTTACACTCATAGAAGGCAATATTCTTGTCTGACCTCCTATTGCTTTCAACGCAAGTTCGCCCTGAAAATTTTTGTTTTCGTAAGTGCCGGTAATTTTATAAATCCCATTTCCTTTACCAGCAAAACTGTCGTATCCAATTGCTCCGCCAAGGCAAAAATTGTCCCAAATTTTTTTAACTTCAAATAATCCACTTGATTCTTCAACTTCTGATAACGTATTTCGAAACCCACCAAGATTCCACTGAAACTGATCATCCTTAAAAGAAAGATTTATGTCAGCAAGCACAGTGTGCTTTTTTCTATCGGTATTAGGCAGTTCTTTCAGACAGTTCCAGTAATCAAAATCTACTGAAAGTTTTTCAACAGGAAATAAATGAAAAGAAGATTCTATCACAGTTTTTTTATCATGGTTTCTAAAGGAATCGTCATTCAGCAGAGATAATTGGGTATTCCATTCTGGATAGGCAAAATGCAAACACGAAAACAAAAATCCAAATTTTCCTCCGAGTATAGAAAACTCATTGACAGTATTTTCGTGTACAACTTTTTCTTCGTTATGGTCAGGAACTTTCTTGATTTTCAGATATTGTTGAGGAACTTTCGGGATTTCTGGGAATTTTATCTGAATATCATGCGGATATACAAAAATTGGTGTTTTGTAAACATTTCTATCTTTTCCAATGACAATGGTTTCTGGAATTTCAATATTCTGCGATAATGCTGAAATTGTTGAAAAAAAAATGAGGAGACCTGTACATAAATATTTCATTTTCTTGACTGGTTATATTTTGATATGGAATCCCGTGCTTTTTGCGCCCATATACTTTTAGGAAACGAAGCAAGAAGTTTGACATAATACATCTGGGCATCTTTCAAATTCGATTTCGCAAGATTAATTTCAACCAGCAGATACAATGCTTCTGCGGCGAACAGGCTTTTTTTGTCTATTTGTTTAAGCACCTGTTCACTTTGTTGATAATCTCCTGTAAGATATAAGACCTTTGCATTTAAAAATAATGTTTCAGAATTTTTTTTGTAATCCAATTTTTTTAAATATCTGGCAGCTTCTTCTGTTGCTCCTGTATTCAACATTTCATTAAGAAATATAATGCCTTCTGTGAGAATAAAATTATCCTCTGGATATTTTTCCCAGATTTTATTAAAAATATGTTTCATCATCGCTCTGTCGTTTTTTTCTTTATAAAAATTATAAAGAATTTTGAGCACCGAAAGAGAAAACGGATAATCAGGGTTTTGTTTCATCAATGATTCCCATGTTTCTATAGCCTGTTCAGTTTGATTGTTGTTGTAAAATGTTGAGCCAAGAGCATAGAGGACATCTTCATCATTTTTGAATTTCAGATATTCAGAAAAAAGCATAATTGCCTTTAAGTAGTTGCCCTGATTAAAATAAAGATGACCAAGTTCTAATTTTGTGGTCATGATTGTTTCCTGGTCCTTTGCTGTTTCGATGATTTTGTTATACCATAAAATTGCATCGTCCCTTTTGCCTTCAAGCACAGCAATTTTACCGAGTTCCCAGCAGGAGCGAATCATAATTTCATCGTTTGCAGTTGTTTTTACAAGAGCAGTAAGGATTTTTATCGCATCCTTGTATTTCATGTTTTTTTTGTATATAAGGGCAGTGTGAAATTTTGCCCATTCTGCCTGACTTGATTTTGGAAATCGTGATATTACCTGGTCATAGTATTTTTGACTTTCTGAATAATTTTTTAAATTAAAAAAACAATCTCCAATTTTCAGAAGAATTTCTGGTTCAATATTGCGGTTTTTGAAATAGGGTAGGGCGGAAAGAAATTTCTGTAATGACTTTTCAAAATCATTTTCGTTGTAATAAATCAGTGCCTGATAATATTGAATCTCCGAGACAATCGTGGTTTCTGAGAAAACCTGCTCTATTTGCTGAAGAATGCTTTTTGCTGAGTCATCGTTGTTTAATTGTATCAGACGGCCTGCTTCATCCAGCAACATATATCCGAGATTTTTTTCAATGTCAGTTTGTCTTCCATAGTTGGCTATTCCCAGGGAGTATGTTTTCCACGCCTCAGTAGGCATATTCAGAAGCATCTGTAGATTTATCGTATATTTCCAAACATCTTTCATATGCGGGGAATCAGGAAAGTCATTTTTGAATTGTTCAAATTTTACCAGTGATTCTTTATACTTTTTCAGTTTGAGAAGATTTATTCCATAAAGAAATAAGGCGTAATCATTTTTTTTTGCTTCGGGACTGCTAAAATATTTGTCAAGAAATTCTATGGATATTTCATAAAGGGATTCATTAAACGCAACTACAGCGCAGGTAAAAGAATCGTCCTGTTCTGCAATATTTTGAGTAAAAGCAGCTGTTGTTAAACAACAAAACAGAATAATACAGACCCGGCTTTTTATTCTCACGATGTAAGGGAAAGGGGGGTGCGATGCACCCCCCTGGGTGATATTTGGCTTACAGTTTTACCACGTTTGTGGCCTGGAGCCCTTTCTTACCCTGAACTACCTCAAACTCAACGGTGGCGCCTTCTTCAAGGGTCTTATATCCATCGCCCACGATTGCCGTGTAATGGACAAAGACGTCCTCACCGTTTTCTCGTTCAACAAAGCCATAACCTTTGGCATTGTTGAACCACTTCACCTTCCCTTTCTCCTTCGCCATGCTTTCCTCCTTTTATCTCCGCAAAATTCTTTAGCCGGTATTTCGGCTGCACGGAGATTTTATTCAGAATTGAATTATACGGTCTAAACACGATTACCCTATTTTGTTGAACTTGAGGATTTGCCTTGAGGATGAAAATCCAAACTTAAGGAACATCCAGACAGCATTACCAGACAAATCAACATCATGAAACAAATTAACTTAATCAAACTTCTTCTCATGTTATATTTATATTAACACAATAAAAATTTATGTCAAGTGTTCTGATTTTAACCCTTCAGACCCATATATTTTTCTGGATCTTTCTCAAACTTTGACTTGCAGAGTGGAGAACAAAAATAAAATTGTTTTCCATCTTTTTCAACGATATTTTTCGTTGGATGCTTCAACCACGCCCGGCACACTACATCTTTAATGATTTTTTTCATTTCTTACTCCGTTGTCATATAAATTATATTCCTTTTTTGAATTAATGCAAGTTTATGAATTTTTTACTTCTGCAATTCGTTCAACAAGTGTTAGCATTTTGTCGAGTTCAATCTGATGACTTCGTAGTGTAGGCTGAATTCCTGCTTTTTTGAGAATAGTATCTGCACTGTTTTTGTCGAGTTTGAATGAATTACTCACAACGTTTAGTATTGTTTTCCTTCTTTGTATATATAGTTTGGGAAGAATTTCCCAGAATGTTTCTGGATTTTTTATCTCAATATCGGGTTTTTCCCTGGACAATATTCTCATGATCACTGAATTGATTTCAGGCTCAGGATAGAAGACAGAGCCACTAACTTTATAGCATATGGAACAATTTGTTAGAAGAGAAAACAGCACTGCCATAAGTCCAAAATTTTTGTCGCCAGGTTTCGAAATGATTCTAATAGCGACCTCTTCTGGAATCATCACCACAGCAAGTTGCCAGTAATTTCTAATTTCCAGAAGTTTGAAAAGGATTGGAGATGCCACATAGTAAGGAAGATTTCCGATAACTTTAATTTTGCTTTCAAACTTGCGAAAAAAGTTCTCGTCCAGTTCAAGAAAATCTTTTTCTTCAATAAAAACATTCGAAAGATTTGAAACAATATTATGGAGAATTTTAACAAGTTTTCTATCCTTTTCAAATCCATAGACAAATTTTGCTTTTTCTGCAATCGTTCCAGTTAGTGCTCCCAATCCCGGACCTATTTCAACAACGATATCATTTTTCGTGATATTAGCAAAAGAAACAATTTTATCGCGAATATTTCTATCTATAAGAAAATTCTGTCCAAGTTGTTTTTTGGGGAAAATTTTGTTTGAGGCAAGGAGTTGCTGGAGTTGTTTAATTGTTAACAGTGTGTCCATGTTTTCTTTTTGCCATTAGGAGTGCAATTTTTATTGCTTCTTTCATCGAAGATGCGTCAGCTATATTTTTCCATGCGATGTCGAAAGCAGTTCCGTGTCCGGGACTGGTTCTTATCCATCCAGAATTGTTGACAGTGACATTGACGAGTTTTTCTGAAAAAAAACTTTTTAATACCACCAATGCCTGGTCATGATACATGGATATAATCAGGTCAAATAAATGCTCTTTAATAGCAATCTTAAAAATTGAGTCAGCCGGGAAAGGACCAGAAACAGAAAAGCCATCTCTGATTAGTTTTTCAATAGCTGGCGTAATAATGATTTTTTCTTCATCGCCAATATTCCCGGATTCACCAGCATGAGGATTGAGTCCGCAAAATCCAATACGGACATTTTTTATTCCAAAAAACTTTGATACAAAATTTGCTGTTGTGCGGGTGGATAAAAAAAGATGTTCCACACTTAGATAATTCCAGATGTTTTTAAGCGGAATATGAGTTGTCGCAAGAAGCACACGCAATGCTTCAGCAATCATCAGCATATAAGTTTGTTCTCCAGAAAATGCAGCCAGTGCTTCAGTATGCCCGGTGTATGTGATGCCAGCAAGATTCCAGGATGTTTTTGAAATAGGCGCGGTAACAAGACAATCTCCTTCATTTTTTTGAAGCATATGCCACGCTGTTTCTAAATATTTGAAAGATGCTTTACCTGCAGTTTTATGATTTATTCCTACAGGAAAATCTTGATGTTTTAAAATTTTTGTGTCAATAAAGCTGATACTGCCTTTATCAATTGTTTCATTCCACCTGATAAGTTTTCTCTGTGGACAGAACTTTATTGCTTCCAGCAGGACTGATTCGTCTCCAACCAGTATTGGAACAAAATCAGATTTTTCATCAAGAATCTCATTGACTGCTTTTATTGATATTTCAGGCCCGATTCCTGCTGGGTCGCCGATGGATATTAATACCCTTATCATTGTTCAGAAAACACTGAAAGCTTTTTTGCAATATCCTGGTCAAAAATTCTTACAGGGATTGTTTTGGAAAGTTGGTTGATGTATTCTGAATATTTTTTATTTGCTTTTTGCTGATACAACTCACTGTAAGCCATCCTGTACCGTTCTTCTGGAGAATTATTTCGTATGCCTGCAAGCACATATACTGTAAATTTTTCATCACTTTTTATGATTGCGGGTTTACCCTGTCCGACATTCTGGATCTGAGAAAGCACCGAAGGGTCAATGCGACTGGTTTCTACCCATCCGGTGGTTTCCATTTCTGTCAGCATTTCATTTTTCTCTTTCAGTTTTGCTATAAAGGTTTCTGCTGACGAAGCACTATCAAAACTTTTTTTCAAAAGAAGAACCTGTTGTTGAGGTATTTCAGCCATTTTTTTCACCACTTCAAAAGGAGACACAGAAATATCGCTTTGAATTTTAGCGACGAGTTTTTCTACCCTGATCTGGTCTTTGATAATTTCCTTATACTGCTCAACAGTAAGACCGTTGTCTTTAATAAATTTCAGAAAATCAATCCCTTTCTTCTGCCACTGGTCAAGGATAAAATTAAACCTCGCTTCAACTTCTTCTTCTGCCACCTGTATGTTGTCTTTTCTTGCCTGAACAATAAGCAAATTTTCTTCGATTAACTGTGAGAGAGATTCAACGTATGAAATACTACGCGCCTGAGCCCTTTCCACTACATCATTATTCCAGATAATTCTGTTTCCAACAAGAGCGATACTTTTATCCCCCGCGCCAAACACAGTGTTAATCAGGCAGCACAAAAAAACAGTAATTAAATATTTTCTCATTAAAGATTTTTCAGTTTATCGTTGAATCTGATAATTTTTGATTCATTTTTAATCTGATTGATATATGTGTTGAGCAGCTGACTCCTTTTTTGATTGATTAGAATTTGTCTGATTGTTGGAGTCGCTTCTTCAAGCGTCTGCAGGTGTGAAGGTTGTTTTTCCCCAATTTTAATAATGTGATATCCCTGGTCGGTTCTTATTACTTTTTCCAGAACCTGATTCGGTTTCATGGAAAAAAGAATTTCTTCAAGTTCTGGCATCAGTTGTCCTCTTGATATCATACCAAGGTCTCCACCTTTGTCTTTTGATTGGCTGATTGACTCAGTTTTTGCTATTTCAGAAAAGTTTTCACCGTTGGATAATCTGTTCAGGATATTTCTTGCTTCTTCTTCTGTGGAGACGACGATTTCATAGAGATGAACTCGTTCTGGCATAAGGAAATCTTTCAGGTTATTATTATAGTAATTTTTTATTTCGTCCTGTGAAATTTCCGCCTTGCTCAATACCTGGTCAGTAAGAAATTCTTTGATTAAAAGGTCTTTTTTATATTCTTCGACGGCTTTTTTGATTCTTTTTTTGTAATTTCCTTCAAATTTTTTTGCCTTTTGCATCAGCAATTTTTCTCCAATGAAATCTTCAAGTGCTTGCTGTGGAGCTTGTTTGACATATTCCTGATAAAACTCAGGATATGTTGATATTTTTTGTTTTAATTCAGACAAAGTAATGATTTCCCCATTTACAATTGCCACTGCATTTTTATTCAGATATGTTCTGTATCCGTAGTACGCGCCAATTATTACAACAACAATCACTGCCACACCAGAGACCAATTTTTTCCTTTTCTTTCTGTCAGCAAAGCAGCTTTTAATTTTTGGCAGGTAATTCTTAAGACAATTCTTTACCTTTTCTTTAATTTTCACAATTGTCTCCTTTCAAGTATGTTGTTTCTTGTTCTGTCGTAAATAATACGATATCTGGTTTCTGCCTTAATTTCGTTTGCTGTTATTATACCATTGTTATCTGAATCTTGCACCTTTTGAGATACCACAATGATTTTGAAAACATTTCCTCTTACTGAAATGAGATTTGCTATCGTTGAAATGACCAATTCCTTTTCATCTTCTGTGTCTATCCATTGATTTTTGTTGTCGTCAATAAAATTATTGCCGTACTTTGTAATTTGTTTGTTTAATGAGGTTCCTAATTTGCCAACAATATCAGATACGTCTTTGAAAGGTCGTGCGTTGATAATTTCTTGTGCAATGTCTGTGTCAACAAGCGGAAGACATTGAAGAACCGATAAATGTGCAGTGTTAATATTAATCCTTCCAAAATTATGGTCTTTGGGGTTTTCAACAATTGTAAAAACGTCAAGAAGTTTATTGTCGTATCCCTTCCATAGATTCAAAGTTTCCCACTGTTTGCCTTTATGAATATATGAAAGTTCTGCAGGCGAAGAAAACGGATGATTCTTTATTCCGAATGAAGAATCCCAGTACAGGAATTGATTTGCTGCATTGAATTCTCCGCCTATCATTGGAACAAAGGTACCATTCCTTCTTCCTGGGGTTTGATTAAATGTAAACCATTCTTCAACCCTGGGGTCATTTTTTTGCCTTGATTGTTTTCCTGGTTTGTCTGAACCATAATCTGTCTGTTCAATGAGATGACTTTGTTCGTCCAGCAGGAACATTTTTCCATTTAATGAAATTGCAAACTTAAAGATTTTTGCAAGGATGGAAAAAAAATTTGCCAGTTCACTGCAATCAAAGTTCATAAACAGGATTGGTTCAAACTGGTTAGCGTTAACCGGCTCTTTAATTGGAATTAACAATGGAAGAACCAGAGGCCCTGATGATGTATACATAATCACGATTTTCCACTTTATTGAGTCCCCGATAAGATAGTAAGAATGTGGTTTTATGACAGTGCCAGGAGGTATTGTGATTCTATCAGGCATGACAGCCTTCCAAAATTGCGTGATGAGTGAAGTGTCAGACGGATTTTTTCCATTTTCCATTTCATCCATTGTATTTTTTGACTGATTATTCAAATTCCACACATCAAATGAAGGAAGTAGAACCAAGCCGCCTTTTATTGACCAACCTCCAATATCTATGGGTTGGTCGTATGGATTGACGATTTCAATAAAGTTTGGTCCAAGTTCTTCAAGAATCACAACAGGAATTCCTGTTTTTGTGAATGTTTTATCAATTCTGAGTTCAGGCATCGGTTCAATTTCATTGATGTAAGGCGTTTTTTCAAGTCCTATGAAACGTTTCCCATCAGGTGTCTTGATTACGGTAGGAATATTATCTTTGTCTCTGTAATCAAGGATGTTGACTCCAATCTGGGTTGCCTGGTCTTTTTCATAGCCAAGCCCTGCGAGAATGGAAACAATTTGAGATAATGTTGCCTGATTGATGTTGGTGCGAAGATAATTTTCTGCATCAATGTTCAAGTCATAACTATAAGTGGTGATATAATTTTTGATGCGATTGAATAGTTTGTCTGTCATGCCTCTTGCCATTTTCAAATCTTCAATGACGAAAAATGGTCTATCATCGCCAGATGGCTTTGCGTGATTGAATTCGTCTGGTTCATCAATCCCCTCATTTTCCTCATCAATGATGCCGTCTCCGTCGTTGTCAATGCCATCATTGGAAAGGATTGAATTGTCATTATCATCGTCAATATCTTTTATCCCGCTGGCGCAATCCTTTCCCATCCTAAAAAGAACAATATCGTCTGCAACGTTATCACAAGTATCAGGGAAAAGACGAATTTCAAATGTTGTCCATCCTTCATTGAAACTGTGCTTGCCATTTTTTGAAATATTTCCAACATAATTGATGTTGATACTGCCGCTTTCGTCTGTTACCAGAACAGCATACCTTGCAACGATTTTTCCTCGAAAATTTTTCACAGGGAAAAATTGACTTTCTTTTATACCGTCCTGGTCTATATCAATGTCAGTGCCAGCAAATTTTGCATGCCATTGTTCATCATAGCCGTCATAATTGTTCTTATCATTTTTTAATTCCCAGATTGCCTGTTCTATGCCAATTTTTGCCGCATGGATTGAGTGGGTTCTTGAAAACAAAAGAAATGACGATTTTTCCCATTGTCCGAAAATGACCAGCAGCCCTGTGGTGATAACAAATAAAACAAGAACAATACCAATGGCAAAAATCAGCGCCACTCCACTATTTACCCATCCATATCTCTTCACTGAATCCCTTTTCAATTCTTTTTCCCTCAATACGTCCACCATATAGAATAAAAAACACTTTTATTTTTTCTGGTAGTTTGGAAATGTCCTGTGTGTTCCAGGTTTTCTGCCAGTGTTTTCCATCCCAGTATGAAAATGAAAGAAATTTTACATTTTCCATAACTGGTTGACTGCCTGTAAAGCTGTCTTCAAAGGTATATGTTTTTGTGTGTATGTCAATTCTTTCAAACGACATTTTGATTGTATTATCATCAAGATATATTCCATATTTTCCTAAATCAGAACCATTTCCCTCTGTATAGGGGGCAACAAATTTTATTGATGTTTCAGTACCGATAAAGTCAATTCTAAATGGGCCAGGAATATCCTGCACAATGGCTTCCTTGAGTTTATGTCTTAAAAAAAGAGTGAAATCTGATGCTCTGGAAGAAACTGTCTTTTCTGCGGATTGCCTGGAAATTCTTACTGTGATGTTTGAGAAAATCAAAAGCCCTGCAATAAACACAATAACCAGTATCACCATTGTCACAAGGACTTCGACCAGGGAGAGACCCTTTTTATCGTTGTTGCAGCGCAGAAACAAATTCTTCAGAATATTGTTTTCCTTCAATGGTTTTTGTAAGTATAATGTGGACTTCATAAAGCCCTTCTTCTATTTTTTGAAAATCAATATGGTAGTAAATATTGGAAAAACCGGTCATTTTGCCCTCAAGTTTATCCGGGACAATTGCTGTTTGGTAACCATAGGCCTCCTGTATTTTATCAAACAGGATATCAGCAGCCATAGCGAAATCCTGAAAATTTGTTGCTCGCGAAAAAAGTTTTTCAGTATTCTGTAAAACCATCAGCACACATGAAATGCCAATAATAATAATGATAGCTGATACAATCATAGATATGAGCGAAAATCCTTTTGCCATAACTATTTTATAGATGCTTTCCCTGTTAGGTTATAAAGGACAATTGTTTTTGTTTTTTTTGTTGATATATCTTCTAAAATCAGGTGTCCTGCCTTTTTTGCAGTGCCCTGTGGTAAAAATTCTGCGGGTGAAAAACCATCTGTTTTTTCTTTGATAACAATGAACTTTGGAAGTTTATAAATTTTACCAATGAGTGTTCCGTTATCGCTATAAATTCCACAACTATTGTTTTCAAAAACAACCTGGAATGTTTTGTGTTCAGCCATTGCATACATTCGCGCAGTATTAAGAATTTCACAAACAAACATTGCTGCATTATCAAGATTTTTCCTGGATATTGCCTTATGTGGAAAAAAGACAGAGAAAAAGGCAAGCATTCCGATAATAACCAGTATCACACAAATTTCAATCAGGGTAATACCTTTATTACCAGTTTCCAATGTCATCTTTGGTATTTAATTTTCTGTCAGGTCCTCTGGAAACAATGATAAAGGGAACATTTGTTTTTTCATGTTGAGGGTATTTATAAACCAGGGGATTTCTCCATATGTCAACAATGTCTCCATTATCGTCAATGTCTGACTGTTTGAATCTCATATAAGGACCTTTCCAGTTTTCATCATCCAATGGTCCCATCAAGGCAAAAATTAAAATTTCAGTTGAGCCAGTACTTTCTGGATAATCTCCCATATCTGTTTGATACATAAACAACGCAGCTTCAATTGAAGAAATAATGCTTTTTGTCCTTATGATGGCTGCTCTGTTTCTTGCCCTGTTTATTGCTGGCAGGGCTATTGCTGCGATTATTGAAATAATGACAAGCACGACAAGAATTTCTATAAGAGTAAAACCTGTTTTTTTCATAGCATCAGACTAAAAAGGTAGTTTATTTTTTATTCTGACAAGAATTGTTGCTGGTGTGACAGGTCTTGATTTCAATGATGGGTCAGTAGTTTTTCCAACAAGAGTAATTTTTACTGCGACAGGTGTTTCTGACTGAAGGTTGTCAATCTGTTTAAGCCCCGCTGATGTCAATGCGTAATAATTGAACCCACTTCCTGACGAAAGTTCCATTGACTTACTCGGGTCAATAAGTTTCCACGCGCCTGAATTTCTTGAAGGAGTACCTGATATCTTTGTTTTTGCCTGCCACAGGGTTGTGTCTGTATCAGTTGTTGGAAGGCTTGACGGTATTTCAGCATTCATCCCAGGAGAAATAAGATAAAATACAGTTTCACCTTTTGTTCTGTCATAAAAGGCAAGTTCGTAAAAAGGATTCTGCGGATCGTTTTTTATGTCATGGGCAAATTGAAGACCTATAGTATCCCTTGAACCATAGGTAATTTCAGTAATCATTGCATTAAGTGTATTTTGAACTTCATTCTGATAGGTAATAAGTTTTCTAAGTCTTGCTGCTTTTGCATAGAGAAAGGCAGATAGACCTACAACAATGACTATAAGAGCAAGTGCCACAAGCATCTCAAGCAGGGTAAATCCATTTTTTTTCATCAGTACATCCCGTTTCTTGTGATAAATACAGGCATGCTGAATAGAAGATAACTATCCTTTACTCTTCTTACTTCAATTTTGACCTTTCTTAATACGACCAGGTCAGTTTCATTATCAGTTGCTTCACTGCCGTCAGATCTATACCAGACGCATCCCATATAAACCTTAAACGAAGAATCAGGTGTTGATACCTGATATGAGGATGTCAATGGAGCATTTTCACTGATTTTTTTTGGAAAATCTGATTGTCTGTCTGCATACACAGGTGGAAAATCAACTATTCTCACTGATTCTATACAATACTGGGCAACTGCTGAAGCAAGAAGCATTTCGTTTGCCTTTTGCATTACATTTAAATTTCCGGCGATAATCAAAAGCCCTGTTCCAATAACAATCGTGAGCAAAAACATCGCAACAACAAGTTCAAGTATTGAAAATCCCTTTTTTACCATACAAGTTTCCAGTTGAATGGAAGATAAATTCTTCTTCCACCTGTAAAACCAGAATAAATGTTAACCCTGTCAGATGTAAAAGCACTTTTATCATATGTAATTGTTCCACCATTCAATGTCACAGTTCCATTTGCAACAAGGCAACCTGTGATATTTGTGCTTCCATTATTAACATTGATATTGCCGGTTGTTGTACCATAAGAATAGATAAGTCCTTTCATTTTTGCGTAATTTGAGGCACTGCCAATGTTAACAGTCGATGAACTATTTGTTGAATATGCAACAACTGTTGCTTTGCCATTAAGATTTGTAATTGAATTGGTCTCAAAATTGACATTTCCTGCTGTACCAATATTTACGGTCAATGGATTTGTTGTTGTCGCAATCAAAAATGCATAGTTTTGATTATCTCCAAGAGTGATATTTGGTGTTGAACTTAAGGTGAATGTTGCTGTGGACCCTGTGTAAATGGTTATTGCCGCATTTTTATTGCTGCCTGTGGCATCAACAGTAAAATTTGTTGCGCCAGTGCCAATGGTTAAAGAACAGTTTGTCACAAGCGCTCCATTGATAGTAATATTTGATTGATTGATGGCAAAAGAACCTGGTGGCAGGTACTTATAAACAATAAGGTCTGAACCAGAGAAAGTTGTACCTGGATGAATAACAAATGTTCCAGTTCCATTACCATCAACATCTGCCTCAAAAATTGCGTTTTGTGAAAGGGAAATCGTTCCTTTGAATGTGATACTTCCATCTGCAAGAACAGAATTCACGATACTGGCATTGTCAAAGCACGCGCCCCCGGTTCTGCCAGGCGGTAACCTACTTGCCCTGACATAAACTTTTCTATTGCCTGGTGGAGTATAGGTTGTAAAAGTAAAGGTTTCTGTGCCTGTGCCATCTGATGTATATACAACGCCTGCTGGAAGTGGTGCCTGCCATGAGCCACCATCAATTCTGTATCTTGGTTGGCCACGCATCTGAAATTCAATCCAGCCAGCTGGTGCAGGGTCAGGAGGTCGTGCTTCAAAGGGTAAAACAGGAAGAGATGGAAAGGGCAGAGAAATACTTGTATTTGTCCATGTAGCATCTGTCCATCCTGCAGGCCAGGGAGATGGTTTTGTTGATGTTGTCGCGATATTCCCTTTTACAGTAGAACCTGTCCCACTCACAGAATTTGCGTAAATTGTGTGTTTGTTGAATGCTTCGGGAATACCTTTTGTATCTAACTGTGTATTATCTGCAAGAGGAAGCTTCAGGTTTGTGTTCTGGTCACTTAATGTTCTTATTCCTGCTGAAATTGTTATTGTTCTTCCTCTGTATTTCCCTGTTGCGATAATTGAATCATTGCTGATGCCATCATTGATTTTCAGTTGAATAGTGACTCCATCATTGACAGAAGCAAGCGGAAGTCCGAGGTCAAGCGCTTTGATTGTGTAAGAGTATGTGCTTCCATTCTGTGGAAGATTTCCTGTATCGGTCCAGCATTCACCGTCATCTCTAAACCCGTAGTAGTGAAATTGGTCATGGTATCTGTAATTGAGTTTATACAGGGCATCAGCAATGCCTATGTGGGCGAGATTCAAAGCAATACTTCTATCTCTAAAATATGTGGAGCGTCTGTAAGCAGTGGTACTCGTCAGGACAACAGAAAGGATAATGGCTGAAAACAATAGTATCAAAACAATCACTATAACAAGAGCAACTCCATTTCTTTTTATTTTCATCTGAATACATAAAGTAAATCATCAGAATTCGACGCAACCTGTTTGTTTCCAGCTTTTGTTTGTAGTTTTCCATCAGGACCTGCTGAATAGATAATCATAACTTTATCTGTTGAATTATAAGCAACAAGGTAGGGATGACCCCAGGGGTCAAGTGGAGTGCCATAGGCAGGTGGATTATCAAGATTACCATCACCATTTTCATCCCATCCAGAACCAGGGCCTGATGCATCACCTGTGCATGATGGTAAACTTCCCCTGGCACTAGTATAAATTGAGTTTTCCTGAAAAACCTGATATGGACCATCCCAAGGATGACCAGCTGTAAGTTCGCTTGTTGTGCTGGTATCGTCCTGGCCAGTAGTAGTGTTGAAGTATACAAAAGTATTTCCAACATAATTTGTTGGCAATGTTGCATCAGATAAATCGCAGAGTCTTACATAATATCCAATGTCATTTTTTACAGTAATTAATGCGCTGGCAATAGCAGCCATTTCATTTCTTGCTTTGTCTCTTGCTGCTTTTGTCCTTGCTTTTCTTAATGCAGGCAGTAGCATCGCTGCAAGCATCGCAATGATCACCATTACCACCAGCAGTTCAATCACAGTAAATCCCTTTTTTTTCATTTTATTTCCCTGTTTATTGTCCCCATTTGGCTTCAACGCCATCTACCTTGATATCAATGCTATCTCCTGTTTCTGTGCAGGCAACATTGACACCATCAGTTGGTCCATTTGAGCCATTATAATAAACAACATTCGGCTGAAGAACCCAGGAAGTTGAGCCATCAAGATACTGAACATTCATCCCAAATTTATGGTTTCCATAGTTTGCTGATGAACCCACAAAAATTCCTTTATCACTGATAACAGGAACTGGTTTTGGACAATTGTTTCCTGTTGTCAGTCCAAAAACAAAGGCATAGGAATTATTCCAGTTTGAAGAATTAATGGTATCTGGAGATGTTATTCCTCTTGATATTGTAGCTGGACACCAGAATGTTTGCGGTGTTTTGACAAAATTTGGATAAATACCACTGTAAATACTGGAATCATCAACTGGATAGTTTTCAAAATAATCATCAGCGTACATTTCATATGCTGCCATTATTTGCTTTAAATTATTCAGGCAGGTTGTTCGTCTTGCTCTTTCTCTGGCTCCAGCAAGTGCAGGGAGCAATATTGCCGCAAGAATTCCTATGATTGCAATCACAATAAGAATTTCAACAAGGGTAAAACCATGCTTTTTATCTATCATTACTCACCTCCACTACCACCTCCTTCGCCTGAGCCGCCTGATAGACTGAGGGCGATTTTTATCAGAGGCATAAAAAGAGAAATAACAATAAAACCGACGACAACACCGAGGCATACAATCAAAATTGGTTCAAGCATTGAAGTCATTGCTGCAACAGCCGCATCAACCTCTGCTTCATAGGCATCAGCGACCTTCTCAAGCATGGAATCCATTGCACCTGTTTCTTCTCCCACAGCAATCATATTTGTGACCATTGGAGGAAACGCGCCTGTTCTCAACATAATTCCTGAAATGCCTTCTCCTTCGCGCACCCGATTTCTAATTTCATTGATGGCATTGGCGATTACTTCATTTCCGACAGTATCACGCACAATTTGAAGGGACTGAAGTATTGGCACACCGCTTGTAATCAATGTGGCAAATGTTCTGGCAAACCTTGCGATAATCGTTTTTGAAATGACCGGTCCAAAAATAAACATTCTGAGTTTTACCTTATCTATCAAGTATTTCGTGAACTTGATTTTTGTTGCCACCTTGTAAAGAATTACCAGCGCGAAAATGAATGCAACGATTAAATATGAACGTTCTGCCATCAGTTTTGACATCTTAATCAAAAGCTTTGTTGTTGCCGGAAGATCTCCAACTTCCATATCTTCAAATATCTTGGTAAATGTTGGCACAATTTTAACCATAATAAAAGTTAAAATCCCAATCATAACCACAACAACAACAGATGGATATGCCATGGCTGACTTAATTTTTCCTTTCAGTTTTGCCTCTTTTTCCATAAATTCTGCAAGACGGCTTAATACTGATTCAAGTGCGCCACCTGCTTCTCCTGCCTTCACCATGGCAACATAAATTCTTGGAAAACTTGAAGGGAATTTCGCAAGCGCTTCAGAAAACAATGCTCCCTGTTCAATTTCACTTGCCACCTTATTAAGGACTTTTGCAGCGCCGCCCTTTCTCTGTTGTTCAAGAACTTTCAGTGCTCGTAAAAGAGGCAGTCCTGAACCAATAAGTGTGGCAAGCTGACGTGTAATAACAGTGAGTTCCTTCTGTTTAATTTTTGTTCCACCAAGAAAAGGCAGATTGATACTTATTCCACCACCGCCTGCTTTTTTCTTTGCAGATGGCTTTGACGCTTGTTTTGGGGTAGCTGCTTGTTTTGAAGCACCAGCGGTTTTTCCGGCACTGATACTTGTAATATAATAACCCATGGATTTTAATTTCCCAATTGCTTCCTGGGAACTTGACGCCTCAATGGAGCCGCTTACTGCTTTACCCGCTGCATCCATCCCGGCATACTGAAAATTTGCCATCCTTTTACTCCTTTTTTATTCCATTTCTATAATACCCTTTATTCAGGACTAAGTAAATACTTATCATCCATAACCATGAACTTCTTTAATTACCTCTTCAACTGATGTGATGCCTAAATTAATTTTTTCAATCCCGTCGTCCACAAGAGTCTTCATATGGCATTCCTTGATTGCAATTTCACGAATTTCACCCAGTGGCCTGTTTTCAAGAACAGCTCGCCACAACGATTCATTTGGTACAAGAATTTCAAAAATTCCTGTTCTTCCTTTGTAACCACCCCTGCAAAACGGGCATCCAACAGATTTATAAAACTTCATCTGCTCGGCTTGTTCATCTGTCAGACCAAGTTCAATAATTTCCTGTTTTGTGGGCCTGTATTCCTGTTTACATCTCGGGCAAAGCACCCTCACAAGTCGCTGGGCGATGATACCTTCAATAGTGGATGCGAGTAAAAACGGCGGAACCTTCATATCAACAAGTCTCATAATGGTTGTTGGTGCATCATTGGTGTGTAATGTACTTAAAACAAGATGCCCGGTCAGGGATGATTGTATTGCCATCTGTGCAGTGTCAAAATCACGGACTTCGCCAACAAGAATAATGTCAGGGTCTTGACGCAATATGCTTCTGATACAGGCGGCAAAGGTTAAACCAATACTTTCCTTTACAGGAACCTGTACCGCACCTTCAAGCATATACTCAACAGGATCCTCTGTGGTAATCAATTTTACTTCTGGCGTATTGAGTTTCCTTAACAGAGCGTACAGGGTGGTTGTTTTACCGCAGCCAGTGGGTCCTGTTGCAAGGATAATGCCATGGGGTCTGTGGATGAGTTTTTCAACCACATCCATATCTCTGGGCAAAAGACCTAAATTTTCCATGTCAAAAATTGTTTTTCCTCTGTCAAGAACACGAATCGCCAGGCATTCCCCAAAAACTGTTGGGACAGTGTTAACACGAAGGTCCACGGGCCTACCCATAACTGACAATTCAATACGGCCATCCTGCGGCAATCTTCTTTCCGCAATATCCATGGAAGCCATAATTTTGAACCTGCAGAAAAGTGCAAATGCCAGACCTTTTGGAGGATGCACCATATCATAGAGTACTCCGTCCACCCTGTATCTAACCCTGAAATCGTTTTCAAATGGTTCAAGATGCACGTCAGAAGCATTATCCCTGACTGTCTGAAGAAGAATGAGGTCAAAAAGTTTTACCACTGGTGGCAATGTTGCGATTTCTTCAAGGCTTGTAATTGTTGCATATTCACCGCTGGCAGAGGCAATGGTTTCCAGTTCTTCCATTTCAGCCATATCCTGGGATATCCATTTTATGAGGTCGTCAATGGTTTCAATTTCTGACCCATAGTACACATTGATATTTTCTTTAATATCTTCTTCATCAGCAAGCACCATTTTAATTTTGTAACCAAGAATAAATGAAATGTCATCCTGGATGTTTAAGCTTAAAGTATCTCCAACAGCCAGCGTTAACACATTTTTTTCAAGTTTTATCGGCAGAACCGTGTATGTTTTTGCAAGAGCAGAGGGAAATACATTGATAGCATTCCTGTCGATGACAGTATTTTTTAAATCAATCATTTCGATACCAGCTTGAATACTCAGCATCCTTTTTAATTCTTTTTCATCAACAAGACCCTTTTCCACAAGAATCCTTCCGAGGAAACGACCTGTTTTGACCTGTTCCTTCAATGCTTCTTCAAGTTGTTTTTCTGTGATGAGCCCGGCTTCAAGCAGCATTTCACCGATTAGTTTTCTTTCAGCCATCTTAGCCTTTTGTTTCTTCGCTTTCTATAATAATTTCTTCTCCGTATTTTTTTGATGCTAATTTTTCATCTATTACGCCCTCTGCAGCCAGTTGCAATTTTACCTGTTCTGGGTCATGACTGTAAATCATTACATCTTCAAAAGAAATTTTCCCTTCTTTGAACAATCTCATTAAAAATGTGTCCATTGTAATCATTCCCATTTTCATTCCTGTTTGAATATCTGACATAATTCTGTATGTTTTTCTTTCACGGATAAGGTTTTGTATGGAAGGAGTCGCAATCATAATTTCATATGCTGCGACCCTGCCAGGTTTGTCAATCCGTTTGAGAAGGATCTGGGATATAATAGCGAGAATGGAAACAGAAAGCATCACCCTGATTTGTTCCTGTTGAGCAACAGGAAAGACATTGACAATTCTATCAATGGTGCGGGTTGCTCCTGTGGTATGCAGCGTTCCGAAAACGATATGACCTGTTTCAGCAGCTGTAATCGCTGCTTCAATTGTTTCAAGGTCTCTCATTTCTCCCACAAGGAACACATCAGGGTCCTGTCTTAAACCCCTTCTTAATGCTTCAGCAAAAGAAGGCACATCCACGCCGAGTTCTCTCTGGGTGATGATAGACAGTTTGTGTGGATGATAATATTCAATGGGGTCTTCAATGGTAATAATGTGAAGGTCCATATGCGTGTTCATATAATCTATCATAGAAGCAAGGGTGGTGGTTTTACCTGAACCTGTTGGACCAGTAACAAGTATAAGCCCGCGAGGCCTTGTAAGAAGATATTTCATGGTTCTTTCTTCAAGTCCTAATTCCTGGAACGTGAGAAATCTATAAGGAATCAAGCGAAGTGCCATTGCGATGTGTCCGCGTTCCTTAAATACAGAGACACGAAACCTTGCGATATCTTTGAATGCGAAACCAAAATCTGTTCCACCAACTCTTTGAAGTTCTTCCTGGTGTTCTCTTGATGTGATGGCCTTCATATAATTAACAGTGTCTTCTGGAGTCAGCGGTTCTGAATCCATTTTCACAAGACCTCCGTGATGTCTCATCATTGGTGGAAGTCCAACATTGATGTGAAGATCTGCTGCATCTTCGCGAACAATCATCTCAAGTAGTTGTTCAATCGGTTTTGGCATTTAAAACTCCTCTCCAGCAACCTCTGTAACTTCCTGAAGTGTTGTCAATCCAAGTTTTACCTTTCTGATGCCATCGTCTCTCATCGTACTCATTCCAAGTCTTCGGGCTTCTTTTCTCAATTCTTCAGCGGTTGCTCTTTTCATGGTAAGTTCTCGTAAAGTATCGTTCATTATGAAGATTTCAAATATGGCAATCCTGTCCATAAAACCTGTAAAATTGCATTCAGGACAACCTCTTGGTTCGTAAATTGTCACCTTTTCTCCTTCCTTTATTTTCAATGCCTTTTTCATCTGTTCGTCTGGTTCAATCTGTTGTTTGCAGAATTTACAAAGGACTCTGACAAGTCGCTGTGCCATCACCCCCTGAACCGATGATGCAACAAGAAATGGTGGTATTCCAAGGTCAATCAATCTTGTAATAGCACTTGGCGCGTCATTTGTATGAAGAGTGCTAAAAACAAGGTGCCCTGTGAGTGCAGCGCGTAAAGCAATGTCAGCGGTTTCGAAATCACGAATTTCTCCAACCAGAATAACATCAGGAGATTGTCTCAAAAAAGCTCTTAAAACACTGGCAAAAGTCAGTCCTATTTCAGATCTTACCTGTGTCTGGTTTATACCAGGAATTTGGTATTCCACAGGCTCTTCAACTGTCATAAGTTTTCTATCAATGGTATTGAGTTTTTTCAAGGACGCATAAAGGGTTGTTGTTTTTCCGCTTCCTGTGGGACCTGTGACAAGCAAAATTCCGCCAGAGTATTTTAAAAGGTTTTCCCATGTTTTGCGGTCCTGTTCCATAAATCCAAGTTGCTCAAGATCTTTCAATGCCTTTGTTTTGTCAAGAATTCTGAGAACCACACTTTCCCCATAGATTCCTGGAAGGGTTGATACACGGAAATCGATGGGCCTTCCACCTATATCAAGCATGATTCTACCATCCTGTGGAAGCCGTTTTTCTGCAAGATCCATTTTTGCCATCAGTTTGACACGAGCGATGACAGCTCTTTCAACTCTCTTTGGTGGACTTACAACTTCATAAAGAACGCCGTCGATTCTAAATCTGACCCTGAACTTTTTTTCCAGTGGCTCCAGATGAATATCGCTTGCCCTTCTTCTCAGCGCTTCAACAAAAATCAGATTTACGATTTTTACAACAGGCGCCTGAAGCGCAAGAGCTTCTTCATCTTCGTCAGTGGTGATTTCTTCGTCCTCAAGCGTTTCAATGGTGTCAGCGCTTCCAACCTCCTGAAGCATGCTTGATAGGTCTTCAATATCCTGTTGCTCAAAATATTTTGCTATCAGCTGGTCGATTTCATTTGGAAAAGTAACAACGATTTCAATGTCATAAGGTACATTAAGATTTTTTTTGAAATAATCACTGGCTATGATGTTAATGGGGTCGTCGGTCACAATAACCAATTTTCCATCCTCACGAATTTCCCAGGGGATGATTCTATGTTTTTTTGCAAACGAAGGGGATATGAGATTTATTACATCGGGAGGAATTTCGCGAAGCGGCAAATTTTGCTGAACAATACCGAGTTGAAAAAACAAGGTTGCGGGTATGTCTCCAAAAGGCAATAGCCCCATGTTCTGGAATATTTCTTTTAACGGTCTATCAGTAGTTTCCTGTTCCTGCAGGGCTTTTTCAATTGCCTGCTTGTTCCAGAGCCCTATGTTCTGGATGATTGTTGTAATTTCTTTCTTTGTTGGCATACAAAAATAAAATACCTCAAAAAAATTTCTATGTCAAGAAAGGGCATACTTTACATTTTTTCTGGTTTTGATATGCCAAGAAGGTCAAGACCGTTTTGCATGACTGTATAAACACATTGTACCAGCGCAAGTCGAGCGCAGGACATTTTTTTGTCTTCGTTAACCACCCTGAACTTCTGATAATATGAATGAAAATCTCCTGCAAGGTCAAGGATGTAATGGGCAATTTTTGAAACCTCAAGAGTTCTGGCAGCTTGTTCAACAATCACCGGGAAGGATTTGAGTTTCTTCAAAATTTCAATTTCAAGGGTTTCTTTCAGCAATGAGAAATCTGCCTGAAGTATCTCGTTTTCTTTATATCCTTTTTCCTTTCCAAAAGCAAGGATATGAATCACGCGAACGTACGCATATTGAATATAGTAGACGGGATTTTCTTCTGTTTTTTTCTTTGCAAGGTCCATGTCAAAGTCAAGATGACTGTCTGCCTTTCTGAAGAGGAAAAAGAACTTTGTAGCATCCGGACCAACCTCATCTATCAATTGTTTGAGGGTGATAAACTGTCCCTTTCTTGTGGACATTAAAATTTTTTCTTTACCACGGTAAAGTGTTGTCAGTTGCACGATAATAATCTGGAGTTTTTCTGGAGGAAATCCCAGCGCAGCAACTGCTGCCTTAATTCTTGGAATGTATCCAGCATGGTCTGGTCCCCATAAATTAATCAGAAGATGATATGCCCTTGTGATTTTATCTTCATGATATGCAATATCAGGCGCAAGATACGTATATGAACCATCACTTTTTATTAGAACCCTGTCTTTGTCGTCCCCATATTGCGTGGACCTGAACCACAATGCACCCTCGCGTTCATACACAAGGGAATTTTCCCTGAGCTTCTGAATGACTTTTTCGACCCTACCACTGTCGCGCAATTCTTTTTCAGAAAAATATCTATCAAATCTGACATTGAATTGATCAAGGTCCTGCTTAATCATATTGAGTATTTCTTGTTTTGCGATTTCTTCAAAAAAACTGGCATCTTTGTTTTCACACCCATCAGGCAATTTTTTTGCAATTTCCTTCAGATATTCGCCGTGATATCCATCTTCTGGAATTTCTGCATGTATTCCCTTGAGTTGAAGATATCGGGATTTTAAAGAAATTCCAAGAAGTACCATCTGCCTTCCGCAATCATTAAGGTAGTATTCTCTCGTGACATGCCATCCACAAAAAGAAAGAATTCTTGCGAGGGATTCCCCGAAAGCAGCCTGTCTTCCGTGCGCTATGGTGAGTGGTCCTGTGGGATTGGCGCTGACGAATTCTATGAGTACCTTTTTGCTATCTCCATAGTGAGATCTTCCAAATTCCTGTTTTTTTGCAAGTATTTCATTGACAATTTCGTATATGAGCGTATCTTTAAGGAAAAAATTCAAAAAGCCATTTTTCTCTTCAATCTTTTCAAAATTCTTCAAGAACCAGTTGTCCTTCTTGATGAGAGAAATTAAATCATCAATTGAGATGCGATGTCCTGATTCTTTTAATTTAAAAAACAGGTTTGTGGAAAAGTCTCCAAATTCTTTTTTTGCAGAAGGAAATACATTGAATTGTTCAAAGAGAAGCCCTCCCTTTGTTAGAATTTTTACAAGGTTTTCTTTTATTTCAGAAGAATTCATTGGTTTGTTCCTTTTTCGTGTTCGATTTCTTTTAATATTTTTTCAATTCTGTCACCTGGATTTTCGTCCCTTATAAATTCAATGTCAGGAGTAAATCTGGTTTCAAGTTTTTTGCTCAAAAGATGTCTGATATATCCCGATGCATTGACAAGTCCTTTTAGTGATTCTGCCTGTTTTTCTTCGTTTCCGAGTGTGCTGACGTACACTGTTACATGTTTTCTATCAGCGCTCACCCTGACATTTGTAATTGTCACAAATCCTATTCGAGGATCAGAAATTTCCTTTTGTAAAATTTCATTGATCTGGTGTTTCAAGGTACTGGCGAATTTCAAATTCCTTCTGTTTTGATCTTCAAATGACATTTGGTCTCCCTGTTAACAATGTATTTATTTTATGTTAAAATTATAATGATGGAAAGAAACCTTTCAAGATTTTTTGGAATTATTCTTCTGGGAGTGGCGATATTCCTATTTTTATGCCTGATTACTTATAGCCCTGATGATCCCTGTTTCCAGTTTTGCCAGCTGGGATATCCCATAAAGGACATACCTGCAAACTTTGGCGGTAAATTTGGCGCGAACATTTCTGCTGTGTCGTTTTTCATTTTTGGTTGGGTGGCATACTTATGCATTGTAACTGTTTTTCTTTATGCCTGGTCAAAATCCTGGAAAAGAGAAAGGTTTACGGCCCTTGAAGGGATCAGTTGTGTGCTTTTTATTTTTGTCCTCACAGGGCTTATTGAATCCATCAGAAAGGGTTTTGGTACGTCCGGTTCTTCTGTTTTTCCGCAAGCTGGGATTACCGGATTATTAATAGGCAATGGAGTAATATCATATTTTGGTGATAAAGGAGGATTTTTTCTTCTCGCTATAACCAGCGCAGGATTATTTATTGCCTCATCAAGAATTTTTTATTCTCCTTTTGAAGACATCGTTTCGGCTTTTTCAAACCTGTGGCAACCTGGATCATCTTTTGTAATGAAATCATCCGTGAAACAAAAAGCCAGAAGAGTTCAAACGGTAAAAGTCCCTGACAAAGTAGAAAAAGTGATGGTTGAAACACAAACTCAAAGAACCACTATCCCGGAGCCAAATGAACCACCTGCAACTGAAATCATTACAGTTCAACCGCAGGAAAAATCTGTCTTAAAAAAGCAGGCGACAGTAAAATCTGGAACATATCAATTACCATCTCTTTCATTGCTTAAAGCAGCAAAACATCCTGAGAAGGAAACAGAAAAAGACCTCAGGGTTTATGCCCAGGTGATAGAGGAGACCCTCAGTGATTTTGGAATAGAAGGAGAGGTTGTTAATTTTACCCAGGGACCCAGAGTGACCCTGTACGAAGTTCAACCGGCACCAGGAATACCACTGGTAAAAATTACAAAACTGGCTGATAACATTGCGATGAGTTTGAAGGCAAGTCCCATCAGAATGGTAGCTCCAATACCGGGTAAGTCAACCATAGGAATTGAGGTGCCTAATAGAGAAATCTCCATTGTATGTTTGAGAGAAATACTGGAAAGCAAGGAATTTCAAAACTCGCCTTCAAAACTTACTGTGGCAATAGGAAAAAACATTCTTGGCAAGCCTGTGATATCTGATTTGAAAATTATGCCACATCTTTTGATTGCGGGTGCAACTGGTTCAGGAAAAACAGTGTGTCTCAATTCGCTGATTACAAGCATTCTTTACAAGGCATCGCCTGACGAAGTAAAGCTTCTGATGATTGACCCGAAAATGGTGGAGCTTGTCATTTACAATGATATACCACATCTGATTTTGCCGGTCATCACTGATATTAAAAAGGCAGTGACCTCTCTCAAATGGCTAATCAAAGAAATGGACCGTCGCTATCATATTTTTGCACAGGCAAAGGTAAGAAATATTGAAGCATACAATCAACAGCTCGAAGAAAAACTTCCATATATTGTGGTGGTGGTGGATGAACTTGCGGATTTGATGCTAATTGCAAGAAATGAAATTGAAAACAGTATCATCAGGTTGACAGCTCTTTCCCGCGCAGCAGGAATACATTTAATTCTTGCCACCCAGAGGCCATCCGTTAATGTGATTACAGGTATCATAAAGGCGAATTTGCCATGCAGAATCGCATTTCAGGTATCATCGAAATTTGATTCCCAGACAATTCTTGATTCGAAAGGAGCTGAAAAACTTCTTGGGAGAGGAGATCTTCTCTTTATTCCACCTGGAAGATCACATCCTATCAGGGCTCAGGGTGGATTTGTTAGTGATGAAGAACTGGAATCCTTGACAGATTTTCTTAAATCTCAGGGGACCCCTGAATATAAAATGGAAATTCTTGAACACCAGCCAGAATCTCAGGAGGGCGCCATTGTGCCTGGTTCTTCAGTGGGTAGTGATGATGATGAACTTTACACAAGAGCTGTGAGGATTGTTCTTGAGACAAGAATTGCTTCAATTTCTATGCTACAGAGACGACTTGAGATAGGATTCAATAGAGCGGCAAGATTAATTGAACGAATGGAAGCAGAAGGTATTGTGGGGCCATACAGGGAAGGTAAACCCAGGGTAATTCTCAAAGGTTTGGTTCAAAAGGACGATGGCCTGAACAATCATGGAAAGGATGTTGACAACAAATGAAAAACTTTTCTACAAATGACGAAGAAACTGTGTGTAATAAGCCTTGGATGTCCAAAAAATACAGTAGATTCTGAAAAAATCATCGGAATACTCGGGCAAGCCGGTTATGAAATTTCATTGATTCCTGAAGAATCTGATTTTGTTATCGTGAACACCTGCGCATTCATCAATCCGGCGATTGATGAGGCAAGACAGGTGATTTCCTTTTTGAAAGATAGGAAAAGGGAATATGAATTCAAACTGATTGTGACTGGTTGTTTGCCTGCGAGAGACCATGATAGGTTGCTGAAGGACAGAGATATTGATGGCGTTATTGGTCCTTACAGCATCGCCAGATTGCCTGAAATTTTTTCTGAAATTGAGTCGGGTAAAAGGATTTATACGCATACAGATGTTGGTATTCATCAATATTGTCGTTTACCGAGAGCTGTTTCAACATTTCCGTATGCATACATTAAAATTGCTGAAGGATGCAACAATAGGTGTTCTTATTGCACGATTCCAATCATCAGAGGCCCTCTTTACAGTTTTTTCGAAAAAGACATTTTGAAAGAAGCAGAATCTCTTTTTGCTTCAGGAGTTAAAGAATTGATAATAGTGGGACATGATATTACTGCCTACGGAAAAGATCGTGGTGAACATAGCTTATGCAAGCTACTCAGAAGTTTATTAAAAATAGGGTTTCCGTGGATCAGGTTAATGTATCTGCATCCTTCAGGGATCAGTCAGAAACTATTGGAATTAATGAATTCGCATTCGCAAATTTGTAAATATCTTGATATTCCGCTTCAACATATTAATCCTGAAATATTGAAAAAAATGAACAGGCCAGTAAAAGACTATAGAAAGTTGATTGAAGATATCAGACGAACTATTCCTAACATTGCTCTTCGAACAACATTGATTGTAGGTTTCCCTGGTGAAACAGAAGGAATGTTTCAGGAACTTCTGGATTTTGTCAGGGAGATGAGGTTTGAAAAACTCGGCGCATTTATTTATTATCCTGAAAATGGTACTCCTGCATCTTTGATGCCA
Organism: Candidatus Ratteibacteria bacterium; assembly: GCA_049971295.1. Classification (GTDB taxonomy): domain Bacteria; phylum Ratteibacteria; class UBA8468; order B48-G9; family DTJG01; genus DTJG01. Next base: position 169 of record JBMFLH010000012.1, on the reverse strand, counting down.
GGCCAGATACCGTATGAGAGAAAAAAAGAAAGATATCAAAGGTTAATGAAAGTTCAGAAAAAAATTAGTAAAGACATTGCGTTATCTTTTCAAGGCAAAACAGTTGAAGTTTTAATAGAAAAAAAGGAAGAAAAATATTTATTGGGGCGAACAAGGAGGGATGCGCCTG
>JBMFLH010000011.1:0-31556 GCA_049971295.1 Candidatus Ratteibacteria bacterium | reverse complement strand
AGTTTTGTCTGCGCCGTAGAGTGTGTGAATAATGCTTCTGTCTTTCCGTCCATCTCCATTATATTTCCATTTTCTTTGGATGAAATTGTGGAGCAATTCTCAACCATGGAGTTTTAGGTCTTTCAATATATCCCCATTTTTCAATCGCTCTTCTTAATGCTTGATTTTCTGGTCTTTTAGCATATTCCACAATATGTATACCTTCCATAACTGCTGCTATTGCCTGCTGCCATGCAGCAGCACCAGCTGTATATCCATCTGGATGACCAAGCATCCCTCCGCCAGCAGGTATCACAATGTCCGGCCCATATTCTCCAATAAGAATTGGAGCCAACCCGGGATATACTCCTGCGCATGGCATTGGAAATGTTTGTCTGATTTTTCCAAGGGGTGCAAGTTTCACATGTGCAGTACGAAGACCTTCTTCCATACTCACCATTGGAATTGAAGACCAGTATGTTGGCGTGAGCATTAAATCTGCGCCGCAAATTCTGGCAAGTTTTGCAAATACAGGCCAGGAAATTCTTGGTTGAGCAGCAATCATGTGAGATGCATGCCACAAAATTGGTACATTAATTTCTGGGTCAGAGGCAATTTGTCTCAATACAGGCAACCCTGCTGAATAAGTAATCAACAGCCCTGTGGCACCATACTTGATTGCCTTGTGTGCACGTTCAACAATTTTATCAGGTTCATGGGTAATGCTCAAAAAATAAATCACCTTTTTCCCTGTGTGCTTTTCTGCCTGATACAGTTTTTCAAGCACAGCATCTAACCTATCAAGGTAAGTATTGTTATAAACATCAGATGTCATTTCGTCATCTTTCACCATATCAACGCCACCAAGTGCGGTTTGATAAACCTGATTAGCAACCTGCTCTGGAGTCATTCCCATCTTTGGTTTGATAATGTGAAGGGAAAATGGCCTTTCTTTTACGCCCGTTATTTTTCTAATCCCCTCTACCCCAAATTTCGGACCCGAAAATTTTTCCAGGATGTCCTGGGGTAAAAAGATATCAAGAAGCCTCAGGTGATGAGAATAGGCAAAACAGTTTCCTGCTATTGACAGCAACATCATAGGAAGATTATCAATCCAGGCGTAAATTGGAAAAGCAAACTGAACCACTGCTTCTTTTGTAAATTTATCCTCAACTGGAATTTCATAATATCCAACAAGTTTTCCTGAAAGTGTTTTTCTAACCTGTTCTGTATCCTCTTCGACCTTTTCCCAAGTACCTGTTGAACCTTCGAGTGCAATTGATTGAAGAAGCTCAAAATGGTCGATGAACTGGGCTTCTTGAAGTCTGTCTTTCATATAATATGTTGCAATGATATGCGTCTTCAAATCAATTCCGTCAAGCGTGTTAAGAAAAATTTCAGGTAAATGATATCTTTCCATAATGTCTCCTTTTTAAAAATATAAGTGTTTGAACTTTTTATATTGTTTCTCCCAACTATCAGTATTCTTTGGCTGAAACACATTCACTTTGCAGGAACTTGCAGCCATGTTTCTAATGCTGGAAACATCTTGAATTTCACCATCAGCAAATGCTTGAATACAAAGATTGCCAACAGCTGCTGCCTCAGATGGTCCTGTAATCACCTGCAAACCTGTGGCATCTGCAATCATCTGGCACAATAGTTTATTTTTTACTCCACCTCCTACAATACATATCTTTTCAAAAGTTCTTCCTGTACATGCCTGAATATCCTCAAGGGGCTTTTTAAAACTTAAAGCAATTCCTTCAAGAATTGCTCTCAATATGTCGGACATTTTCTCCGGGTACTTTTGACCTGTAAAGTCACAGTATTTTTTGAGTGCTATCTCTCCATCTTCTATGGAGAAAAAAAGATTATCATTGGGATTAAGAAACACCTGAAATCCGTTGGAATCCATTGCAGATTATATCATTTTCCTGTAAGTGATTTTCCTGTCTTTTCCAAGAAGTCTCCTGTAAAAATTTTCAAACAAATAAAGGCCAGCCATATTTCTCACAATCAATACACAGTCGAATCCAGGTTCATTTATAAATCTGGCTCTAAAGGTTTCTTCATTTGTTTGTGGGAATTTTGCAATCAATCCAAACACTGCCCATGTTCCGGAACTGATAAATAGTGTATTCTGGTCAACAAATGGCACCGCAGCTGCTGCAGATGCTGTGTCATGTCCGGCCACCACAGAAACATTCGTATCCTTACAATGAAATTTTTCTGATATTTCCCTCCGTAACTTTCCTGCTATAGTGCCGGGAGAAATAATTTCAGGCATGATATCCAAAGGAAGGATAAAGGTGTCAAAAATTTTTCTGCTCCAATTTTTTGTATGAATATCAAGTAATTGAGATGATCCGGCGTTTGTCAGTTCACACGCAATATTTCCAGACAATAGATATCTAAAAAAATCTGGCATCATCAAGAAAGTCCTGGCAACATCAAAAAGCCATCGAGATTTCATTTTCAACGAAATTATCTGAGAAAGTGTTGTTACCCTGCTTATCCGGAGCCCTGTAATTTCATAAAGGTCTTGTTCGCGTATTTTATCTTCAATCAATTTTTCAACATCTGAGGTAATTGTGTCTCTATAATGAAATGGATTCTGCAAAACATGTCCCATCTCATCCAAAAGGACAAAATCAACTCCCCACGTATCAATTCCCACTGACGCAATATTTTCAAAACCCTGGTTCAGGCACGCTGAAATACAATTCAGTACGTCTGTCCATAAAGATAGAATGTTCCAGTGCAAACTTCCATTAATAAACACTGGCTCATTGACAAATCTGAATACTTCATTCAAAGTCATTTTTCCGTGTTTCAATGTTCCACAGATCGCCTTACCACTCGAAGCGCCTATGTCTATAGCAAGATAATTCTTTTCTCTATTCATTCGTTTTTTTCCTGAGAATTTTATCCGCCAGACTGTTCAATCTTTCGATATCCCATAATTTCTTTTTATATCTTGCCACAAGAATATAAATAGCATCTATAAGACACAACTGTGCGATTCTGGACGAAAGCGCAGCTGCCTTAACACCTGTTTCTGTAAAAGACGTGCAGAAGAAAAAATCTGAGACTGCGTGTAAAGGACTGTTCAAATAATTTGAAATCCCTACTGTTACAGAACCTTTTTCCCTGGCGATCCTTAACCCCTCGACTGTGATGGTTGAACGTCCAGAATGAGAAATCCCCAGTACAACAGTTTTTGCATTAGTTCTTAATGCCTGTATCAAAATCTGATAATAATCAGTGTAGGATTCGGCCTGAATGTCGAGATGAGAAAATCTCAGTGCGGTATCCTGTGCAACGTTCCCTGAACCTCCGATGCCAATACATATTAACCTGTTTGCTTTAACTATGGTTTTCGCCAGTTTGCTCAATTTATCTGTATCAGTAATATGTAATGTATCTTCAAGACTTTTGATATTGCCCTGGAATACTTTGTGCACAATTTCTTCATCAGAATCTTCCGGCTTGATATCACCAAAAATTTTGTTGAGAGGGTTTTCAGTTTCTCTCGCCAGCAATATTTTCATCTCAGTAAAATTCCTGCAACCCGCCTTACGGGCAATCCTGCTAACAGTTGCAGTGCTAACACCTACTGTTTTAGCAATATCATAGATTGATAAAAACGGTATCTTCATCCTTTTTGTACAAAGATATTTTGCGACCTTTTTCTCAGATGCAGTAAGAACGGGCAAAAGTATCTGAATTTTTCTGTAAAGATTAATATCCATGTTACTTTATTTCAAAAATTTATTGAGAATGATGTAACAGTTTTACAAAAATTTGTCAAGGGGAAGAATGTTTGATGGTTTTTCTAAAATACTTTACGCCCTCAAACCACGAAATACTAATAATTCCTGCAATGATACAAAACATAAGATCATGAAAATCAATAAGGTTGAATCTAAAAAGATTTCTTAAGAAAGGATTGACAATTACTAAAAAAAGAAAAATTACTGTCCCTGTAACAACAATAATCAGTGGTTTATTTGAAAACACCGCCTTTGAAAAAGCAAATCTTGTTCTTGAACGATTTGTAAGTATCAAAAAAATATTTGCAATAATCAACGTGGTAAAGGTCATTGTTCGTGATCTTGCTTCATCATGTCCGCGAGCAAGAGCCAGCAAAAACACCATAAAAACAACGCCAAAAACTATTACACCCTGAAGAATACTGAGCAAAAAAGTTTGACCATCAAGAATTGATTCATTAAGTTTTCTGGGTGGTCTTTCCATAATGCCTTTTTCTGATGGCTCTGCCTCAAAAACTATGGAACACGCAGGGTCAATAATCATTTCAAGAAAAACAATATGCACAGGACCCAGAACAAGAGGAAGTCCCATAAGAACAGGAAAAAGCGACATGCCTATAATTGGCACATGAACAGAAATAATGTAAGACACTGCCTTTTTAAGATTATCAAAAATCGTTCTCCCTGTTTGAATACCTTTAACAATAGAAGAAATATCATCGTCGAGAAGTACAATGTCGGATGATTCTCTCGCTACATCTGTACCCCTTTCTCCCATTGCAATACCAATATGAGCTGATTTCAAAGCCGGAGCATCATTCACACCATCCCCTGTCATGCCAACTATTTCACCTTTTTTCTTTAATATGTTAACAATTCTCAACTTTTGTTCAGGCATAATTCGGGCAAAAATGTTAATTCTATTAATTTTTTCCATCAAAGTTGTGTCGTCCATTTCCTGAAGTTTCGGGCCACTCATTACTCCATTTTTTATTTCAAGTCCGATTCTTTTTGCAATATTGGCTGCTGTAGCAGGGTAATCTCCTGTGACTATAATCACTTTTATTCCTGCTCGTTGACAGAGATTTATAGCAGTTTTTGCATTTTCTCTGGGCGGGTCCATTAAACCAACAAGTCCAATAAAATTAAATCTGAAGTCATGTTGATTTTCTGGAAGAACCTTGCCCTGACTGAACTTTGCGCCTGCCACGCCAAGTACTCTCAATCCCTGTTCAGCCATTTTTTCTACAGTACTATTAATTTCTTCCTGCACTGGTCTTGCAAGATGACACAATTCTACAATTGCTTCAGGTGAACCCTTGACAGCGATTATATAGTCGTTTCCATCAGGAGACTTCCACACGTTTGACATCGCTGAAAGTTCCTCTGAAAGAGAATACTCCTGCACAAGTGTCCAGTCTTTATGAATATGTTCGGTTCCAATCAGATACTGATTTGCAAAATTCTTAAAAGCTTTTTCCATTGGGTCAAATGGTTTTTCAAGACTTGCAAGTATTCCAAATTCTATCAACCGATGAAATTTCTCAGGAAGTTTATCAAACTTGCTTCTTTCAGGTATCAATAATTCCCCATTTGCATAAAGTCCCTGCACTTCCATACGGTTTGTTGTAATGGTCCCTGTTTTATCAACACACAGTACGGTCATTGCACCAAGTGTTTCAATGACGGGGATTTTTCTTGTAAGAACGTTATGCCGCGACATTCTCCACGCACCAAGCGCAAAAAATATTGTAAGAACCACAGGAAATTCTTCAGGAAGAATCGCCATCGCAAGTGTGAGCCCCGCAAGAATTCCATTCAACCAGTTAAAATTCAACAACCTGTAAGAAATAATAACAATTACGCACAAAATTAATCCTGTAATTGAAAATTTCTTCACCAGATTCTCAATTTCTATCTGAACAAGTGTTTTTGCAGGTTCTATGCTCTGTAATGACTTCCCGATTTTCCCGATAACAGTCTGGCATCCAGTATCAGTCACCCTCATTAATCCGTGTCCTCTTATTACCAATCCACCCGCATAGGCAAGATATGAGCTCTCCTGACTCAATGTTTCAACATCCAGTTGCTGTGCCTTTTTTCTTACAGGTTCTGATTCCCCCGTAATAAAAGATTCATCTATATAAAGGTTACTGCAGGAAATAATCACACCATCTGCTGGAACCCTATCTCCTTCTGCCAGAACCACAATATCTCCTGGCACAATTTCCCTACCAGAAACTCTTTGTTCTTTTCCACTTCTGATCACGATTGCCCTGGGACTGGAAAGATTTTTTAAAGATTGTAAAGCTTTCTCAGTTTTTCTTTCCTGATAAAACGTAATCCCCATAATGATAAAAACAAAAGTCAACAGCATCTGGGCTTCAAGTTTATTTCCGAGCAAGAGGTAAATGATGCCACATGCAATTAGAAGAAGAAACATGGGTTCTTTTACAATATCTTCAAGAATGTTGAAAATAGTCCGATGTTCAGAGGAAGGTATTTCATTGTATCCGTGAATCTTCAAAAGCTTTTGCACTTCAGATTCTGGTAATCCTAAAGGTTGATTCATTTTCTTCTCTGGTCAAGAGAGGCAAGAAAATTATTTTAGCCACTCGTTCAGATGTTCAGATACAAAGTGATCATCGTTCAAATGAGGATATGATTTATAAACCCTGTCAATTTCTTCTTTTTGTCCTGGAGAAAGGTTTTCATCTTCTTTCAACGTCCAGTTTCCTTTCAACAACCCCTGCCTTCTCAAAATTTCATGGATTCCAGGAATACATCCTGTAAAATTATTTGCTGCATCAAAAATCGCTTCATTGCAATCTGTCACCTCTATTCCAAGTTTTAACAAATCCAGTGGTATCGGTAATCCTTTCTCAACAACAGAGTGAATTCTATTAAGTATTTCCACTGCTTTTGATGTCCAGCAAGCCCAGTGACCTAATAAGCCACCCACTATTCTTAACGTCTTATTCCCAAAATTAAATGGAGTCAGCAGATCAAATACAATGTTATCGTCATTGCCGGTATACAGGGCAATGTCTCGTCCACTATCAGCAATCGCTCTCACTACATCAATTGTTTGGTATCTGTTAAATGGCGCAATCTTAATGGCAATGACATTTTCGATTTCAGCAAAATCTCTCCAGAAATGATAGTCCAGTACCCTGCCTCCAACAGCGGGCTGAAGATAAAATCCAAAAATTGGCACAATTTCTGAAATCGTTCGCACATGCTTAAGCATATCCTCGTTTGTTGAATCCCTAAATGAAGATAAACTTAAAAGCACCGCATGGTATCTTAATTCTTTCGCAATGGTAGCTTCTTCAACCGCTTGCTGGGTTTTTCCTATAACACCTGCAACCCTGACCACAGGGATATCAGGTTTGTGTTTTTCTTCAAATTCTGAAATTGTTTCTGAACCAAGTTCGAGAACTGGTTTATATAGACCAATTTTTTTATCATGAATTTCAAACTGTGTCGTGTGTACACCAATTGCCACTCCTCCTGCACCTGCTGAAAGATAGTATCGCGTAAGGGCTTTCTGCCTTTTCTCATCAAGTGAGCGCTTTTCCGTAAGCGCCAATGGATGGGCTGGAATAACAATACCTTTTTTTATTTTTCCCAAAAGTTTTTCGTCAACATGTTTCATCATTAGTACCTCCCTTCTCGTTGTTCAAAATGAGTGGGTTTATCGAGAGACCTGCCACCAATTTCTATCCAATGGGCAACCCATCTGATAATTTTTTCTGGCGTGATATCTGGCTTACCAAAAAGTTTGAAACACTCTGATGCATCTGAAAGATAAGCAGTATCTGCCTCTTTTCCTTCAAATAATGGCTTCTTTAAAAATATTTTACCAAATTCTTCTGCGATATGCCTTACAGAAAGAATTTCAGGACCTGTCAAATTAAGGATTTTCGGCGGAACAGAACAAATACTGAAAGACCTGAAAATAATACTATTTGCCCAGCCCTGCCAGACCACATTGACATATCCGTTTTCAAGATTTATTTTTTCTCCTTTATAAACCTTCACGCCAATATCATAAATTACTCCATACCTTAATTCAACTGCATAATTAAGCCGTATCAGTACAGAAGGTATCGAAAACTTTGTTGAGAAATATTCAAAAACCCTCTCTCGACCCAGACACGATTGTGCATACTCTCCAATCGGACAGACCGTATCTGTTTCCTTTGAACCACCAGACGAAACAGGTACCAGGGGGTATACATTTCCTGTGGAAAGCGCAACAATGTTAGAGTTTTTATACTTTGTTGCAACAAGCGCTGGAACATAAGCATTCATTGCCCATGTCAGGGGTTGATTAACACTTGAACCAAACTTCATTCCTGCCATAAAAATTACATTTTTAATATCAGGAAGATTATCTATTGCTTTTCTGTCAAGTAGGTCGCAGGAAATAGTTTTGATACCTGAATTCTCAAGATTTTTCTTTACCTGCGGGTCTGAAAATCTTGCAACGCCAATAATATTTCTTTTGACACCAGCGATGTCATCTGCTCGCTTTATCTGTAAGGCGAGTGATGGTCCCATCTTTCCTGCCACCCCAAGGATGATAATATCCCCCTGTAGCGCTTTGCACATTTCTATTACTTCAGGATATGGATTTGACAAGACCTCTTCAAGCTGCTGTTCAGTTTCTATAAAATCCGGGATATCTTTGACGCTTCCCATTAGTCCCCCTTTTTTTAACAATTATTTTACACCAGGATAATAATTTTGGAGAACTTTCAGAACCAAAAAGTGTCACCAGTTTACTCAACTCATACAAAAATTGACAGAATTTTAAATATCTGGTAGATTATTATCAAAAAAGATATGAGATTGAAATTTTCCCGCCCAGAAGATGAAGGTATCAGAACATCAATCTTAATAAAAAGGTTCTTTTTTATTTTCATTCCAACACTTGCACTCCTGGCTGGTATCACTACTATCATATATCTATCAAGCGCAAGAAATGAACTTTTACTTATTGAAAACCAGGAATTGCAAAATACTTCCGCAATTTCCAAGTTGATTGTAAAAAGTTTTGATAGTTCGATTTCAGATATTCTGTTTTTAAGAGAAATTTCTTCCAGGTTTATCTATGAACATAAAAATGAAGCCAAATTTCTTAACGAAATCTCATCATTTTTAGAAAATAAGGACTGTTACACGAAAATTACAATTATTGGAACCGATGGCAAGGTTTTGTCACAGATTACAATGGAGGAAAAAGAACCAGTTATAGTGCAATTGAATAAGAAAAATTTCAGAGATAATCCTGATTATATCAAAACCCTTGGGATTGGACGGGGACATGTATATGTGTCAGATTTTCAACTTGATGATGGAATCCCTGTCGTTGTATTTGGTACACCTGTTATTGACAAGCTCAGGCAAAAGAAAGCAGTACTGCTTGTAAATTATAATTGCAAACCAGTGTACGATATTTTCATAATAACATTTGAGCATAAAACAGAAAAGAATCCAGCATATTATATTATTAATGATGAAGGTTATTGGATAAAAGGGCCAAAACACGAAGACGAGTTTGGATTTCTTTTTAGCGATAGAAAGGAAAAAAGATTTGGCTATGTTTATCCAGAAGCATGGGGAAAAATTGCAATTGATCAAACTGGCCAGATACTTACCAAAGAGGGTCTTTTCACTTTTACAACATTTTATCCGATAGCACGTGCGGAAAAAGCTATCGAACAAAGGGATATCGAATTTGACAATGTCATATCAAACCAGATAAAAAGTTTTGATTACTTCTGGAAGATTATTTCATTTGTACCAAAACATTTATGCACGATTCAATCCACAACACGGCTAAAAGAATTTCTTCTTTATGATACTGCGCTGGTTCTTTTCTTCATCGTAATATCATGGATAATGGCGCGTATTAGTCTGAAAAAGGAATATGCGGAAAAAATCCTCGCACAATTATCCGTCACAGATGTTCTGACAGATTTGTATAATCGAAGAGGTTTCTTCCTTCTTGCAGAACAGCAACTGAGAATCGCTGAAAGAATAGAAGAAGATATGTCTCTTTTCTTCATGGATGTTGATGATTTTAAGAACATCAATGATATTTATGGACATCAGGAAGGAGATAGAGCACTCCAAATGATTGCCGACGCACTGAAGAAAACTTTTCGCGAATCTGACATACTTGGCAGAATTGGTGGAGACGAATTTGTTGCCCTTGTTATTCAAAGTTCCCCTGTTGACACAGACACAGTATTGCGTCGATTGCAAACAAATCTTGATAGTTTCAATCAGAACAACAAAAAAGATTATAAACTTTCAGTCAGTGTCGGCGTAGCATATTATCAACCGGGGCAGAAACGAACCATTGACAATTTGATTTCAATTGCAGATAAGTTGATGTATGCAAATAAACGTCTTAAGAAAAAAACTAATTCTGGTTAGGCGGCTCCGGATTTCCAACAAGCGCCTGTACATTAATAGGAAGCTTATTGAAAGTTTCCACTCGTGTACCGAATTTACCAAGGGTATTTTCAACCACGATATAGTCGAAACCCGGAATAATCACATCGTCCCACTTATCCCCTATTCCACGTAGCGCCACATCAAGCATAGTAACGATTTGATGCCCGAGTGGCTGAGAAGATGCAAGTGTAATTGCACCGTAGAATTCCTGACACTCGGTATAGCCAGCGTTGTGTGTGCCGGTGTAGGGTTTGAGTTTTTCAAGGTTAATCTTTTTCCCGATTCTTCTGGACACTTCTTCTGACCTGGAAGCAAAATAATCAACAAGGGCTTTCTCCTGAAGATAGGCAGGCAAATTTTTTTCAGCAACCTCGCAATACTTTTCAAATCCAATTCTATAAGCCTCTTCAACAAGATTGAACCAGTATCTCTGCTCGGCAGTTACTTCAGATGGATTCTCCACTGCTATTACAGACCTTCTTATACAGGAATTGAGTCCATCTCTTTTTGGTGCAACACCGAGGTGGACATAATCTCCTTTTTTTATCTCTCTGTTCAGCGCTTTTCCTATGAGAGTACGATTTGCTTCGTTGGCTCCTACGATAATATCCCATCCAAGTTCTTCAGCACCAAGTTCTCTGGCTATAAAGTAACCCCAAGCGGCAACCTGTGTTTCAAGCATACCCGGTTTTAAAACAGCAAGCATACCCCTCATCATAGCATCAGCAATTCGACACGCATCACGTATCAACCTCATCTCGTTATCAGACTTTTCATACTTGATTTTGTAGTAAACTTCCTGAATATCAATGACATTTTCAGCACCATAAATGTCTTCAAGATATTTAACAAATTTATATGGTATTACCTCTCTCGGAGTTAAAAGACCTATTTTTTGCACCGTGCATCCTGCAGCCTGTTCAATGACATGTTCAAGTTTTTCTGCATTGATAGGATACTCCTCATCTGCCAGTTTCAGCATCTCCACTTTATGAACCTTTGCTGACGCCCTTGGTGCCAGTTGTTCTGAAACATATCCTCCTTCAAGCCCTGCAATAATATGAAACCCTGTTTTGCCTATAACACCTGCAACCTGTTCAATCGTAATGTTTGTATTGCCTCCAAGATAAGGAACATCTCCATTATAATGCTGGTCTGAAAAAACAACCCCTGCATCAACCCCATGTTTTTTGATTTCTTCATATGTCTTTTTTTGTCTTTCAAGAAATTCTTCTTTAGGAATAGAAAAGTTCTTATCAACTGTTTCAGTGGTTTCAAGAACCCTTAAAATTTTTTTGAACTCTTCCTGTAATTGAATCTTTCTATATTTGTCCATCAGTGTCTCCCTGTTAACAAAAATATTATACATCAGGCTAATTCTTTAAACTACTGGCTGGCTCAAAAACATTATGGGTACGCAAAATGAAGATAATAAAACAAGAGCGCCCGGAAAAATTTCAAAGAACCGGGCGCTCAATTCATAACTACTTTTTCTTCCTCGCTGTCTTTTTTGCTGTCTTTTTCTTGGCTGCTTTTTTTGCACACGCCATTTAGATCACCTCCTTCAGGGTTAAAACAAAAATAAAACAAATAAAGTGACCAATACGGAAACAATAGATTTCTGAAACATGACTGTACGACCTCTTGCACTGAGCGGCAACATGTAACTGTTGAATGTAATTTTTTTGTTATGTTTTCCCAATTGCTGTCCTGTAAAAACAAAAATCAGGTGACAGATTTTTTTGATTCAAGGAATTATGATGGTGGGTAATTTCCGCTGAAGGGTATTTTTGCGGATTTTCATTTACTCCAAATTTTTTTATCTTTTTATTTTCCTCCATTTATAAAAAATATAACACAAATTTTTTTTAATGCAAATTTTTTAAAAATCTTTTTTGTCAACAAAAATTTTATGCCACATTTCAAGCATCACGAGAGACCATAATCTTGCTGAATGGTCAACCTGTCCTGAAGTATGCTGTTTCACAATCAATTTTATCGCTTCAGGATTAAAGTATCCCCTGGAAAGAGCATCCTTACTTAACAAAATTTCCTGGACAAATGTTTTTAATTCATCCCTGAACCATTTCCCGATCGGCACCCCAAAACCCATTTTTTTTCTTTTAATGATTTTTTCTGGCAGGAAATTTTTTAATTTCTTTTTCAACAGGTATTTTGATTTAAAGTTTCTCATTTTCAAATGTGATGGAAAACACGCCACAAGTTCCACAAATTCCTGGTCGAGAAAAGGACTCCTTGCTTCAAGTGAATTTGCCATTGTCGCTATATCCATTTTTACCATCAACACATCTGGAAGATAAATTTGAAAATCAGTTGCAAGCATTTTTTCAAGCAAATCAATGTCTCCAGAACTATCCCAGATTTTTCTCACAAGAAACAGTGAATCAAAATCAGCAATTTCTCTTTTCATTTCTTCTGAATAGATACTTAATCTAAAATCCCGCGTAAAAGAAATCAATCTTCTTGCATATGCGTAGTCAAACCCATATTTTTCAGTTTCATCCAGCCATTTCCAGATTCTGAAAAAGTTATTTGAAGGTAATTTTTCATGAAATTTTGTCAGAGTTTTTAAAATTTGCTTCCTGAACATTGGTATGCATCCATAGGCACGATAGATTTTTTCAAGAAGTTTTGTCTGCCAGTATCTTGTATAGCCAGCAAAATTTTCGTCGCCTCCATCTCCGTTTAAGGCAACAGTAACATATTTTTTTGTCTCTCTTGCCACGTAATATGTAGGAACCATTGATGAATCGGCAAATGGTTCATTATAGTACCATATAAGTTTTGGTAAGATTGAAATAACGTCGGGCTTAACAATAAATTCGTAATGCTCGGTTCCAAATTTTTTTGCAACCATTCTTGCATAATCCAGTTCACTGAAATCACTTTCTTCAAATCCGACAGAAAAAGTTTTTACCGGATAAGTGGAATTCTCACTCATTATTCCGACAATCGTGGAACTGTCGATACCTCCACTTAAAAAAGCGCCAAGGGGAACATCAGCAATCATGCGCAGTTTTGTGGCTTCAATAAGTTTTTCCCACATCGCATCCATATATTCACGTTCATTTTCTAATTTCAGTTTCCTTGTAAAGTCAATCTGCCAGTATCTTTCAATTTTCGTTTCTCCATCTTTCCACAAAAGAAAATGCCCTGGGGGGAGTTTTTTTATGCTGGAAAATATTGTCCATGGAGCAGGTATTGCCTGATAGGTAAGAAATAAATCAATTGCTATGCGGTCGATTTCCCTGGAGATTTCGTCCACCTCGAGCAATGCTTTTATTTCAGAAGCAAAGTATATGCTATGATTTTTTATTGAATAAACAAGAGGTTTTTTTCCCAATCTATCACGCGCAAGAAACAACTCTTTTTTTGCGTTATCCCATATCGCGAAAGCAAACATTCCCCTTAAGAATTTCAAACAACCTGCCCCATACTGTTCGTATAAATGCAAAATCACTTCATTATCTGATTTTGTTTTGAAGATATGCCCACTGTTTTGAAGTATTTTCCTTAACTGGATAAAATTATAAATTTCTCCATTGCAGATCAGAAACAAAGTATTGTTCTCATTGGATATTGGTTGTTTACCTGTTGTAAGGTCTATGATACTCAGTCTTTTGTGTCCAAGACACGCATTTTCAAAAAACTCATATCCCTGTTCATCAGGTCCACGATGAATCATTGTGGAAGTCATTTTCTTTATCAAATCTTCTGAAAGCCTTTTTTCTTTTCTAACAATTCCACATATTGCGCACATAAGATTTATCAGGATTGGTAATGTAATAAACCTGTATACAGGTTTTCATAGTTTTTTATCATTTTTTCTAAAGAGAATTTTTCTTTTACTATTTTATACCCTTTTTCTCCCATTTTCTCAGAGATAGATGGATTTTTAAGGATGAATATTATTTTTTCCGCAAGACACTCGAAGTCCTTTACAGGAACAAGAAAGCCATTTTCTCCATCCACCACAATTTCTTTTGTTCCGCCAATGTCTGTTGCAACAACAGGCTTTTTCATCGACATTGCTTCAAGAATAAAATTTGGCATACCCTCCCACAGGGAAGAAAGAACCGCAACATCACAATTTTTTATCAATACTGGAAGGTCTTTTCTGTATCCTGTGAAAATTATATTTTCTGATAATCTCAGGGAATCACTCATATGTTTTAGACTGTTTTTTTCTGGTCCTTCTCCTGCAATGATAAAAACTGTTTCGGGTAATTGTTGAATAACCTTTTTTGCTGCATATATGAAATACTTCAACCCCTTTTCACCTGACAAACGTCCACCGGTCAACACAATTTTTTTATCCATTAAACCAGATAAATTTTTAAAATTTTCATCCTTCAGTGTTTCGTACTTTTCTATATCAATCCCATTATAAATAACCATAAATTTTTCAGAAAAAATATTCAGCTTATTTATATACCACCGTCTTACCTCATCTGAATTACAAACAATTTTTTTTGTAAAATAAGCAAAAAAGCCATCAATAAAAAAATGATGTATTTTTTTCCATAAATCCATACTCCTTTCAGAAGCAATAATAACAGGAATATGAGCCAGAATCCCGGCAAGTCGCCCCCAGGTGTTGGAGGTAAACATAAATGTATGAAGAATATGTGGCTTTTCTCGTTTAAGAATTAAATAGAGCCGGAAAAAGAAAAATAAATCAAACTTCCATTTTTTCCCTGCCACATATAGTTTAACACCTGAAGACTCAAACTCGTTTCTCATTCTTCCATCTCTCAAAGCAATAACAACCGGCAGAAACCGTTTTCTATCCATATGATTTACCAGCATAAGCAACTGTTTTTCTGCCCCACCAACTTCCAAAGTTCCAACCACATAACAAATTTTTATCATTTTTTATCCAAATCAACTCATATCTATACGATAATGAGCAACAGGATTATTCAAACTGAGCAGTATCAATCCATTCTTTTTTTAATATTGACCAGAAATCCTGCGCCAGACCAGTAAGGACATATTCATAAGGAAGCCAGCCATAGCCCTCTTCGCCCCAGGTATCGCCCCAGGAATTGCGGATTAACAACGCACCGATTGTCTCGTTTCCAGAATAGGGATTTTTTATTTTTATCTTATCGTCATATCCAACTGTCATAATTGCGTGTCCACCAAGAACCTTTTCTTTTTGCGATGGAAATGGAATTTTGCCTGTTTTCTCTGCCTCCCTGATTGAGGTATAAACAGAAAAACCAAACATTGATGGGTGCCCTGATACAAGGTATGACTTTATCTGTTTTAAAAGGTCGTCTCTGGATATTCCAGAAACATCGTGTCTGAAATATTTGATTGTCTGGTAGTTTTGTGCAAAAGCATAACAAAACGCAGGAGGTTCAATATCAAATCTTTCTTTATCGTCAGTATACTGCCAGTAGTCCTCAGGAGGTACACCAAAAAGAACCATTGCTCCCATTGTGGTTCTCAAAAAAGCACCGGTATCCCCCTTCATTTTCATAAGGTTTCTTGTTGTCTTATAAAGAAAAAGTCGTGATGCCTTGATAAATTTTCCAAAAGCCCTCATTTCATAATATTCTATCATTCCCACTCCTGCATTGGCTGTACAGGAACCTAACGAACCCTGATTATCAACAGGTGAACACCACTGCCGCAGGTCAATTTTTTCTGGCAGAGCATTTTTTATTTTTTGTCTTATTCTTCCAAAAGTTTCTTTTATTTCTTTTGTATCCTGGGTATAATCTCTGATATCCGGATAGTCAGGAATCCAGCCCATACCATATTTACTCAATATATTTGTCATTTCGCCTCCCGGGTTAAAATAAATGTTTAACCTTTTTACGAATCTGGCTGCCTATTATTTTAACCAGATGGAAAATGTCAATCCCAAATCTCTCAAGATTCTTTAATTATTCCATTTAGATTTACAGCGTTCTATAAGCTTTAACCACTTCCATACAATGTCATCCATGGAATATTTTTCTACTATTTTTTTTGCATTTTCTCCAAGTTTTTTTCTTAAATTGGGTTCATCAATCAATCTTTCTATTGCTTTTTCAAGATATCCAAGATCATGCTCAACCAGTAGCCCGTTATAATTATCCACAATAATTTCACCTGTTGCATCGCACTTTGTAGCAATTACTGCGCATCCACTTGCCATTGCCTCGCATAATACATTTGGAAATCCTTCAAATTTTGAACATAATACAAAAATATCTGCCTTTTGTAAAAGCTGGTCAATATCCTTTAGCACGCCAGGAAGTTTTACTGATTCTTTCAAATCCAATTGAATCACCAGATTTTCTAACTGTTTTCTTAATGGGCCTTCTCCATAAATTTCAAGATGCCACTGTGGATATTTTTTACGTATGTTAGCGAATGCTCTTATCAGCAACTGGAAATTTTTCTCTTCTGATAATCTGCCGACACCAACAATAAGATTGCCCTGTCTCTGGCCTGCCCTGTTTTCTGGTTTCATTACAGGATTTGGAATAACAGAAATTTTCTTTTGAAAAAAAAGAGGATATTTTTCCCTGATTTTTTCTGTCTGGACAACAATTTTGCAGGCAAATGGATATGTGACCAACCTTAATAAATGCCATATTTCCCCGGGAAAACACAAAATCGGGTCTGTCCTTTCAGAAACAATGACAGGAATTTTTAAAAATCTTGTGGCAATCAGAGTAATGACATTGGTTCTATCCATAAATGAAATAACAATATCCGGTCTCATCTTTGTTATTACTCTGCGAATCACAAGAATTCTTTTTATGTTATTCTTCAATGATGTCATAAAGTTTTCTGCTTCATCAAGCAAATCACATTGAACAAGATTTATAGAATCAGTTAATGCGAAAAATGGCTTTTTTGAAGGGCTATCAAAGGTAATGATATTTACAGAATTTCCCAATGATGAAAACGAATTTGCAATCCTGGTAACAATTCTTTCTGCCCCACCACAACCAAGGCTTGATATAACAAAACTTATTTTATAAGGCTGTTTTTGATTATCTGTCATTGGCATCAAAAATGTTTTTGGGCTTAAAGCATTTCAATAACCTATATCTTCTTGGAACAGTAATATTCAGACAGGCACTCAAAAAACCAATCATCGCCTTTAAGGATTTATCATATGCGAGGGATTTTTTAAACATCTTTATTGCTTCTATTCTATTTTTTTCCTCAACCTGATACCTTCTTGCAGTGTTGAAATACATGCTTGCCATTCTTTTTCTCGCAGTATATTCAAAACTTTTCACCTCAGGAACCGTTTGATAAAAATGTTCAAGTATTTCAATATTTTCAAGGTAGCTATCAATGATATTTCTACTGAGATTGTTTTGATGGACCCTGTAACAGGCAAGGACTTCATCAACAAAATCAAATTGAAAAAATCTCGCCATTCTCAAAAACAATTCATATTCTTCAGCATACCTGTATCTTTCATCAAAAGGCCCTGTTTTTTCAAGGACATCCTTTCTAAAAACAGCAGTAAGACATGGTATGAAATCGCTGACGAAAAGTTCTCTTAACACATAACCCCGATGAGGCTCAAACTGCTTTAACATCCATGATATTGGCGTACCTTCAGCATCAATATAACTTATGTCAGAATAAACAAGACCTACATCAGGATTTTTTTCAAATAAAAGAATTTGTTTTTCAAGTTTTTCTGGTAGCCATAGATCATCGTGGTCAAGCAATGCGATATATCTTCCTCTGGATGCTTTTATACCAGTATTACGGGCAGCTGAAACCCCCCTGTTTTTTTGTTTAATCAAAATGAGTTTCGGTTCACCAAAGTTCTCTACAATATCTGCTGAATTATCTGTTGAGCCATCATCCACAACAATTACTTCAAAATCCTTATATGTTTGAGACAGAACACTTTTCAATGTCTTGCCAATAAACCTGGCTGCGTTATAAACCGGTATTATTACGCTTACAGTAGGCATTTTTTCACAAATAAAAATCTTTAATTTTCTCACATATCATCAACACCTGCTCATCTTTTAACTCATAATAAAGTGGCAATGTGAGAATTTCATTCCAGATTTTTTCTGTCACAGGCAGCGATGCTTTGTATTTTGAAAAATATGACTGAAGATGGTTGGGAATATAGTGAATGCCAGTATCTATGCCATTTTCTTTTAGATAAGCCATTAAATCATCTCTTTGTTCTGCCCTGATGATATAACAAAATGGAGCCATTGATTCATAATCAGCCTTAAGAAGTTCTATCCCTTCTATGTGTTTCAAATTTTCATCATAAATTCTGACAATATCCTGCCTTCTTTTCAAAAATCCATCAAATTTCTTCATTTGAACAATACCAATTGCTGCATTGATATTACTCATATGGTACCTGAAACCAATTGTTTCAACATCGTAAAACCAGCTTCTTTCATGTTTGTACCTTGACCAGGTATCTCTGCTTATACCAAGAATTCTCCCTTTTTCAGCAGTGCGTGCAACATCGTCATCATTCGTAACAATTGCTCCACCTTCGCCGCAGGTAATGATTTTTATCGGGTCAAAACTAAAGCAGGTAATATCGCCGAAGGAACCAATTTTTTTACCTTTGTATTTGGAACCAAAAGCATGTGCAGCGTCCTGAATAATTCTTAATTTATTCTTTTCCGCAATGTCTTGTATTTCTTCCATATCACAGGGATAACCCCTGTAATGAACAGGTATAACTGCTTTAGTTTTTGAAGTAATTCTTTTTCTAACATCAGCCGGAGCAAGGTTCAGTGTATCTGGCTGAACATCACAAAAAACAGGAAAAGCGCCAGTAGCCACGATTGCCTGTATCGTTGCGGCAAAGGTCAATGAAGGTACAATAACTTCATCTCCATTTTTTATACCGCAACAAACAAGTGCAAGATGAATTGCAGAGGTTCCGGTATTGGTAGCAATCACAAATTTTGCTCCAATGAAATTTTTTAATTCGTCTTCAAACTGCTTAACCCAGGCTCCCATCCCCAACCATCCTGACTGAAAAACCTTTCTTACTTCTTCAAGTTCCTGTTCACCAACAGATGGTTTTGCCACTGGTATCATTGTTTGCTCCTATTGTTTTGTCGCCCAGAAAACAATGTATCTACCCGTTTCAGGGTAGTGACTGCTGTAAAGGTCTTCTATGTCAGCAAGAATTCTTTTTTCCTTTTCTGAAAGCAATTCAGGCATGCAAAAGAAAGATGTCGGATCTCCCTTTATGCCTGATAGTATTCCTATCCCTATTACTTTTATATTTTCGAAACCTGAATTTTTTAAAACCTTTTCCATCAAGAATTTATCAGTCCACGACAGATATTGCCCAAGTTCTGAAAAGTCCATGTTTCTGGCAGCATGCTGCAGCCGCAAAAAGTCCCTGTTTATAAGAGAATAAGCCAGATAATAAAACCTCGGTCTAACAGAAATCATTAAAACCCCACCTTTTTTAACTTTTTTTGAAAGTTTTTGTAAACTTATCAGGCACTCTTTGTAAGACATCATGTAAAGAACCTCCAAACACAAGACCATATCATATGCCTCATCTTTATAAAAAGAAAGGTCCTCTGGAATTTTTCCTATTCGCCAGTTAATAAATGTGCTCACATGCATCTGTTCAGCGTATTTTTTCCCTTTTTCAATTGTTGCTTCAACATAGTCCATTGCATCAATAATATGCCCCATTTTAGCAAGTTCAATTGCTATTCTTCCCTGTCCGCAACCTGCATCAAGTACTCTTAAAGAAAAGCCCTGTTTGAAATTTTGTTTAATGATTTCATTGATAATTTCAAGATATCTATCCCTAAAATAATCCTCAGAAGGTGAATTCACCATATCGTAACTACCCATTACGGTTTCGATTTCCGTCAAATGCTTTTTTTGGCTATATCCAGCAAATACACAACGAGGGAACATTTTTAACCATCTGAAAAATCCTTTAATGAATTTTTTCATTGTTTTGTAGTTGTGTAAGCCATTAAATTTTCTTCATCTGCTTTTGATAATCTGTTTAACATTTCTTCACCTTTTGTTTTCAAATATTTTCTCTTTTCATCCGTAATTTCCATACATTTAACAATTTTTTCGTGCAATTGTTCCATATCAAATACTGGTTGAAATTCTGGGTCCTTCAACCATGCAAGGGGATTCATTGTTAAATCTGTTTCTCTACCAACGATCACTGAAGGAAGGCCTGCTATAATTGCCTCAAGAATTGCAGAACTATCCATACAAACCGCACAACTGCTTTTACCAAGCCACTGCTCCATTCTGCCAGAAACAAACTGCCATTTTTTTGGCAATTTTTCAATCTTTGCAACCTTCAACAATTGTGAAGGAATCATCATTGGATGAATTTTTACATATACATTGTCATAAAGATTTACAAGATTCTTAATTGCTTCGATACTTTTCAAAAGTAATTCGACGGCAGCATCAATTGCCAGTGGGCAGATAATTAAAATATTTCTGTTCTCTGATGTCAGTGGAAATTTTTCTTTCGAATGAAAAAGATACTGATATCTTAATGATGGGCCAGCAATAATACGACAAGCATCAAAACCATTTTCAATTAAAATTGTACGAGTCCAGTTGCTGCATGAAACAATAAAGTCAGGGTATGGCATGGCCTGATTTTCATAAGATGTGGTTTGATAAGTAAGGAGTAATGCCAATATTAATGCATGCTGATAACCAATCGTTGTTGATTGAGGGAAATATTTTTTAATACTCAAAATCTGAGGCTTTTCTGGAATAATGTTCTCGAATGTGTCGATGAAGAAATTAAACTCAAATCCTTTCTTTTTTAACCTTTTAAATAAAGCGTAATACAGAATAAAATTGATTGTATCCGGCTCCAACAGTTGCCTGATTTTTTCTGCCCTGATTACGTGTGTAACATCAATTCCATCAATAAATTGTTTGCCAGCGGGTTTATTGTTTCGTCTAAAAAATTGAACGATAGCCCATAAATAGTCAGAAATTTGGTAGTAATCTTCAGGTATAAGGAACAGTTTACTATTTGTCCTGAACCATCTGTATGCATCTTTCAATGGCATTGTAACATTATAAAGCCATGGAATTGTTATCACTTCATAACCCTTTTTTTCAAGCCATTCAGATAAAGATGGAAAGTATCTATCATAAAAAACATGGTTTTTTCCGAGACATTGGTCATCAACACATGTATGGATTATTATCCGCTGTCTGGCAGGAATGTTTTGAATTCTATTTTTCTGATATTTTTTTGTGGCTCTTGCGCATAATCTTTTTACCAAAAGTTTTTTCATTCCCCTGCAAAAGCAAAAAACAACCTTCAAAAACAAATATGATTTTTCCCTCACAAGATATCTTTTCCAGCCAGGTGCTATAATCGGGTTATATCCTTTTTTCAAAAGATGCTGTTTCAATGTTAATAAAAGAGCAGAAGACTCACAAACTATAAGGAGACTTTTTTCTGAAAGATATTTTTCAATAATTCTTTCAACAAGTTTCACATAACACAGATAAAGAAAGATTGACGATACCATTGTATTTCTTTCCCATACCCTTGATGTCCACCAGGAAATATCGTCTCTGTATTTTTCGGCAAAACCAGCACTCCAGTAAACATACTGGTTTTTAGAATCCCACGCAATTTCATCAAGTAATTTGCCTGTTGGAATTCGCCTGTCCTTTCCAAAATGCCTCTCCAATCTTAATAATTCAACAAAGGACCGACCTAAAAAAATCCATTCAGTATTAGCGGGCTGGGCTGATAAAAAAACTTCAGCATGCTGCTTAGCATGAAGAAAAATTATTTTTCCATTTTTATACATTTTATTCTTATTATTTCTGCACTCGCCAGGCATCAAAACGATGAACCAGGTCCTCAGTTTTTTCCATTTTCAAATTAGCCATTACAGAACGGTCATTTCTGAAGTAAGCCCAGAAAAGATCATCTTTAAAATTTTCTTTGTAACTGTCCTGTATGTGTATTACCTTTTTGAAATTTTTTTTCAAAATTTCCTCTACCTTTTTCCAGAAAGGGTCACCTTGATTATTTTCGATTGCGATATCTGGTAAGCCCAGTTTTTTTCTTATCATGTTAATGTATGCTGTATTCTGCCTGACATAGTTATAGTTTCCATCATCAATTGCCACCAGTGCCTTATCAGCCATCGATTCAATAGTGTATGTAAGTTCCTTTTGCAGTATATCCCATGTATGCTCACTATCAAAAAAACAGGCAGAAATCTTTTTATTAAGCTCTTTTAAAATCGGAATTCCTGCATATTCAGAAATACTGTTGAAAGCAATACATTTCCAGTGATTTGAAAGATTTTGTTTGTTAAAATATCTCATCAATGTGTCAGTGATAACCCCTCTTAAAAAAAATAATTTAGATCCATTGGTATCCCAGGTATAAAGCTCTCCATTTTTCAAAAGAGCAAAATAAAGTAAAACAATTGAACTTGCGCCACAGCCTGTTTCTACAATAACAGCATTTTCAGGTAATTTTGACTCTAAAAGGCAATCATAAAGAGCAAGATATTCAGAATCAGGAATAGAATTCGACCACCTTGGTAACATCCTTTTTATCATCAATAGAAACTTTTTAGGGTCAGATTCTATTTCTTTCTTTGTACCAAAATAAAAGTCATACATTTTCACTCCTTTTTATAACCAATCCCCGCCTGTAATTGCAAACATCTGTCCTGTGATAAAATTTGCCCATTCAGAAAGAAGATATAAAATCAAAGCAGCGACCTCTTCAACAGAACCCGCTTTTTTCAGAGGAATCAAATTTATCCTTTCTTGCAGGTCTGCTTCTTTTTTTCCCTGCCACCTCTGGTGAAATCCCGAAAGAATAAAACCTGGTCTGATTCCATTCACCAGAATTCCTTCCTTTGCCACATCTCTTGCCAACCCCTTCACAAGGCACTCAATCCCCATCTTGGCTACACCGTAAGCGAGAGAATAAGAACCGCCTCCATGAAGGGCTGATTCTGTGCCAGTCAGAATAATCTTTCCATTAGTTTTTGACTCTTTCATTTTCCTTATCGCTGCCCTTGAAAGAAAAAATGGTACACTCAAATTCAAAAACAAATCTGATTCCCATTCATCAGAATTCAACTTTTCCCAGTGCACTGGATTTTTAATACCACCTGATAAAACAACAAGCCCATCTATTTTCTTTTTCCAACCATAAAATTCTTCAATAATCTGGTCGCAATCCACAGGTTCTCTGAATACCTTTGGGAAAAATTTAATATTTTCAAAACCTTCAAATTCCTTTAAGAATTCCTTTCTGGTTGCAAAATGGCATCCTATGTAAACATTGCTTTTCAACATCATCTTCACAACAGCCCTACCTATTCCACCACTTGCACCAGCAATCAAAATACAACTATTCTCTTTCAATAACGGTACCCATTCAGGAAAATGATTCAGTTTTTGTAACATCTTTTTAACTCCTCAACACTTTTTCTTATAATTTCAAGCGTATTCATATTTTCCATTGTTCTTTGTTCAATGGAAACATATCTATTGTAATTGATGGCTTTCAAATATTTCGAAATAAGAAGGTGGTTAATCTCTCCAGAAAGACACAGCGGCTTTAATTGGGGTTCATTGACATGAAAATGTTTTAAAAATGGCGCAAAGTCCTTGAATGTCTGATAGGAAATCTCTCCTGATGCGTATAAACTTTTTGCATCTAAATGTCCCTGAAAATTTGGATGATTGACCATTTTTATCAGTTTTAAGGCTGACCCTGCCGAACAAATAAAATCTGTTTCATCAGGTCCAAGTGGTTCAATGCATAAAAAAACATTGTGTTTTTCAGCATCATCAGAAATTTCTCTGAAAAAATCTACTGCTATCTCCATTGCCTCTTTTAGTGGTAAATCTCCGCGTTTTCTCGCCTTTGGTGAACCAAAAATTAGTGTTTTACCTCCACAATCAGCACACAGACCAATCAAATGCCTTAAAAAATCTTTTGTCTTTTTTTCAACATCTTTTCCCCTGAATAACCCTAGGTCAGGCTGGTCGTAAAGAAGGGAGTGAAATCCAACTATTTGAAAACCCCATTTTTCCACTTCTTTTCTGAACTCTGTTACTTGCAAATAAGAAACCCTATCAGTGTTGTTCCAGACCTTGCTGGGAGCAACCTCAATCCCTGAAATTCTATATTTTTGAAGAAGTGCAAAGACCTGTTCGGTTATTTCCTTCTGCCATGCTATGTTGGAGATTGCATATTTCATTTCATTCATATGGGGTTTTTTCTTCTGTAAAGCCATGTTTTTTCAGCCAAAATTCCACAAGTGGAACCTGCCACTCAAAGTCAACATCAAGGCCGCCCCATTGAAGAAGTGGTAGAATCTTTTTTCCCATCCATCTCTGAGGTAAAAGTCCTTCTTTAAGATTTTCCAGGCAGTGTGGTCTCACCACAGAAACGCCCATATCTGCAAAATATACATCTCCCTGAGAATCCCTGTCACAACTGAGTTTATTTACATCACCAAAAATTTCAAAAGGGACAAATGGATATAAAAAACCATCTTCGCCAAGCCTTCTTGCTCTAAGTGGGCTCCACATATTATAAATTGAGACGCTAACTGCTGAGTCAGCAAAAGGATTCTTTCTGAGCGCTTCTATACCCTTGTCTATGGTACCTGCAAGAATCGTGGGAGCATTGCAGAATAAGAGCACCATCAGTTCAATCTGTTTTCCAGATGTGTCTCTGATGTATCGGTATCCATGAGCAAAAACATCTTCACCAAGAGATTCTTTTGTGCAGAGTTCTGGTGGCCTATCAATGATAATGGCTCCATATTTTTTACCAATTTCAGCAATTTTTTTTGAATCTGTTGAAATGTAAATTGCATCAACATACTTTGAATGTTTTGCAGCAAGAAGTGGATATTCCATCATTGCTCTACCACAAACAGGATAGATATTTTTCCCAGGAAAACCAACACTTCCTTCCCTACCGATTAATAGCGCTGATATCATTGTTGCCCTCCATTTTTATTTTCCTAACTTGTCCTGCTCTGAGTGGACAAATTCTGCATGCATAAAGTGTTTCTCCAAAACCTGCCCGATGAATCTGTCTGTAAGCATTTTCTATCACACTGTTCCAGACATCAGAAATACTGATTTCTGAAACATTACCCAGTTTCATAATTCCATAGGTATCATGCACGCAGGGAATTAATGTTCCATCATACCATATGGTCATTCTCTGCCATAATTGTGGGCATATCCATGGATAACTTAAATCTTCATCTTTTTCAGGGTCTTTTTCAAAATCAAGGTATGCTATCTCATCAACTCCTTTCCCCATCCAGAATTTTTTGTAATCTTCCAGAATCGTTTCCATTTCTGGAATCAGAACAGTCTGAATTCGTATTCTCGGAGTCTTTGAATTCTTTTGAGATTTTTTATTTATGAGCTCCTCAATATTTTTTATCACTTTTTCAAAACATGCGCCAACCCTGTTTTTTTCATAAAGAGTTTTTTCAAATCCTTCAAAGGAAATCGAAATACGGTTGATACCTGAACCAACTATTCTTTCTGCTATTTCTGTATCCATCAGTACGGCATTGGTGTTAAAGTAAATATCAAGGATGCCCTTTTCCCTGGCGTACTCAATCATTTTGAATATGTCAGGATGCAATAGTGGTTCCCCTCTCAAACTCAGTTTTATTGAATAAAGATGATTTTCTGCGCCTTCATCGATGATTTTTTTATAAAGATTCCACTGCATGTGTCCTCTTTTCCAGGTCCTGTGAATTGTTTTGAATGAACAAAAGGGACAGTGAAGATTACATAAACTGGTTGATTCAATATCAAGATGAAGGGGAAAATTGCTGACTGTGAATGTTTCAGGATTTTGATGCCACTTCTTCCTGTATTCTAAAAATTCCTCAGATACTGGCTCTGCAGGACTTTTATAAAGAAAGTGAATATTAGCATTGACCTGGACTTTTAAATTCATTTCAAACATTTGAGACCCTTAGTTCATCAGGGACTCTGTTTTTTAAAGGTTTCCCTGTAAAAAAATCCACAACCGCCTCAGCAGCGCCAATTTCCATTGCAGCTCTGCTTTCCTGAGTGCATGAACCCATATGACAGGTTAAAATAATGTTATCAAGTTCTGATAGAATTCCACTGTATGGTTCTTCTGAATAAACATCCAGTGCAGCACCTGAAATCTGATGATTTTTCAAAGCATTATAAAGGCTATTTTCATCAACAATCTGACCTCTTGAAGTGTTGATAAGATATGCATCATGCCTCATCATTCTGAAAACGCGTTCATCAACCATATTGCGCGTCAGCCCTGTCAAAGGAACATGAAGCGTCACGATTAATGCCTCTCTAAAAATCGTTTCTTTGTCAGCAGCAGTAAGATGATAGGTTTTGATAAATTGCTCGTCCGGATGGATGTCATTAACAAAAAGATTGCAAGAAAAGGGCTGCAACAATTTTACCAATTTCTTTCCAACCCTTCCAAGACCAATGATTCCAATGGTCTTGCCTGAAAGTTCAAAACCAGTAAATCTTTTCCAGTTTTTTCTGTGCATCTGTGCATCAGAGATAGAAACACCTCTCAAAAGATTTATCATCAAACCAAGTGTAAGCTCTGCCACCGATAAACTTGGCGCATCAGGGGTATAGGCTACTTCTATATTTCTTTTTTTCGTTTCATTCCAATCAATGCCATCAAGCCCTATTCCTACACGTGATATCAATTTCAGGTCATCTGCATATTCAAGCACTTCTGCGTCAATTCTCTCTGTTCCGGCAATTAGAGCATCAACCTCAGGCAAAAGCATTTTTAATTCTTTTGAAGAAATTTTCCTTCCATATGGATTGAATTCAAGATCCCATCCCTGCTGAAGAATTATCTCTGCAGCAACTGGATTTGCCACTGCAAATGGATGTGTTGAAACAAGAACCTTTATCTTTTTCATACCTCCTCACTGACATCAATTAAGGCGTTTTCAATCCACCATCTTGTAAGGGCAAGCCCATAACTATCGTGAACATCCCTGCCCGTGGGCCACGGTCTTACAAGAAAAACACAATCAGGAAGATGTGACCACCAGTTTCTATCATTGAAACAATCGTGAGAAACAATTTCCTTGCGAATCACGCACAATGCACCATCATAAAAATAAACATCCCCATTTACTGGTTTTTCAAGAAACGGAGATACATTGCCATTTTTTTTAACAATCGCAAAATCCGGATGGTCATGCCGCGCCTTCCAGACAGAAATCACAGATTTTATTGATTGTTTGGCTTTCAAAACCTCAAGCCCCCTGAAAATAAGATGAGAACTTATCATTGCATTATTACCGGATAGAATCACAATATTTTCCAGGTCCTTTTGGTCAATATGCTTTATCGCTTCTACGATTGCCCTGCCCATTCCATTTTCATCAGAAGTGATTTTTCTAAAAATGATTCCACAGGACAGACCAGTAGCAATATTGATGGTTTGTTCATCGTCAGTTGATACAAAAACTGATTGAACATCTTTACACCCGAGTGCAGCACTGATAGAATAATAAATCAGAGGCTTTCCATCAACCAGATAAAGGTTGATGTTTCTCTTTCCTTTTTCAGCGCCACGGGCAAAGATTATTGCTGCATTCATTTTTGTTTAGTTTGTTTAAAACAATTAAAACATATTATTGTCTCTCTGTCAAGTCCCTGATAAGAGTAATAAAAAATTGAATATCCTGCCTATATAAGCCAAATATGCGGGGAAAATAAAAAGCAAAAATCCCTACCAGTATTGTATAAGCCGCGCCTGAAAGAATAAATCCTGCAATAAAGTTCTTATCCGCAAGAAATTGAGTAAAAAATCTTGCTATCAACGCAAAAAGACCAAACACCAGAATAATTAGTATTTGATGTCCAAGATATCGCAAAAATGAAATATTCAGAAATTTCGTATTAAAAAACAATTGAACATTAACCAGCAAAAATTGAAGCAAAATCATTTTTAATGCCAGGCCTGTTGCCCCCATATTCAAACCGAATTTATTCTGTGGCGCTATTAGAATATATGTTAGGATAGAACCAAAAATCATAAATGGAACTCCAATGTTTCTATATAATTTTGTGTTGCCTGTGGCAAAAAACACTGAACCACTTAATTGTCCATAGACTGAATGAATTGGAAAAAGAGACATTAAAATTACTGAAGGAAGTGCTGGAATGTATTGAGAACCTCCAAGAATCTTAATTAGAACATCTGCCTGTGTTGCCGCAAAACAAGAAAAATACGCTGTTACTGTATATAAAAAAGGTATGTATCTTCTAAAAAGAAAAACCATCCTGTCTTTATCATTGTTTCCGTATGCAACAGAAAATTCTCTGATAAATAGTGGAGTCATTGATGAGATAAAAATAAAACATATTGTTCCTATCTGATATCCAAGGCCGTAAAATCCCTGTTGAACGCTTCCGCTATAATACTGCAAAATCCATCTATCAAATATCCCTGTAATTAAACTGATAAGTGAATATATAAACAACGGGTAGCAATAAGAAATGAATTCCTTTGTATAATTACGCGCAGTTTCTCTGGAAATCCTCCACACAGAAGGTAATTTTTTATTCTGTTGCAAAACCATTAAAAACGCACCAATTAAAAAAAACTGTATCAAATACTGATAAAGGAAAAAACTTCCTAAATTAATAAGATTATAATAAAAAAGAACCACTATAAGTATCATACCGAATAGTTTCTGATAGAGTTTTCTCATCTCAGCAGAAACAGTTAACCCATATGCGTCTGTTGCCTGATTCAATACATTGAAAATCCAGTTGAAAATAGCCCACAAAGCCCCACAATAAACAAAAAGGATGCTTTGCCCTGGCCATAATCTATGAGAGAGATGGAAAATACCTGCCAGTGATACACCAAGCAGAATGATAATTGCCAGTAACCCGGCAAACCATAAATAAAAAATAAAAAGAGAAGATTCCTTTTGTCGTTGAGAAATTTTTGTGAAAAATCCTGTCGAACTGCCCATATCAAAAAAACTGACAACCTGGCTGAAAAAATTTGTTAGAAAATTGAAATCACCAAATGCCTTTGGACCAAGCGCCCGAGGGATAATGCCCATTGTAACCAGTCCCATCGCGTAAACGGCAAGATTGCTAAACAGTTTGTAAAAATACCTTTTTCTTAAAGAATCTTCACCCATGGTTTTTAATAATCTCCATTACTTTATTGAAAGCCCTTTCAGCGCTTTTCCCATCATCAAGATATGTGCCGTATTCTTTAAGAAAACTACGGTCAGGTTGTTTGACCGGTTCGGGTATGGATGATAAAAATTCAATCAGGCGCGAATAAAAATCTTCTGGTTTCTCTGCAACAATCGCACGTTTTTCCAACAACTGCCTTGCTTTATCCAATAGTGTAATAAACCTACTGTCAGCAAAAACCAGTAATGGTATGCTTGTTAATAGGGCTTCCAGCAATGCTGTTGATGGTATATCAATGATTGCTGCATTGCTTAACGAAATTATCTCAGGAACAGAAATGTCTTTCACAACTCTACAATTTTTTACTTGTGAAGCAAGTATTTTCACCATAGGATCTTCAGGAGACTCAGGAAATGGTTTGTACACAAATTGAATACCTGGAAATTTCGAAAAAATATCACACAATTTATAAAGAAATTCAAAGTATGAACACGAAAGATACGCTTCTCTGCAGATGTACCAGTGATACTGATAACTTGTTGGAATATAACAAACAATTGTTTTGCCATCAGGTATTCCAATTTTCTCTCTGATACGTTTTTCATCATGGGTTTTTATTCTTAATCTATCAAGACGCGCTGAACCCACCGGAACAAGTTTGGCACTTTTCCCATGCACTTTATTTTTTCTTTCATTGAAATAATTAGCCACACCCTTGCCGTAAACGAACCTGAAATCACACTGTCTCAACTCGGTTATGTCATAGCAAGTATACTCACAGATACCCTCAAATCCGCCATGTTGATATAAAATCCTTGGAATACTGAGATTTTTTGCAGCGTGCAAAACGCCAAAATCATGCACTTCCCAGGGAGAAAAAAGAAAAATAGCAGAAGGCCTGCGTCTTTTGAATAAATCTCTCGATACAATAAATGAAGCATACATTTCTGGAATTACCACTTCATACCAGAAATTCAAATATGGAAAAATAACTGAAAAACAATCTACTCCAGTCCATGTAAAGAAATTGTTTCTCTGAAATATATCAAAAACATCTTTTTTCAAAGGCTGCAATTTATTCAAAATTTTTTTAAATTCGCTTTTTGTTTTTCGTCTATCTGTAATACTCTCAAGTGTCACAACAGGAAATCTATTTTTGCGAAAAATTTCAATCACATCATCCACATCGTATCCTGATTTAAAAACGACGTAATGAGAATGATACGCTTTTAATCTTGAAACAAAATTTTTCAATTTTCTTCTGCAGGTCAGCAAGGATTGCCTGACAGGATTTTCTATGTAATTGCGTTCAGTCCTGGAAAATTCGCATATTGTATATTTTATTCCATAGTTTTCACAAAATGCCGGCAAACATTTTCTATATACATCCAAACCAATAAAAAGGGTTGAATCAATCTTCTCTTTAGTTGAAGGAAAGAAATAAACATGGGAAAGACCAGGGACAATCATTAAGTTGGAAAGGCTCACGCAGGCGCGAAAAACCATATCGCACAGGACCTTTAAAAAAAACGAATAGTCCTGAGCTGGCGTAAAATCAAAATGTTTGAATTCTTCTATTTTTTCCTGGAAAAACAAATCCAGCTGAACAAAAAAATTCTTCTGATACTGAAGCATTGTTTCATCAAGGATAAGAAATATCTCTGAATCATAAAATTCTTCTATATGAAAATATGGGAGATTTTTCAATTTACATGCTGCGGTTGCCTGAGGGGAGAAACAGATAAAAACCTCTATCTGCAAATTGCTCTTTTCCAGCAGATTATTCACTTCCTGTTCTGTTATACATATACCAACACGAGAGTTTTTAGCCAATTTTATTCTTTCACGAGATGGAAAAGCAATCTTTGATTTTTTATAAATTTCAATGTCTTTCATGGAAATCGGTTAGTTTTTTCTTGATTGAAACCAATTTTTCATAGAAACATGGCATTCTGTAAAGAAGAAAACACTGCAATTTTTCATAAAAGAATTTCAACCAGTTCTTTCTTTTTCTGCAATAATCCGCTTTTAGATTCAAATAAATGAGGTTTACCCAGGTTCCTACGAATTTTTTGTGGTATTTTGTCAAATTTATATGCGGCTTCCCTCCTCCAT
>JBMFLH010000010.1:0-31595 GCA_049971295.1 Candidatus Ratteibacteria bacterium | reverse complement strand
TGATAAACTATTTTACAATAAGAAATTTAGTGGCTAAAATAGAACATAACCCAAAAGTTTATGATGCTTTTTTCAAGCAGATTGAAGTAGAATTAAAAAACTTAAAACAAACTCAATAAAATAAGACTAAGCGAGGCTGCCTGCATTTTCTCCAATGGTATTTGGTATGCGCTACGCTCTTTCCAATTTAAGACACATTATTGATAGGAATATCATTAACAAATTCGTGGCAATTGCCTTCCTGAAGGCATTTCAACAAATCTTTCAGAACCGAACCTGGTTTTTAAAACCACCCTACCCGGAAATTCCTTAATAACGCTTCCAATAATTTCAGCCCTCTTTCCAAGAGGATGTTTTCTCATCGTATGAAGTACTTTCTCTGCATCATTTCTATCAACCACCACAACCACCCTACCCTCGCTCGCAAGATTCAGTATGTCGAAGCCAAGAATTTCGCAAAGCGAACGAACATTCTCTGTCAATGGGATTTTGTCCTCGTAAATCCTGATGCCAAAATGATTTCCTGTCACAATCTCATTTAATACAGAAGCAAGGCCTCCTCTTGTCGGGTCTCTCATAAATCTGATACCTATTGAAATCTTCAACATTGATTCAACAAGGTTGTAAATAGGAGCACAATCACTTTTCAACGACACACTAAAATGAAAATCTTCTCTTGCACACATAATCGACAATTCATGCAAACCAGGAATACCACTAAGAATAATAGCATCGCCAGCTCTAATAGAGTTTAATCCCGGACAAACACGATGTTTTTTAATTCCAACTCCTGACGTGTTAATAAAAATCCCATCACACTTTCCTCTATCAACAACCTTTGTATCACCTGTAACTATTCGTACACCGACCTTTCTTGCTGTATCTGACATTGACTTGAGTATTCTTTCAACATCATTAATACTGAAACCTTCTTCAATAATCAGCGCACATGAAATAAATAGTGGCTTTGCCCCACAAACAGCAAGATCATTAATTGTTCCGCATACAGCAAGTTTTCCTATATCACCACCTGGAAAAAAAACTGGACTAACAACATAAGAATCTGTGGTAAAGCAAACTTCATTGCGTAATTCCGGAATACCAATCACAGCGGAATCAGGTAAATATTTCAGTGATGGGTCAGAAAAATACTTCAGAATGATTTCTTCGATCAACGCCCTGGTCTGTTTTCCACCCGCTCCATGAGCAAGAATGATCTTATCGTCTTTCATATGCGTAATATGCAGCACAGGTTCCTTCAGAAGATACCATACACGGACCCACAGGATGTTGAGGTGTGCATTTCTTTGCAAAAAAAACACAGTTCTTGGGTGTTTTTAGCCCTTTTAACACATCTCCACATATGCAACCCTTTTTGTCGTGAGAAATCATAACATCAACATTCATAATGCGTTCAGCGTCATATTCTGCGTATTGCCCTTTTATTGCCAGTCCACTTGCTGGGATATTCCCGATTCCTCTCCATTCTGAATCAGCCACATCAAAAACATCATACATTATCTTCTGCGCCGTCATGTTTCCATTTCTTGTTACGCAGCGAGAATATTGTATTTTCACGGTACTGGTTTGTTTACCACTAATCATTTCCAGTAATAGCAATATAGATTGGAGAATATCGCACGGTTCAAACCCTGATATCACACATGGTATTCCATAATGCTGCGGAAAAATTTCATACGGCCTTGCGCCAATCACAACGCTAACATGCCCGGGACAGATAAAACCATCTATAGAATGTTGAGTATCCCTGACAAGTGCTTCCATCGCAGGCGGAATGATTTTATGTCCTGATAGCACCGTAAAATTATTAATCCTGTATTTTTTTGCATATTTAATGACACTCGCAACCAGTGGTGCTGTTGTTTCAAATCCCACTCCAAGAAACACAACTTTTTCCCTGGTCTTATTTCTTGCGATTTCAAGGGCATCAAGAGGTGAATAAACAATATCAATTCTGGCACCGTTGCTCTGCTCTTTTTCAAGAGAAGATCTGGCTGAAGGGACCCTGTACATATCTCCGAATGTCGCAATTCTAACATCCTTCAGTTTTGAAATGGCGATGGCTTTATCAATAAATGAATTGGGACTGACACAAACAGGGCATCCTGGACCTGAAATCAGTTTAACATTTTCCGGTAGTAACTCTCGCAACCCGAAACGAGATATTGCCATTGTGTGAGTACCACATACCTCCATCAATTTCACTGCCTTTTTAATACCATTTGCTACTGCATAAATCATGGTAAGCAATGCCCTTACAGTTTCAGGGTCACTGAATCTGTCAATATGTTTCATTTTTCATTCTCTCAAATAGTTTCAATGTAACCAATGCATCCTTTTTGTTAAGCTTCTGAATCGCAAACCCTGCATGAACAATAATGTAATCGCCAGCTTTAATGTTTTTGACCAGAGATATATCAACTTCTCTTTTTGTTCCGCCGAGATTTGCAAACGCTTTTTTCCCGTTCACACTGATTACTCTCATCGGTATGGCAAGACACATACACCCTCCTTAAATTACTGTTTGCTTTGAAAATTCGCAACAGCGCATTGACCTGCTGCAATTCCAGCGTCATTGGTCGGAATCATTTTATGCGAATATACTTTGAATCCATCCTTTTCAAGCATTTTCTTAATATTTGTATAAAGGAATACATTTTGAAAGCTTCCACCAGAAAGAACAACATCTGAAACATGAGTTTTTTCACGTAACAAACGACAAATATCAACAGTAAATTGTACCACTGTCAAATGAAAACGGTAAGAAATACGCCCTACAGGTGTATTTTGTAAAATGTCCTCAACAATACCGCGAATAATCTTTTTATGGTCAACAATAATTTCTTCTGATTCGAAAATGATATCAAAATCATAAGAAGTGTTATTTTCTTCTTCTGTCATTATTGACTCAAGTTCAACTGCTGCCTGGCCTTCGTAATTTACTTCATTTCTTAATCCGCAAAGGGCACTTACTGCATCAAAAATTCTTCCAAGTCCACAGGCATAGGGACTATTTATTCCCCTTTTTATCATACTGCATACCAGAGATAATCTTTCTGATTCAATACCTTTGAAGAAACCTTGCGGGATTTCCCCATCAAACGCATCCATGAGAAATGATAGTGCAATTCTCCATATTTGTCGGATTGCCTTTTCTCCACCTGGGAGTTTCACATTTTTTAAATGTGCCAGGCGTCGAAAATGCTTATAATCACACAACAAAAATTCACTTCCCCACAGTGTACCGTCTACACCGTATCCTGTTCCATCAAAAGCAAGACCAAGCACCGGTTTATCTGGCAAAGAATTTTCTATCATACACGAACACACATGAGCATGATGATGAAAAACAGGTATTTTTTTAGCATTTTTGATAAACTCGTCTGACATTGCAAAAAAGGAAGAAAAATATTCAGGGTGAGCATCATATGCTACTAAATCTGGTTTTATTCTCAGTATTCTTAAATATTTTTCAATTGTTTTCCTGTATGACTCAAAGCTCAACACATTTTCAAGGTCTCCAATATGATGACTGAGATACAAATGATTTTTACAGGCAAGACCAAAAATATTTTTATTATCAGCGCCACAAGATAAAATTTGTTTTCTTGTAGTAAATGGTAAAAACATTGATTCTGGAGCAAACCCTCTTGACCTTCTTATCATCAACGTGTTGTGGTCTGGAAAAACTCTCATCACTGAATCATCACAACCTGAGGAAATTTCTCTGTCGTGAAAAAGGAAATAGTCAGCAACACTAAAAAGCCGTCTTATCGCCTCCTCATTATCAATGCAGATTGGCTCCTCAGAAATATTTCCGCTTGTCATCACCAATAGTTTAATATCCGGGCTTGACTCAAAAATCAACTGATGTATTCCTGAATACGGTAACATCACACCGAGGTAATTATTTCCTGGTGCAACATGGTCAAACCAGTACTGGTGTCCTTTCTTCCGCAAAAGAACAATGGGCGCTGAAGAAGAAATTAAATAATCAATCTCTGTAGCGGAGATTCTACAGTACTTCTCAATCGTTTCAATGTCTCTCGCCATTAAAGCAAATGGCTTTTCTTCTCTGCCTTTCCGGGTACGAAGATTTTTTACAGCAGTTGTTGATAGAGCATTACAGGCAAGATGAAACCCGCCAATTCCTTTAATGGCAACAATGTGGTCTTTAAGCAAAAGAGCGCCTGTCTTTTCAAAGGCATTTTTTCCTTTTGAAATCCGCCTGCCATAGCAGTCTGTTAAAAATACCTGGGGACCGCATTTTTCACAACAATTTGTCTGAGCATGAAATCTTCTATCCTGCACGTTTACATATTCTGCCCGGCACTCTTTACACATCCTGAAACTGTCCATTGAAGTATTTCCTCTGTCAAAAGGCAGTTTCTTAATAATCGTAAATCTTGGTCCACAGTTAACACAATTAGTGAATGGATACCAGTATCTGCGATTTTTAGAATCAATAATCTCTTTGCGACAATCAGAACATATTGCAATATCAGGCGGCATTTCAATTTTTTCTTTGAGATGACCATTGCTTTTTGAAATAGTAAAGCTTTTTGATTTTTTGACTGAAATGTTTTTTACAAAAACCGATTTAATTCTTGCATTGACAGGTGGTTGTTCCTGAATCTCTTTCAAAAAACCATTAACATTTTCAGTTTTGCCTTCTGCCTCAATAATTACCCCATCCATTGCATTTTTCACAAACCCACTGATGTCATATTTTCTTGCAACCCGATAAACAAATGGTCTAAAACCAACGCCCTGCACAATTCCAGTGATAAGTACTTTAACTCTTTTCATCGTTAAACACACCTCTTTCAATATAGTCAGCAAGAAGTTCAATGTTCTTACCAGTTTTTGCAGATATATAAAGTACAGGAATTTCTGGCTTTATTTTTTTCAGAAAGTTAATGAATCTATCAACGTTGAATTCAACCACATCTGAAAGGTCAATTTTATTAATAATAACCACATCAGAAATAGAATACATCAGTGGGTATTTGAATGGTTTTTCTTCTCCTTCTGTAATGCTTGAAACTGTTACATTACAATCAACTCCAAGTTTGAATTCAGCCGGGCATACAAGGTTTCCCACATTTTCAATAAAGAGTAGTTTAATTTCAGAAAGTGGTAAATTTTCAATTCCTTTCCTTATCATCATTGCTTCAAGATGACAGGCGCCACCTGTATTGATTTGAATAACAGGAACATCAAGTTTAGAAATCCTTTCACCATCAAAAGTTCCTGCGATATCTCCCTCAATTACACCGCAGGAAATTTTTCTTTTTTTCATTTCTGGAATCAGTTTTTCAAGAATTGCTGTTTTCCCTGAACCAGGACCACCCATTAAATTAATAGAAAAAATATTGTGTTCTTTCAAAATTTTTTTATTTTCTGCTGCTATCTGATCATTCTTCACCATGAGATTTTCACCGATTTCGATTTTTTTTAAAGCCATATCATGCTCCCTGATTTATTGAATTTCAAGTTCAACATTATCAACAATATATTCTGGCTCCTGTAAATTTTTATTCCTTCTTACTTTAATTTTTGCCCCTTTAAGCAAGGGATCCTCGCCAACAACGCAGGAAAACATAAAATTAAGATTTTCTTCGTCAAGGCAGCTGAAAGGATGTATGGTAATCTGGACAGTTACAACCTTCATCGCCTTTTCTTTTTCACAAACATTTTTTAACAGCCGTACAAGATTTTCAATCACACTTATCTCATGCATTATAGTCTACGCTCGGATTTATTCTATATTTTACCTTTATATCGGTCTTTTAGAAAATCCAGAAGGAATTCCACAACCTCTTTAACCGCCTGTCTCACTTGATTACTGATAAGTGCTCCAGAAGTTATGCATTGAGGCTCAATACCTAACATGATAATTTTTGCGCCAGTTTCGCTTTTAAGATAATCATACAAAAGATAAAGTGGCAATCTATGGGTTGAAACATCTGTATTTTTGATATCAAATGGCCTCAAAAGAAAAATTGAACCAGGTTTTTTACCAGATATACAGGAGTCAATAATCAAAATATGCGAGGGTTTTTCTTTTTTTACCAAGGAAGTAAAATTTTCAGGTGATTGACCACAGTTGATGACAACAACATCGGCATATTTTTTTCTGATGGTATCTGTGAGATTACTGGCAATTTCAGGCCCAAGACCATCATCAGAGGATTCAGGATTACCAATGCCCATTATAACAAACTTCTGAAAATTGCGTAATTCCTGAGCAAGTTGTTTTTTCCACAATTTCATGAATATGATAAAAAATTATCAGCCGGTTTGAGATTGCTGGGCAGATTTTTTTGGTCTACTGTATATGTATTCTGCTTTAAGTTTCAATCGGCTGTCTGTTGCAATTTCAAATTCATCATTCATAAACAGCGCTTTTGTTGGACAGGATTCCACGCACTGCGCGCAATGAATGCACCGATCATTATGAATTATCATTTTATATTTTTTTTCCTCTTCCGAAAGTGTTTCTATTTCAATCGCAAATGCAGGACAATCCCTCACGCACGCTCTGCACACAATACATAATTGGGGTTGTAAAACAGGCGTACCTCTGAAATCGTCAGGAACTTTCAATTTCTTAAATGGATATTCAATCGTGGCAGGTCTTTTGAAAAGATGTCTTAATAGTTCAGGTATAAATGCTGCTGGTTTAAGTTTCATTGTATCATCCCCTTTACAACAATACTTATCAATAGTTGCAGCACAGCAAGCGGAGCAAGATACTTCCAGGAAAAAATTACCATCTGGTCAACCCTGATTCTTGAGCATGCCGCCCTTATCAAAGAAAGTATTGCGATAACAACCAGGGTCTTCAGAATAAATTTTAATAACCCGAGAAAAATGCCCCCAGAAAAACCTGCCATAAAAACAGATGCAATCAAACCACTACCAACAACCATTTCTACATCTGTCATCAACCTGAAAAATGCCAGTTTTTTTCCTGAATATTCTGTAAATGTTCCGCCAACAATTTCTGTTTCAGCGTGAGGAATATCAAATGGTGTTCTTTCAAGCTTCGCCTGTAGTGCAACTACTGAAACAAAAAAGCCAATAATCTGAAACAGAAGAAGAAATGGAAATTTTTGATAAAAATCTGCAATTTCAGCAAGTCTCCACGAATCCGCAACGATTGCAGGACTTAAAACCGCAAGAAATAAAGGAACCTCATAACCAAAAAGCATCGTTAAAACCCTGACACCTCCAAGGGTTGAAAAGAAATTTGTTGAATGCCATCCCGCTAAAAAAAGAATCAGCGTCGGCAAGCTCAAAAGATAAAGTACAACAATGATATCACCTTGAAAAGAATTAAATGACGGATTTGCTACATCGATGTGCCACAACGGAAGATATAATCCCGCTGTTAAAACAACTGCAAGCCCGATAACTGGCAGTGATGAAAAAATTGTCCTGTCTGCCTTCTCGGGAATAATATCTTCCTTAAACAGCAACTTCAAAAAATCAGCGACCGGTTGAAGAATCCCGCTTCGTCCAGTGTAAGCAGGACCAATTCTGTTTTGAAGCCGTGCATATAATTTCCTGTCAAACCACTCACAAAATGTTGAATACACAAACAAAAACAATATGCCAGGGTAAACCAGTAAATAAATTATTGCTTTTATAACGGCCATAAAGCATTCCTCTTTGTTCCAGTACTTTTATATTTTTTTCGAATTTCAGTCATTGATAAAACTGCTGAATTTCCTGTTTTCACATCATTGAGTTCAACAAATCTTTCGGCACAGCATATACATGGGTCAATGGCAGCAAAAATCAGGGGTATATCAGCTACAAAACAATTCTTTAACATTTCAACGGTCGCAGGATAATTCGCAAGAGTTGGCGCCCTTACCTTTAATCTTTCTGGCTTATCTGTTCCATTGCTTTTAATGTAGTGAATATTTTCTCCCCTTGGTGCTTCATATCTACTTACAACCTCTGCTGGCTGAATTTTTCTTGGAGCTTTAACCTTAACTTCTCCTTGCGGAAGGTTTTTAATAATGAACTCCACTATTTTATAACTCTCAATCAATTCTTTTACTCTGACCACAACCCTTCCCAGAACATCGCATGTATCTGATGTACATAAATCAAAAGGGATTTCATCATAAGCAGCATAGGGGTCGTCCTTTCTTATATCAGAAGCCACTCCTGATGCTCTTAATGTGGGACCAACAGCGCACAAAGCAATTGCCTTTTCCTTGGGAAGTATTCCTACTCCAGCAATCCTTGCGACAAAGGTTGGCTCAGTTGTTCCAAGATTTGTGTAATATTCAGTTCTCTCTTTCAAAAATTTTATTCCTTCAAGTATTTTCTCTTTCTGTGTTTCATTCAGATCTCTTCTCACTCCGCCAATAGTATTGATTGCGTAGTGAACCCTGTTTCCCGAAATCATTTCAAGCAAATCCATAACAACTTCTCTATCCCTCCACGTATACATGAACAATGAATCAAAACCTGCTTCGTGGGCAGCGACTCCAAGCCATAAAAGATGGCTATGAATTCTTTCAA
This sequence comes from Candidatus Ratteibacteria bacterium, assembly GCA_049971295.1. Lineage (GTDB taxonomy): Bacteria > Ratteibacteria > UBA8468 > B48-G9 > DTJG01 > DTJG01. The sequence goes on along the minus strand of JBMFLH010000010.1, from coordinate 23,030 downwards.
GCTCACATACAAGCATTCGTATGTATAATCCCCTTTTTGGTACCTCTAACCCGCAAAGTTTCTCAACCCCCTGCACATAACAGGTCGTGTGAGAATGAGAGCATATGCCGCAAATTCTTTCCATCAGATAAATATTTTGAATATAGGTCTTACTTTCAGCAAGCTTTTCAATACCGCGATGATTATAACCAAGCCTTACGTCAGCATCCTTAACCACTTCTCCTTCAATGGTCATCCTCAAACTGATTGGTTCCTTCAATGCTGGATGCTGGGGTCCGATAGGAATTGTAATTCTCTTCATTTCTTTTCTCCTGGAATTTTTTCTTCAGGTGCCTGATAATTCCAGTCCTTTCTTAAAGGATAATTACCTTTCACCCAATCATCAGGAAGAACAAGAGGTCTTGGGTCAGGGATATTTTTAACCACGATTCCAAGAAGGTCCTGAATTTCCCTTTCATAAAGAATTGCGCCTGGTATCACGTCACATATTGTTGGGATTTCAGGATTTTGCCTGTCTATTGACACCCTCACAGTTAAACAACCCATATTACTGTTTGCAAGGTGATACAAAATTTCAAAGGATGAAATGGTATCCACCCCTGAGATTGTTGAAAGATGATAAAAACCAAACAGGTCCCTGAGTATTTTCATTGTCTCCACAAGATTCTCCGCAGACACTTTAAGAAAAATCCTTCTTTGTGCAGGCACATTGATTTCAATGATTCTGTCCTTGAGTTCAAGTTTGATCTTATCAATCAATTCCTGCTGGTTCATTTTGCTTGCTCCAATTTTTTCAATAGTTTCACAACACCATCAATAATCGCATCAGGTCTTGGCGGACAACCTGGAACATAAATATCAACAGGAATAACCTGGTCAATGCCACCAAGAACATTATAAGCGCCCCTGTATACGCAGCCAGACATTGCGCAGGCACCAACAGCGATAACAAATTTTGGATCAGGAGTTTGTTCATATAATCTGATAATCCTATCCTTCATCTGCCTCGTGGCAGGACCGGTGCATATGATAACATCAGCATGTCTTGGCGTCGCCTTCAAAAGGATTCCAAATCTTTCGACATCAAATCTTGGCGTGAGTGCATCAACAATCTCAATATCGCACGCGTTGCAGGCACCTGTATTGAGATGAAGAATCCAGGGTGACTTTAATCTTGACCAGTGAATCAATTTTTCAATCACTTGTACCTTCCTCTGTTAATTGATTTTCTGAAACCTGCCCATCATCATAAAAAACCATGCTCAACACACAAAGGAATATCGTAGCCAGATAAAAAATACCAAAAAACACTGCTGGTGAAACAGAAGGTAAAGTTGCAACAACAAGCGCTGTAACATGCATGATTGTAAAAAACAATGCAAATATGAAGAATAGCCCGTAACCAACCTGGAACTTAAATCCAGGCATATCCTCGCCGCATGCATAAGTAGATACTTTTTCTTTGCTCTTTCGCGAAGACGTTGCCATTTTACCAATCATAAGATAAAGAAATGTAAGCAGTCCAACAATAATCACAAAAGCAAGAGGTGGTGAAAGTAAAATATCAATCTTATTCATTCTCAACCCCTCAAATTTGAAAATTCTCGCACATCAATACTGCCGGATTGTCTGTATGCATTAATTACAAGCGCAAGCCCCACAGCCATTGCACAAACCTCAATCACTATGACAGTTATCACAAACGCCTGCGCCAGTACCATTTTCTGTGGATACGCACCAGAAATAATCAAAAGGCATATTGACTTTGAAATAATTTCAAGACCAATTAACAATCTCAGCATATTTCTTCTAGCAACAAGACAGTAAATCCCAATAAATAATAGTGCAGCAACCGCATAAGAATACATCCATCCTGAGCTTAATGATTCATTTACCATTTCTTCTCCCAGCCCCCACTATAGCAAGCAAAACGAATACGCCGGCAAAAATTACACTAATCTGTCCGACCATGTCAAAAGTCCTATCCAGCCACAGCACTTCTCCGAATTTATGTACTTCAACTGACACAGGTAAGCATCGTTGAACTATCCCAGAGTGGGCAATGCCAGAAAGCATAGCAAAAGATATTGTAATAAACAAAATAACAAAAATCCAGAAACTTGCTGGCTCAACGACTGCATCCTGAGAACCGGTTAAGGAAATTGTTAAAATAAAAAGTACCATGATAAGACCTGCCACCACTGAAATTTCAAATATCCCTGCATATGGAGCACCAAGCTTGAAAAAAATGATACCAAGAAATATACTTGATATCATCAAACATATCACTGCTTTAAGTAAATCTTTTAAAAAGACTGCCAGTCCCGCAAATAACATTAATCCCGCAAGAAATAAAATGTCCATCGCTCATTATCCTTTTATTATAAACGTACTTAAAGAAGTTCTAATTCCTTCTATCAGGACATTAGCCGCAGGTAATATCCATTTCATAATCAGCGGAGCAAAACTCAACCCAGTCCATAAACACATCAGAGCAAGTCCAGTCATTGACAAATTCATCCAGAAGGGAATCTCTACAACATTCTTCAAGGATTCCTTGATTTTTCCAAAAAACACCCTTCTCTGAATTAAAAGCAAATACCAGAGAGTCAAAACACTTGTAAATATTGCAATAAATGCGTAAAGATACATTTTTACCTGAATCAGGGCAATGACAATAATTAATTTGCTCCAGAATCCATTAAACGGTGGTACGCCTGCCGCAGAAAGTATTCCCACTATGTTTGTGGTTGAAGTAAATGGCATGTTCGTGCCAAGTCCACCAAGTTCATTACTTTCATCTGTTCCTGTTATATATTCTACTGAGCCCGCATTCAAAAAAAGCAGCGCCTTAAATATTGAGTGATATAACAGATGCAACAATCCACCGATAATTCCCAGCGGCGTTCCAATCCCTATCGCCAAAATAATATAACCAACCTGGCTGATTGATGAATATGCAAGCATCCTTCTTAATCTGGTCTGCCCAAGAGCAAGCAGTGCTCCAAGAAGTATTGAAATCATACCAAGATAAACCATTACAGAAGACACGGTTGGATTAAAACCAGAAACATTGAAAAACACCCTGCACATAGCATATACACCAGCAACCTTAACAAAAAGTCCTGAACTCATTGCTGGTAAAACCACAGGAGCAGCAGTATAGGCGTCTGGCATCCAGAAATGAAATGGAATCAAAGCGCACTTCAAACCAAAGCCCGCGAGAAATAAGACAATGTTCATTTTGGGAATGACGCTGGAAAAAGATGCAATCTCATTGATGCTGGTGGTGCCTGTTTTAATAAAAATACCTGCAATCCCAAGCAATATAAAAGAAGAGGCAAGAGTTGAAAGAACAAGATATTTAAATGCGCCTTCTGTTGCCTGTTTTGTTTTACCAAGTGCGACAAGTCCATATGAAGCAAGACCCGCTGCCTCAATAAAGATGTACATTGTAAACAGGTCTGAACTTAAAACAATACCATTCATTGAGGCAACAAGAATAAGTAAAATTGAATAATATATCGCAGGGGAAGTGTATCTTTCAATGTACTCTATTGAAAAAATACCGACAGCAAGACTGATTATTGATATCACAAAAAGCATCAAGAGCGTCAGGCCATCAAGAACTGGTGAAATATTCAAACTTGCACCAAACCAGGCAAGGCTATGAGAAAACCTTCCGGCACCCGGCCAGAGATTAGATGTGGTAATGACTGCCACCAGCAAGGTCACAAAACAAAGGTTTGTCAGAAAATCAGGCAAAAATTTTCTTGACATTCTTGACAAAAGCGGCAAAAATCCTGCCACCACTGCAGGCACAGCAATAAAAATAAATAAAAACATATTCTGCTCCTAAAAAGCCATCGCGAAAATTAAAATCATAACAACTCCCAGGAGTATCCAGCCGATATAGCTAAAAAGAAATCCCTTATGCACAGAGCGCAATGAGTTAATAATCTTGATACCAGAAATCACCACAAATTTCTCGTACAACCAGTCAGCAGTTCTATCAAAGCCATAGTACAATGCCAACGCCATAGTTCTAATAAGTTTCATTCCCTGTTCATAAACATCAAAAATTTTCTTTTCAGCAAGTTCGTAGATATTTTTTATCAATGGAAGATTATGAACAACTTCTGATGCCAGATACGGTTTTTTACCACTTTTAATCCAGCCATATCTGTGCAGCAAAATTGCAGCAATCCAGCACAGTACAGAAATCGGGGATATTGGATTAAAATGATGCGTGGACGTGGGGACATAATTATAAATCACACCAAGAGGGATTCGACTGAATAATCCAAAAAATACACATAGGAATGTCAGTACAATTATTGGCATGACAATGAAAGTATTGTTTTCTTTAATATCATGGAATTCCTGCCTCTTTTCTCCAAAGAACATTGAATGACTTGCTTTTAAGAAGGATGCAAAGGTTAAAATTGCACCAATCCAGCAGGCAACTGCAAAAATTTTATATCCTGTTTCAAGAGCGCCATCAATAACCATTTCCTTTGAAAAATATCCGTTAAGGGGCCATATTCCTGAAATTGCTGCAGCGCATATTATAAAACAAACGCCAGTCACAGGCATCTGGCTGTACAAACCTCCAAGTAAACCGAGGTCTGTTGTTTTTGTTCTATGCTCAACAGAACCTGCGCCGAGAAACAATGCCGACTTGTAAATAGCATGATTAAGCATGTGAAAAATGCCACCAGCAATACCAGCAGGAATACCTGTTCCTATGCCAACAATCATATATCCAACCTGGCTGATTGCATGATATGAAAGAAGTCGTTTAACATTTTTCTGTATCAATGCCATACTCACTGCAACAACAATCGTAATTGCACCAAGTGTCATCAATCCAATAGACGCAGAACTTCCTGGTTTAATGGAAAAGAAATCAAAACAGATTCTTGTTAAAAGGTAAATCCCGAGAAGTTTTTCAAGTGCACTAGGAAGAAAAGCCATAAAACCAGTAGGCGCATCAATCGCAGCGTCAGGAATCCAGGTATGAAAAGGCAGAGATCCTGCCTTCCCTGTTGCACCGGTAACCATCAAAATAAAACTGATAGTTGCCAAACCGTTGATAGTAAGCGGCTTGTCCGGAAAATTGAAAGACCCTGTAATTTTCCAATAAATCGCAATCCCGAGAATAATACAAAAATCACAAAGTCCGACAAGAACAAGTGCTTTAATTGCGGTTCTGAATGAATTTTCTCCGCCAAGCAATATAAAAAGATATAAAGTAATCAGCAGCCCTTCCCAGAAAAATAAAAGTAAAACAAATGAATTTGCCAGAACTGCTCCACATGCAAATCCTGTTGTTATCAATAAATATGTTATAAATTCTCGCACCCGTTCAGAAGCCATTTTTTCAGTAATATAAAACATGATGAGGAAACTGAAAATTGAAATCCAAAGCACAATGAATTTGCTGAGTGAACCAGATTTTAAGAAAAAGTTTATCGTTGAAATAAACCAGTGAGAAATATAGCCAAGGTCTCCTGCTCTAACGATAAGTGAGGCAATCCATATTAAGGCAATGCAACTTAAAAGCGCAATGGCATTTCTCACTTTTTTCAGGGAGTCAGGGATACAAAAACAAATGATTCCTGATGCAATCGGCAGTATAATCGGTAAAAATAGCATCCATTCTCTGCTCATTTCATCTTCTCCAAAATATGTGCAGCTGCTACCTCTGCAAAACTTCCTGAAAATCCAATAAAAATACCAGCAAACAAAGACAAAAGAGCAAGTACAAAAACAACTCCGACCATCAAAGAGGTGCCTTCATGTCCCTTTGTTTTCTCTTCACCAAAGAATACAGCATGAAAAAGTCTGAACAGATAAATTGCTGTCATCACTGCTACGAAAAGTCCCATGCCTGCTACTGCTATTCTACCAGTTTCAACTGTTCCGGAAATAACCATGAATTTTGAAAAAAATCCACCAAACGGAGGTATTCCAATCACTGAAAACACACACGCCAGAAAGCTAATTCCAGTCAGTGGCATACTGCGGAAAAGCCCACCAAGTTCTCTTATATCCCTTTTTCCTGTTCCATGTTCTATGATGCCTGCACATAGAAACAGTCCTGCCTTTGCAAGTCCGTGCATCAATATAAAAAGAGCTCCTCCTGTTACTCCGATTAAGGTTCTTGTCCAGAAACCAAGAAAAATATATCCAATCTGGCTGACAGTTGAAAGAGCAAGGATTCTCTTTATGTCGTGCTCAACAAGGGCAGCTCCAGCAGAAACAAAACTTGAAAACATTACAAGCACAGGGATCGTAACATTCCATGCAGCTGGTATATTAAACGTATAACAAAAGAGTCGTGCATAGGCATATACTCCTATTTTTACAAGAACTGCTGCATGAAGAAGAGAAGTAACTGTTGAAGGCGCAACACCTGCGTCTGGGAGCCAGGTATGAAGTGGAAATGTGGCAGATTTTGAAAACATTCCAATTAATATAAGAAACACCGCGAGAGATGACACCGGTACACTTCTCATCGCTGTCATATCAAAAGTTCCTGTTGTACTATGAATCTGGATAAAACCAAAAAGCATTACGACCGCACCAAAAAATGTTATGAGAAAGGACTTATCTGCCTTCACAATATGAGACGGGACACGGTAAAAACCAATCAATCTCCACGAGCATATCGCTGCAATCTCCCAGAAAAGATACATAAAAATTAGATTTCCAGAAAAGACAAGTCCCATCATTGAACCAATAAACAGCACCACCATTGTGTAATATTCTGTCTGAAAATCGTTGTGAGACACATAGTCAAATGAATATAAAATTATCAGGGCACCAATGAAAGAAGAAACAAGGGCCACGAAAACCGATAGCCCATCTATGAGAAGTATAAAGTTCAGGTTCAGAATAGATGGAAATCTATAAATAATTTCACCAGATGGGCTCTGAAGCACTGCCGGAATTAAAAAAAATGGTAACACAAATGTGGCGATACCAAGAATGAGAGCCCACAAATTTCTAAATCCGGTAGATACCAGTCCAGCCAGTGGTATCGTGATACAACCAAGTACTGGCACAAAAATCGTCCCGAAAGCAAAAAAAGAAGATTCCATAATAATTTAAATTAGCAGCGAATTTTAAACATTATGAAATATATTAAAAATTGTTTCAAATGTATTTTTTCATATATTCAACAAACTTTTTTGCACAATAATCAAGATTTTCCAAACTTCCACCTTTACGTAAAGGAGAACAGATTTCATAAGCGACCCAGCCATTATATCCGAGTTTTTTTAATTTAGTAAAAAATGAATCATAATCAATAATTCCTTGCCCTAAAGGAACCGCTCTTATTAAATCCTGTTTACAGGATTCATAATTTATCAGGTCCGGTTTGTAATGAAAACGGGGGAGATTAATGTAATCTGCAACAGTTGTATAAACCATTTTGTCTATCACTTTTTCAAGCATTATTTCGATATTTTCTTTTCGTATTGCCGGAGACCAGGCATCAAACATAATTTTGACATTTGGTCTATCTACGTCACTTAAAAATTCAATCAAGCTATCTGTATGGACCGCAATATCGTGATGATTCTGTATGCCTATGGTGATACCATATTGAGCAGCAATATCACAACATTCTCTTACAGCTTTTACACGCTGCTCCCATTGTTGATAAAATGGTACACCTGGCACCTCATATCCGGTAAAAATCCTCACAAGATTCCCACCCAATTCTGAGGTTATTCGTGCCAGTTCTCCCACGTACATAATCTGCATATCAACAAGAGGAACTTCCTTAGCCGGAGATGCGAAATCAGAAGTAAAATTTGTATAAGCTGCCATACAGGCAAGTTTAAGCCGTTTTTATCCAGTAAATTCTTAATATTTTTTATTTTTTCTTGATTGACGTCTATTGGCAAAAGATGCGGTTTCTTACCCATAATCTCAATACCCTGGTATCCAAGTTCTCGAGTCTTGAAAATACATTCTTCAAGTGTTAATTTTGATTGACCCCACAGTCCTGCATAACTCACAGAAAAAAGTGCTAATTTCATATCTCCTCACTTGTTTTACTTTACTGAATGTAAAATAAGAAACAATGGCGCAAATACCAGTGTTAATGTTGAAAGGAGCTTCACGACCACATGTAAAGATGGTCCCGCTGTATCTTTGAATGGGTCTCCCACTGTATCTCCGACCACTGCGGCTTTATGTGCAAATGAGCCTTTTCCGCCATAAGCGCCTGCTTCAATATATTTTTTTGCATTATCCCACGCACCGCCACCATTGTTTAGAACAAGTGCCAGTATGATGCCTGCGATTGTTCCCACCATTAGTGTTGCGCCGACTGCCTCTGGACCAAGAAGTATACCTACGAAAAGTGGCACGATGACGACTGTTAATCCTGGTAAAACCATTTCTTTTAAGGCACCTCTTGTGCATATATCAACTGCCTGAGCATAATCAGGCTTTTCCTTTCCTTCGAGAATACCGGGTTTTTCCTTAAATTGCTTTCTGACATTATTAATAATGTAATATGCTGCATTTCCAACCGCCCTGATCGCAAATGCCGAAAATACAAATACAAGCACCGCACCCAACATAGCCCCAATAAAAACAACCGGTTTTGCTATGTCCACAGAGTCTAAATGAACGTCAGTCAGATAGGCGGAAAAAAGCAAAAATGCTGCAAGTGCAGCAGAACCGACTGCATATCCCTTGGTCAATGCTTTTGTGGTATTTCCTATTGCATCAAGTCGATCAGTTCTTTTTCTAATGTTTTCGCTTGCTCCTGACATTTCAACAATACCACCTGCATTGTCAGTGATGGGACCAAATGTGTCCATTGCAAGAATATAGGCACAGGTCGCCAGCATTCCCATAGTGGCAACAGCAGTTCCATAAAGCCCACCATGGGGTAGTCCTGTTGCCTGTCCAAGAAAGTATGCCAGCAACAGTGCGATAGATATAACAACTACCGGGATACCGGTGCATTCAAGTGCCACGGAGAAGCCAGCAATAATATTTGTCGCAGGACCTGTCTCAGATGCTCTTGCTATTGACTTAACTGGTCTGTATTTGTATTCTGTGTAATATTGTGTTATTGAAACAAAGGCAAAACTGGTAAGAATCCCTATTAATCCAGCAAGAAAAAATAATGTATGATATTCTGTTAGAAGAAGTTTTGTTGATAGCCAGAATCCAGCAGTGGCAAGAATTGTTGTAACAAGATATCCTCGGTTTAATCCTTTAATCGGATCTTCATCTTCTTTAACTCTTACGGTCAAAACACCGATGATAGAAGCAATAAGTCCAAAAGCACGGGCAACCAGAGGAAAAATTATTCCATAGATTCCAAATACAGGAAATAGAGCAATTCCAAGAATCATTGCTCCTATATTTTCTGCTGCAGTTGATTCAAATAGGTCTGCTCCACGACCAGCACAATCACCAACATTGTCTCCAACAAGGTCAGCAATGACTGCTGGATTTCTTGGGTCATCTTCAGGTATTCCTGCTTCAATCTTTCCCACCAGGTCTGCACCCACATCTGCAGCTTTTGTGTAAATTCCGCCACCAAGTTGCGCAAAAAGTGCCACAAAGGATGCGCCAAATCCAAAGCCGACGATAAGTAGTGGCACTTCAAGGGGATTGGCGCTACCACCATAAAGAAGAAAAATTCCTGCGACTCCAAGAAGAGAAAGAGCCACTACAAGAATACCTGAAACTGCGCCACCTTTTAATGCAATAACAAGGGCTTCATTCATGCTTCTTCCAGCAGCAGATGCTGCACGGGAGTTTGACCTGACGGATATGCACATTCCCACATATCCTGATATTGAGGAACAAAGAGCCCCAAGAATAAATGCCAGAGAAGTATGCCAGCCATATACAGTTTTACCACTAAATGCGTAGATAAGAAATATAATGACTGCCAGTGCGATTGAAAGAACTGCTATTGTTGTGTACTGCCTTTTCAGAAAGGCACCTGCACCCTCTTTTATTGCATTCGCAATTTCCTGCATCTTTTCATTTCCTGGGTCCTTTCTTAAAATTTCAAGAGCAAACAAGAAAGCAATAATGATACTTCCGATACTGACCAACATGACCAGATTGAAATACATATTCGCCCCCGTGTTGATAAGATCCCATTATTTTAACACTAAAAAAAATCTTTTCAAATCGTTTTTAACGCACCTGTGATTACACGAGGATTCTGTGATGATAGTGACGTGGAGCTGCCAAAAGAAGAAAGATTTTTTTGTATGGCGTTAAAAGGTTATAATAATTATTAGTCTTATAGAAAAAGTTTTCAAGGATTGAACAATGCCGCGATTGCCAGAAGCTGGAATAACTGAATTTGTCGGACTTACTCAGGAACAAATCCTGTCGCGACTCAACACATCATTAAAAGGTCTGAGTGATGAAGAAGCAGAGCAGCGACTTCAAGAGTATGGCTTCAATGAATTATTCAAACCAAAGAAACACTCAATCATATTTCAAATTGCTTCAAAATTTTTGAATCCCCTGGTTATCGTTTTGTTGATTATTGCAATTTTCTCTATTGTTTTTGGAGAAATAGCCAGTGCAATACTGGTAATTCTGATGGCGATAGGAAGTGTCTCACTATCGTTTTTCCAGGAACACCGCGCAGGAAAAGAAGCAGAAAAACTCAGTGAAATGGTCAGACCAACCGCTACCGTTTATAGAAATGGTGTAACAAAAGAAATACCAATAAAAGAAATTGTCCCTGGCGATATCGTATATCTTTCTGCAGGTGATATGGTTCCCGCTGATTTAAGAATTATTTCTTGCAAGGACCTGTTTGTTAATCAGGCTTCACTTACAGGAGAATCCTTTCCTGTTGAAAAAATTTCAACGCCTGTTATCACTACAAATAATCAACCATCAGAGTTGAAAAATATCGCGTTCATGGGTTCAAGCATTGTTAGTGGTACAGGTCATGGGGTTGTGATTAAAACAGGTTTGTCCACACAATTCGGAATGGTTTCCTACAAATTGGCAACACTGTCAGCAGAAACAAATTTTGATAGAGGAGTGCGCTCTTTTACCTGGCTGATGATCAGGTTTATGCTTGTTCTGGTCGTGATTATATTTTTTATCAATGTAATGACAAAGGGTGATTTTTTGCAGTCCTTTCTTTTTGCTCTTGCTGTTTCTGTTGGACTTACCCCTGAAATGCTTCCGATGCTTGTTGCCGTTAATCTTTCAAAGGGTGCTATTTCCATGTCCAGGAAAGATGTGATTGTAAAACAATTGAGTTCAATTCAAAATTTTGGAGCGATGGATGTGCTGTGCACTGATAAAACCGGTACCTTAACCCTTGATGAAATCATTCTTGAAATTTATTGTGATGTAACGAGACAGGAGAGTGAAGACGTTTTACAATTTGCCTACATTAACAGTTATTACCAGACTGGATTAAAAAACATTCTTGACAGGGCAGTGTTGAAATATAGAGAATTGTCAGTTCAGCAGTATAGGAAAATTGATGAAATTCCATTTGACTTTTCGAGGAAGATGATGTCAGTTGTCGTGGAGATTGATGGTAAACACAGGCTGATTACAAAGGGGGCTCCAGAAGAGGTTTTCAAAAAATGTGTAAAATATGAGCTGGATGGAGAAATATTTGACATTGAACCCCTTGTTCTTACTGACCTGAAACTTGAATATGAACATTTAAGTGCTCAGGGTTTCAGGGTTCTTGCCATTGCTTATAAGGATTATGAAATAGCGAAAGAAGCATACACAAAAAACGATGAAGTTGAAATGATTCTCAAGGGTTATGTTGCATTTCTCGACCCACCCAAACCAACAGCAGAAGAAACAATTCAGGCACTGAGAAAAAGAGGAATTGAGTTAAAGGTATTAACTGGTGACAATGAGCTGGTAACCAGGCACATATGTAATGAGGTTGGGCTCGATGTAAGAAATATGGTAACAGGGGAACAGGTGGAAATGATGAATGACAAGGAACTGGTTGAGGTTGTAAAAAATGTGACTGTGTTTTCAAGATTGTCACCATTGCAAAAGGAAAGAATTATCAGGGCACTACATAAAAACGATCATACAGTGGGTTATCTTGGAGACGGCATCAATGACGCTCTTGCCTTAAAAGCAGCTGATGTTGGAATTTCAGTCGATAACGCCGTGGACATTGCTAAAGAATCAGCAGATATTATTCTTCTTCAAAAAAGCTTAACGGTTCTTGAAGACGGTGTAATAGAAGGAAGAAAAACGTTTGGAAATATTCTGAAATATATCAAAATGGGTTCGAGTTCAAACTTTGGCAATATGTTCAGCATGACAGGCGCAAGCATATTTTTACCTTTTCTTCCAATGCTTCCAATCCAGATACTACTCAACAATTTTCTGTATGATATATCACAGGTTGCCATACCTTCGGATGATGTTGATGAGGAATACCTTAATAAGGCAAGACCATGGAACATTGAATACATCAAAAGATTTATGATTGTGATGGGACCTGTCAGTTCTCTTTTTGACTTTATTACTTTTGGAGTTTTGTGGTTTATATTTCATGCTTCAGAACAGCTTTTTCACACTGGCTGGTTTCTTGAATCCCTTTTAACTCAAACGCTTGTCATTCATATAATTCGTACGGGTAAAAAACCATTTATTGAAAGTAAACCCAGCCCTTTTCTGATATTCACTTCAATTTATATTGTCACTGTTGGGCTGTTTATTCCATTTACACCCCTGGGCTCCCGTCTTGGTTTTGTAATCCCTCCGTTTTTGTATTTTATCGCTCTTTTTATTATTTTATTCAGCTATTTGTTTACTGTGCAGGTGGTAAAACAGTGGTTTATCAACAGATATGGGTATGAATAAATATGAAGATGGACAATTTTGTAAACAATTGTAAAATACATTTCAAAACAAGGAGAAATATGAAAATTCTAACAGCCGTGCTCATTGTTTTAGGGACGTTTTGTTTTTCTGCAGATGCTTTTACGATTGTTAAAGATGGAAAAGCAATGGCAACAATTGTTGTAAGTAAATCGGCTTTTGATGCAACCGTAGCTTCATTATCAAGGTACACAAAATTGAAGCCAGACCAGAAAATTAAGATGGCTGCATTGGATCTTCAAAAATATATTGAAAAAATGTCGGGAGCAAAAATTGAGATAACCTCTGATGAATCACAAATTTCAGGAAACATCATTTGCGTCGGCGCGAGTGCCCTTACAAAAAATATCAGAAATCTGAAAATTCCTTCGGGTCTTACAGCAGAACGAAATGAAGAGGGTTATACAATTTTTTGCAGAGGCAATCGGCTTGTCCTTGCGGGCAACGATGAGGGGCCATATTTTGGTACATATTATGCTGTGGCTGAGTTTCTCAGGAAATTGGGAATACGATGGATTTTACCAGGAGATTTTGGCGAGATAGTTCCTGATAAGAAGAACATTGAAATTGATGAGATGAATCTTATTGATAAACCAGCATTTAGAGTACGGTCGTGGTGGTGCAATGAACCTGCGGATATGGCAACCATTCATGCCCTGTGGAAAATTCGCAATAAAATGACGATTTATGATAGGGATATTATCTGTATTCCTGGTGATGGCTGGCTAAGAAGATATCTTCCTGACCCCAGTCTTAAGGACACAAAACCAGAATTATTTGGCAGAAATTTTGATGGAACAGTGAACCCCTACATGGCAAATCTTACAAATTTTGAGACAATAAAAATCGTTGCAGACAAAGTCGTTCAGGAATTTAGGAAGTCAGAAGAAAAAGGTGAAAAAATCAATTCAATTGGATTTGCGCCTGATGATGGGCTTCCTATGGACCACACACCTGAAACGATGAAGCTGAATCAGGGTTTTACTGATGTATTTGGCAGGGAAGGAGTTGTGACTGAACTTTCAATTAGCGAGGAATGGTTTCATTTTGTAAATCAGGTAACAGAGGAAGTGGTTAAGGTATATCCTGACGCTATCATTACCACAAATGGCTATGCCAATCGTTCTTTACCACCTGAAGGAGTTGAACTCCATCCTAATTTAGGAGTGATGGCTGCTTTTATCTGGGCAGATACATTGAAGCCAGTTACAAGTCCAAAATCATGGCAGGGTCAGGTGATGGGTGCGCAACTGAAGAGGTGGTGTGAGTTATGCAAGCGGGTGTTTCTTTATGAATACAACTTAACAATGCTTGTTTCTGCCCTGACGCCGGTTCCTCAGGTAAAAAAGATGGCAGTCAATTATCCTTTGTTTAAAAAGTGGGGACTTATTGGATTTATCAATGAGACGAAGTTGCCATTTTTTGAAGAAGGAATCGTTACAAGATATGTAAGGGCTCAATTGATGTGGAATCCAAATGCTGACATTAATGCCATTCTTGAGGATTTTTATAACAGCTGGTACGGACCTGCGGCAAAACCAGCAAGAAATTTCTGGGAATCTATTGAAGAATGTCTTCTCGAGACACCGCTTCTTGGACACGAAGATAGAATTCTTCCATTTGTTTATACAAAAGAACTGATAGAAAAACTTGAAAAATATGTTTCAGAAGCAGAGCAAGTTGCAAATACAGATGTTATTAAGACCCATGTGTTAGTTGACAGATTAACCTTTGAACATTTGAAGGCATATACGGCGATGAAAGATGCTGAATTTAACGCAAAATGGTCAGATGCGGCAAAATTTGCTGATAAAATGATAGAGTGTAGATTGGTTTTAAACAAAATCAGTCCGTTCCTTGCCATGCCACCGTCTCTTGTTGCCAGAGAAAGATATTATTCGGGTGATTCGTATTTCGGGATTTTGAAACGAAAGGCGCTTTATCAGAAACTTGACGGAATGACGAATGGGGAAACCGGTATACTTGTCGCTCTTGCACCCAAAAATGTTAAATTTGCGATTGACGAATACGGGCTTGGTAAACATTTCAGATGGTACATGCCTGATTTTGATAGGAGCAAATGGCGATTGATCGACACAACAGAACCTTTTTACATACAGGGTTATCTTTCTCCGAATGGTATGCCGTATATAGGGAAAATGTGGTATGTTTTTGACCTTGATATTCCCAAAAGTGTTGCCGGAAAACAAATAAAGCTGTATGCGCCCTTTGTGACATGCGAAGCATGGGTATGGGTCAATGGTCAGTATGCAGGACATAGAAAGTATCTTGAGGCATATATCAGTCCCGCTGAAATTGATATGGACATTACGCAATTCATCAGACCTGGAAAGGAAAATACTATTGCTGTATGGGTTAGCACAGGATTGAGTCCAGCTCAGGCAACAGATGGTTTTCTTGGAAGATTGTTTCTTTATTCACCTGTAAAACCATGACACCGAGGGAAAGACTTATCAGAGTTTTTCAGTGCCTTGATGTTGACAGAATGCCTATCAGATTGTGGGGTGTTGACCCTTTATTTTCTGTAAGAGATGACTGGAAGTCATTGATTGAACTCACAGAGAAATACGAACTTGAAATTATCAGAACCTGGGCTCCTTCGAGTGAAGAAATCCCAGAGTCTGTTTGTAAACAATATAATACTGAAAGAGTAATTTCAGAAAAACAAACGAAGGAAATCATCACCACCATTGAGACACCTGATGGTTTGCTTACCCAGATTTTTTATCAACCACTTTCAGGTGCTCCTGGATATATCAGAAAGCACTTCATTGAGGACGTAAGTGATGCAAAAAAGTGGCTTTCAATCCCGGATAGCAAACTGCCTGAAATTAATTCTTACTTTGAACTGGAGAAAAAAACTGGCTCAAGAGCAATGTTGATGGTTGTGCTGGACGAGGCGATGTACATGGTTCAAAGGTTGATGGGTTCAGAGGTTTTTGGCTACTGGCTTTATGATGAAAGAGAACTTTTGAAAGAAATGATAGATAGGGCATACAGGCAAATAGAAAAACTTGCGAAACATTATCTGGCATCAAAACTTGGTGATGCGTATGGATGGGTTGGTCCTGAACTTTGTATTCCTCCCCTTGCATCAGTGAAGGATTTTTATGAATTTGTTGTTGAATATGATAGAAAAATTATTGACCTGGTTCACGAATCAGGAAAGCTAACCTGGATTCATTGTCATGGAGATATGAAAGGTGTTCTTGAGGGTTTTATCATTATGGGACTTGACTGCTTGAATCCAATTGAGCCACCACCAGTTGGTAAAATTACCCTTGCCGAAGCGAAACAAATTTGTAAAGGGAGACTCTGTCTTGATGGAGGCATTGAAGATAGTATTTTTTATACCCACACACCAGAACAAATAAAACAAATTACGATTGAAACAATCCAACAGGGAAAACCAGGTGGTGGTTTCATACTCTGTCCGTCGTCTTCTCCGAATACAGCAGCAGTGTTGCCTAACCATGTAATAGAAAATTACAGAATTTTTGTAGAAACTGCTGTTAAATTGCGAAATTATTGAACATTAAATAAAAAGTTTTTTACAGGGAGGCCGATATGCAAATCATCACTGTGAAGATTGAAAAGCCAGAACCCATTAATTTTATCCTTGGACAAACTCATTTTATTAAATCAGTTGAAGATATTCATGAAGCACTTGTTTCAACGGTACCGAACATCAAATTTGGATTAGCATTTTGCGAGGCTTCAGGCAAATGTCTTGTGCGATGGTCTGGAACAGATTCTGCAATGATTGAACTCGCAAAGTCAAATGCCAAGAACATTGCTGCAGGCCACAGTTTCATCATTTTTCTTGGTGAAAATTTTTATCCGATAAATGTGTTGAATACAATAAAAATGGTGCCAGAGATATGCAGAATTTTTTGTGCAACAGCAAATCCAGTAGAGGTGGTAATTGCTGAGACAGAACATGGAAGAGGCAGTCTTGGTGTAATTGACGGATTTTCAATAAAAGGCATAGAGGATGAAGAAGAAATAAGGTGGCGGAAGGAATTATTGCGAAAGATAGGATATAAGTTTTAGTTCTTTGAGATAGGATTTATAAAATGAATATCTAATGTGTTTGTTGATATTTTTATTCTGCCAGCGACAAAGAATAACATGTTCAATCAGATTATTTTGTGTTAAAATTTTACTATGAAAGAATATGGTGTGGGGATAGCCGGGTATGGTTTTATTGGAAAGGTTCATGCTTATGCATATAAAACCATTCCTTTCTACTATGGAAATCTGCCGGTATCTATAAAGCTGGTAGGAGTTGCAGCGCACTCTGAGAAAACTCAAACCACTGCAATAAAACAGGCAGGCTTTCAATTTGCCACCAGTGATCCTTTAGAACTTGTCGAACACAAAGATATTCACATTATTAATTGTTGTCTACCCAATCATCTTCACTATCAACTGGTAAAAGCCGCTCTTAACAAGGGTAAGCACGTATACTGCGATAAGCCACTTGCCCTTAATGTAAAAGAGGCTGAGGAACTTGTTTCCATTGCAAAAAGTGTTAATGTTAAATCACAGATTGTTTATCAATTAAGATTTTTCCCGGCTATCATGAGGGCGAAACAACTTATTGATGAAGGATTTCTTGGAAAAATCAATTTCTTCAGATTTCTTTACCTGCATTCTTCATGTGTGCGGCAATCTGCAAAAGCTTACAGCTGGAAGGCAGAATATGAAAAAGTAGGAGGAGGAGTCCTTGTTGACCTTGGTTCACACATTATTGACTTAGCAAGGTATCTTGTTGGAGAATTTGGCAGCGTGTATGCAAAAATAAGAAATTACACGTCTCCTGATCAAAGAACAGACGACATTGCACTTGTTGAAGCAGAAACCAAAAATGGAGCAATGGGAATTCTTGAAGCTTCAAAAATTGCGACAGGGACAAATGATGAAGTCAGGTTTGAAATCTATGGTTCAGATGGCGCGCTTTCTTTTAATTCAATGGAACCCAACTGGCTGAATGCTTATAGTATGAATGATCCTGATGCACCAATCGGAGGCCTAAGAGGGTTTAAAAAAATAGAAACAGTGCAGAGATATCCTGATGCAACCGGTATTCCACTTTCCAAGTTCAGCATGGGATGGATCAGAGCACATGTCGCGTGTCTCTATTCATTCCTTTATTCAGTTGTGCATGACAAACCAGTCATTCTTTCTTTTGAGGATGGTCTGATGGTACAGAAAATTATAGAAGCTTCATATGAATCTTCAAAAACAGGAAAACTCCAAATACTATGAGGCAAAATATGAATAGCATATTAAACCCGGAAAAAAAACTTGTAAAAAGTATTAAAGCAGCAAACAGTTTTCTTGCCAGGAATAAAGAAACACTGCTTCTCAATAATGTGGGAAAAGTCATTAAAAATATTCCATCTCCGCCAAAAATCACAAAAAAATGGTTTCAAAAATCCTATGTTCTTGGACCGGAACAAAATGATTTTCTTGCTGGAAAGGGTGTCTTCTATATTACTGAAGGCAGAAAACTATTTCTTGATACCACAGCAGGACATTATCAAATGACCTGGGGATATAATGACCCAATATTGATAAAGTGTCTTGATGATGCAATAAAACTTGGAATTCCATGGGATTGTCATAGTAATATCCCTGGTTTTTTCGTAAAAAAACTTTCGGAAAAACTTGTTGAAATATGCAATTCGGGGCGCCAGTCTTATGGCTTGTTAAATGACGAAAATTGTTTGAATACTGTTCTACTGGGTATCGCCACAGGTTCTGTCGCGTGTTCAACAGCAATGAAACTTGCATTAAATTACTTCAAAAGACAAAAGCCACATAGTAAGAAAATCGTGTTTGTTTCGATAACAGGCAATTATCACGGCACTGACTTCCTGATGCAACGGTTGAGAGGAATGTGGAATGACATTTTCTCTGATGAACTTGTTTTCGAAATGGTAGAACCCAATGATACTGAAGAATTAAAGAAAATTTTTGATAGACATGGAAAAAACATTGCCGCATTCTTTTTTGAACCAGTGATGATGAATAGAGAGGCAATACTACTAACAAAACAATTCCTTCAGGAAGCAAGAAAACTTACTGAATCTGTTGATGCACTCATGATCGTAGATGAAATACAAACCTGTTGCTGGTATCCTGAAATTTTTATGTACAAACAGTTTGATATTACTCCTGATGTTTTAATTCTCGGGAAAGGACTCACTGCTGGATTTCATCCACTTTCAGCAGTCGTTTACAAAAGAAAACTTGATTCCCTCAAGCAATATGATGCCATCAGCACCAATGGAAATGCGCCATTACCTTCGCTGATGGCTCTGTGCTGTTTAAATTTGATAGAAAAAAATGTAAAAAGGATTGAGATGCTTGCCAATTATTATGAAAATTGTCTGAAAAATCTTTCCTGTGAATTCCCACATTTGATTATTTCTGTGCAGGGCAAAGGACTGCTATCCGGACTTAAGTTCAAAAATCAGCAAACAGCTCTCAAATTTCATCAAAAATGCATTGAAAACGGAATCTGGCTCAGGGTTCATGCATATTACGAAGGACATTCGACTGCCCTCACAAAATTTGCCCTCTCAGTATCAAGAAATGTACTTGATTATACTGTGAACATGTTCAAAAAGATTCTGAAAACCCTGTAGTTTTAAGAATTTATAATCTCTTTTATTGCCGGATGTATAATATCCCCCCGC
Source organism: Candidatus Ratteibacteria bacterium (assembly GCA_049971295.1). Lineage (GTDB taxonomy): Bacteria > Ratteibacteria > UBA8468 > B48-G9 > DTJG01 > DTJG01. Next base: position 3,411 of record JBMFLH010000010.1, on the reverse strand, counting down.
AGCATCGCACAACCGGATTTTAATGCAGAATTTTCTTTTATTGCAGATTCGCCTCTGTCTGCCAGTATTTTTAAATATGGCATCGTTGCGATGCTGAGTGCTATTGTAGATGTTTTTGGCACAATCCCCGGCATATTCGGTACACAGTAATGAACAATCCCTGAGTCAACGAAAATTGGTTCTTTGTGAGTCGTCGGACGACTTGTTTCAAAAACTCCTCCCTCATCAATGGAAACATCAACCAGCACAGTGCCTTTTTCAAGTATTTCAAGGTCTGACTTCTTGATGAGAATCGGTGGTCTATGCCCCGGAATAAGCACAGCACCAACAATGATGTCTGCTTTCTGACAGCATTCAAGAATCGTATCTCTTGTTGATTCCATTACATTACAACCAGAAAATCTCTTCTTTAGAAACTCTCTTTTCTCTGGACTTTTTTCAATAATTGTAAGTTTTGCATTAAGAGAGATTGCCACATCTGCAGCGCAACTACCCACAACTCCACCACCCAGAACAACAACACTGCCTGGTTGAACAGTTTCTGTTCCCATTAAAAGCACTCCCTTACCGCCATATTCCTTTTCAAGATACTTCATCCCCTGCTGTATACTTAATTTACCTGCAACCTCACTCATGGGTTTGAGAATCGGTCTCATACCATTTTCTTCAATAAGTTCATAGGCGATGCAGGTAACTTTTTTGTTTGCAAGAGCGCGCGTCATTTCAGGGTTTGAAGCAAAATGAAAAAATGTAAACACAATCTGGCTAGGTCTCATCATCGCGATTTCTGAACTCTGCGGTTCTTTCACCTTTACTATCAGTTCTGCAGATTCAAAAACACAATCCCTGGACACAATTTCAGCCCCACATTCTTTATAGAAAGTGTCAGCAAATGTTGAACCTATTCCTGCATTTTTTTCAACAAGAATCTTGTGCCCATGTTTCACAAGTTCCTTTACATTCAGGGGTGCCAGTCCAACTCTGTATTCTTCAGTTTTGATCTCCTTTAAAAGTCCAATAATCATTGCTCCCCCTTTTTAACGAAAAAACTTCGGTTAGTTGTTTTTATTTTCCCCCATTCTTCCTTGCCTCTTAAAAAGTGGAAGATGTTAACTTTGACATTACCTGCTCGTATCCACAATCTTTATTATCTCATCAATAAGGATTCCCAGGCCCTTTTCTGATGGAAAGTTTCTGTAAATACCTTTGTTTAAACTGAATAGTTCTGTCCAGTCCGGCAAACTGGTATAGAGGTTATAAAGATTAAGAAAGGCAATATTTCTTTTTTGACAAAGATCAACTGTTGCATCAGCATAAATCTTAAACATCTCTGGAATTGGTGCAGAAGGAAAAGGAGTAATACATATAATCTTTTTTGTTCTTTTGCTTAAAAACCATATCTCTGCGTCAAGGCAGGTTCTATACTGGTCAATCGGCGTCCTTCTTAATAAACTTTCAATAGAAGGAAATAAAACTACTGTTCCCAGATTCAAATTTTCAATTTGCTCTTTCAGCCATAATAAATTTAAAATCGCGTGATATGCGCGAACCTCAGGATATTTTAACCACTTGATTTCTATGTCTTTCGTCAATTTCTTCCTCAACCTATCAAGAAAATTTTCAGGTATGTCTCCAATGATTGTCAGCTGTTTAATTTGGGTTTCAGTAGAAACATCAGGACATTTATAATCAGGAATAAACGCTACCAGGGTGTTGTGGTTTTCGTCCCTGAGATAAGGACCATCAAGATGCTTGATATTAAGATGGTCAACAGGAACAAAGTATAACCTTTTTTTAGCGATAACAAGGTCATCAAGCTTAAGTTCGATATCATGATTTTCTGTTGCTTCTGGAGAAAAGAATACATTGGTAATTTCTGAATTTTCCCGTCCGGGTAACAGTTTCAATAAATGGTTATGTCCATCGATTGAAAGTTCAATAGGAACAACCCCGAACATTAAAGACCCCAACCGAACTGGCACAAAAAATCTTTCTCCCTGATTGATAAGATTTTTATGAGGAAGGATTTCAAGAAAAAGATTTAATTGTTCAGGAGATTTTTTTTGAAAAATGATTGTTTCAGAAAATGCATCTGATTGTTTCGAAACAGTACCTTTAGAAGTCAGCATGATATATGTATTATACTTGTTGTCAAATTTTTTTAATATCTTATCTCCTGAGTACTTTTTGCCTTCAATCAGCCATTCGAAGGTATCAGCGCCAAAAGACGCTGAAGCATTTAATAAAGCGAGATTGAACACTTTCTCTGAAAACGTAAATGGCCCGAAAATTTCATAGTCAAAAAAGGCATTTGTTTTCTTATTTCCTTGATTCCATTGAAGAATATTTGCTTCAAGAGGTGGATTCCCGATTGTCGTATAATCCCAGAATACCCTGCCATCAGCATGATAGAAACCAATACCAGTAATCTCAACATCCTTATCAATTTTATCAACAGGAATCAATAATTGTACCCATTTGCCTGCTTCAGGAAGCTCGCCCACATGAATCTTGTTAAGATTTTTCCATCTGATGGTGTCAGAACCCCATGAAAAATAAACGGATTTCCTTTTCTGTGTCTGTATTTCAAGCATAATTTCAGATGCTGGCTGGTTTTTATCAATGAAAACGTATTGATAAAAAATGTCTGTAGATTTCAGTTTCTCTCCAGGCGTGATCGCTGTATAATGAGAATTGATTTTCTGTAAACTTCTACCGGTGTGTGAAAACTTTCCACTTAAACAGGGATGAGAACACCACTGCCAGAATCCAGAAGTTCTTGCTGACGGATTAACGAAATCATCAAGTATCACCCTGCCCTCTGGAATCTCAAAAATTCCGGTCTCCTGTTTTTTCTCTTCAGAAAGCCAGTAAACATAATAAACATCATTTTCGTTTGTCTTGAAATATATAGAATCTCTCTGTTGCTGACTGGATTTAATCCTGACACATGGTACCTTCAAACCATTGGTATCTGCAACATAAACATAACCCTTGTCAGGTAAAGGTAAATTAACTTTTGCTATCTGCTGAAACTGTTTAAGTTGTGGTTGCTGAATCTTTACTCTGGCTCGTAATGTGTAGCCAGAAACATCATTTACCAGACAGGCAATCACAACAATCGGCATAATGAATTTTCTCATGATTCTTTCTCTATTTTGATTGCAATATCTTTTGTAAAGGCAGGGAGTAAAATTTCGCATTCACCGTTATCAAATTTTTTTTCAAATTCTGAAAATTTCCTGCCCTTATAGGTATCCCAGAACTCGACTCTGTAAATTCCTGGTTCAAAGATTTCAACAACAAGTTTTGCGTCATCTATCAACTTCTCTTTTTCTGCTGGCACTCTTGAGTTAAAAATTGAGTTGTCATAAACCCACAAATATGCAGAATTTATATTTTGCATGCCAG
>JBMFLH010000009.1:0-31666 GCA_049971295.1 Candidatus Ratteibacteria bacterium | reverse complement strand
TTCTGGTGGACAGGTCACAGATCCATCCACAGTTGCCGGTGAATACCAATTTGTGGGTCCGAACACCTATAAGAAAGGTGCAACTGGTACGCCGGTTCCTGAAATGTACTGGACTCAGGGTAAGTGGAATGATTAAGCATCTTTGAGAATGCCACAAACAGGGCGGGAGAAATCCCGCCCTGTTTTTTGCCGCCTTGAGTTTTTTAAAACCCGCTACAATAGGAGGATTGAAGGAAATTTTATCTTGCCCTTTACGAAAGTTTAAAGCGAGAGGGGTTTTTCGGGTCTTTGATTTCGGGTTTCATCGTAGATTTTTTGACATCCACGACCTGGTGTTGTAAAATTTATTAGGCGCATAATAAATAACAGGGTTCGTAAATGAAGAATCAAATATGCAGGTGGTTGTGTATTTCAGAGTTTATGTTTGCTGCCTTTGCGCATTATGTTTTTGCTCAAACATCTGGAGTAATCTGTTCTCAAACTTCTTCAAGCAATAGTTCAAACATCGTTTTTTATGATACATCCACTGGTGAAACAAGTCTTCTTACCACATTTGCACAAACAGACCAGGGCAGGATTTTAACGATTTCTTCGTATGGTTCAGGAAGATTGATATATTTTACAAGAAGTTCACCTGCAAATGGAAGACCAAATCCCACAATATGGCGGATGAATTTTGATGGCAGCGGGTTGACCGATTTTCTTTCACCTGATACAGAGGTCTCCTATACTGGTGTCGCTGTTTCTCCAGACGGCAATACCATTGCATACACAGCCAACGATAGAGATAATCCATCTGTTTATCAACTCTATATTTGCAATAGCGACGGCACAAACAGAAGAAGGTTAACCTTTGACCCAGGTTGGAATTGCTCCTATCCTTCTTTTATTGACAATAGTACGATTCTCCTCAAAATGCAAAACGGGTACCTTGAAAACTATTATACTGTGACAACTGCAGGGGTACTGACCAACCTTACCAATAATGAATCTTTGTCTCCATATTTTCCACGGCTTGGCAGACCTATGCTGAATGCTGCAAGAAATGCAATTGTTTACGCAAAGCAGGTACAGGAAATTGCTGGATACAGAAAATGGGAAATATATCAGTTAATGTCGCTTGACGGTACCGGCAAAGAAAAGTTAATCACCGACTTTCTTTATTTTGCTGAGACCAACCCATTGCTTCAAGAAGAGCCATATCCCGCCTATGGAGAAACAGATACCGCGATCTTTTTTTGCGGGACCCTGGCAGGAAATGTTTATGACTTATACACTGTAAACATTCCTGTTGTCAATCCATATTCAGAACGATTGACTTCTGGCGCTTTGCATACAACATTGCCTGTTTTTGTGACGACATCACCGCAGTTGCAAAGATATGTTTATTCTCAGGCCGGATATGTGTACGTGAGAAATGAAAATGGAAATGCTACCCGAATTACTGCTGGAAGTGGGAATCGCCATCCAGCAATAAATAGAAGAGGCACCCTGGTTGCCTTTGTGTCTGCAAGCGGGTTATATGTTGTCAGACCCGATGGAACAGGCATTGTTCAGATTGACCCAAATTCATCTGTTGACTACCCTGAATTTTCTCCTGATGGCTTATGGCTTCTGTACGTGAAAAATGGCGACATTTATGCAAAAAGGTCTGATGGTTCAGGGTCTTCTATCAGATTGACTTTTACCGGTAATGTGATTGGTGACATCAGTTTTTCACCACTGGCACAGGAAATTGCGTTCACTGCCACAGTGAATGGAAAGAAAAATATTTTTGTCAGCCCTGTTCAAATTTCCTATGGTGCGCCGATGAGTATTACCATTGGTGCTCCAAGAAATATCACACCATTGACCTATGAGAATTACAGTCCATCATGGGCACCTGATGGAAACACGATTGTTTTTATTTCAACCAGGAATCAATTGCCAGAAGTGTGGCTTATGAAACGAGACGGTTCTCAGCAGAGAAAAGTTTTATTTGCTACAAATAATCCCGTAAATCCATCAAGCGCGTGCTTTTCTGCTGATAATTCAAACATCATTTATTATTTGTCAGGCAATCCTCAACTCATTTGCAGAGCTGATATATCGCAGCAAAATATTACACCTGTCATTACACAAATTGGCGCCGAGCACCTGCGCGTTTCCAATGCGCCAGCTGATGTGGTCGAAGCCGAAAGGATAATGAGCATCACGGAAAGAGATCCATACATTTCATTTACCTATTATCTGATTCTTCACGTTGATAGAATTCCATTGCCAGGCAGTGCAATTCTTACTGAGGTAATTCCTGATAACTGGCAGCTTTTTGATGCAAAAATTAATGGATATACGCCATCTCCATTGACAAGCAATGGCGCAACCACGGGTACATTGAAGTGGCTTTTTGGTCCGTCAGGTATTGCTCCGCTTCAGGATAGCGTTGTTCAAATTACCATAAAAACCACAAACCCTGCTTCAGAAATCTATGGGAATTTCAGGGTATTTTCCAGCTGGTGCGACACATATGGCATTAAGACATTTACAAAAGGAAGTTCGTCTATCAAAATTACCAATCCGCATCTTCCTTTTGATACAAATTCTGACTGGCAGGTTTCTGATGAGGAATTATTGAAAATTATTTACCTATGGTCAATCAATGGAAGAATTTCCGGCTGGCCTGAAAATCTGAATGATTGGGATACGTGGCTTCTTACGACAATTGATTTATGGGCAAATCAGGCGGGTTATACATACGATATGACAAATAGCAGATTGCAGGGAACATACTTATGGAAGAGAATATGAAGAAACTATTTAATTTAGTAAAGGGGATACTGGGAATTTTTGCTGGCTTTGTGAGTATAAATTTTGCTTTGGCGCAAACACAGTACTCTGGTTATGTTTATTTTGTAAAAGACAATAATCTCTGGGTGAATAACCTTTCCACTGATACATCCACCCGTCTCACACGACTTGAAATTGCTATTGGTGCAGGTGTTTTGACAGATCCTTCAATTTCTTCTGATGGGACAAAGATTGTTTTCTCCTATAAGGCAAACACAGGTTCAGAAACACTTCTTTACTGTGTGAATAATGATGGAAGTGGACTTGAGAATTTAAGTTCAACACAACAACTATTGGCTCAAACAAAAAATCAGGTTTCAGGCATTTTGAGCCCTGATATGACAAAACTCGCCTTCACTGCTGAAATGAGAAATCCTGGTCCATTTTCAGGCAGACAACTGTGGTTGAAAGAATTAACTGGATTAAAAAGATTGATACAATTAACTTTGATGGATGGCGATTGTTCAGATGTTCAGTTTCTCGACGACAGTCATATCATTTTCAAACACAAACTTGGCTATCTTGAGGATTATTACCTGATTTCAACAACTGGTTCTGATCAGACGAATCTGACAAACAATGGTGTTTTTGGACCGTATTTTCCGAGATTGGGCAGACCAATGTTAAACAATAGCCATTCTTCGTTTTTTTACGCAACGCAAACGCAATCAGCCAGTGGTTATTCAAACTGGAAAATTAGCAGATATGATGTACAATCAGGTTCAAGCACAGACATACTAACAAATCTTTATTTCATAGAACAACCTTTATATCAGGATGATCCACAGCCAGTTTCAATCATTGATTCCACAGGCACTGATACAGCGCTGGTGTTTTCTGGTAGAAGCCCGTTCAATCAGACAAAAATGCTTTATCTAACGCAGATTGGCGCAATCAATCCTTATGCGAGACAGATTCCAGATAGTGCTGACGCAAAATATCCAGTTTATTATCCGGTAAAGGCAAGGCCAACGCAGATTGTTTATACATCAGGATTACCATCTCAGGTATACCTGCGTGATGCTTCTGACCGTATTGTTCAATTGACGTCAAGTGTTGGCAATAATTCTTATCCTGTTTTTGACCCGACAGGCAGTTTGATTGCTTACTCTGGCAATGGCATCTGGGTGATGAAGGCAGATGGAACAGATTCTGTTCAGATTGAGTCCAATTCCAACGCAAAGTATCCAGCCTTTTCTCCTGATTCCAACTGGGTTGCTTACGTGATTTCAAACGACATCTACGCAAGAAGAATTGATTTGAGTGGTTCTGCTTTTCGGCTTACCAATACCTCAACAGTAGAAAAATCTGACCTGTGTTTTTCTCCTGATGGCTCTAAAATTGTTTACACCGGTTCAACATCGTCTGGCCGTCAGATATTTTCTATGCCGATAAAAATTACATCCACCAGTATTTCAGCAACTGGTTCTCCAGTGAATCTTACGCAAACACCAGGAAGCGAAAATTTTCAACCCTGTTTTTCTCCTGATGGAAATAAAGTTGTTTTTGTCACCACAAGAGATGGTATTCCTCGAATTTATATTATGAATTCTGATGGTTCGGGCCAGTCGTTACTGATATCTCAGACCGGTTATTATCCACAATTTTCGCCGTGGGAAAGTGATAACCGTATCGCATTTGTCTCTGGGCCGGTTATTATCGTAAATCTTGATACAGGTACAACTGAAACAATATTATCAGTTGTTCCTAAGGATAGATTTTCCTGGACAAAAAGTATTTCTGAAAAAGTGACTGTTTCCAGACAATTCATCTATAACAGGATTGACAGAAATCTTGCGTATTATTATTGTCTTAACATCAGTATCAACAGATTGAATCCACCTCTTTCCTTTATTATTACAGAACAATTGCCGACAGTTGCAGCCGGTGCATCAGCCAACTGGGAAATTAAGGGTGCGTGGTTTAATGATGTGGCACTGTATCCATATACAAGCAGTGGAAATACCACAGGCACAGTAAAGTGGATTGTTTCAAATAACATTGGCTCAATCTTTCCTTTGACTGATGGCACATTGAAATTGAAAATTGAATTCCAGTCAATTCCTGTTGAAGGAACCTGGAACTTTATAAATGGCAGTGTGACAGATGGAACAACAAGAACAATGACTAAAGGGGGCTCTTATATAGTTTATGGACAACCCAATTGTCCTTCTGATACAGACGGAGATTGGGAAATTTCAGATAGTGAACTTCTTTATACCATAGATAGATGGTCAAAAAACTTACAGATTGATGGCTGGCCTATGAATTTGTCTCAGTGGGACTTCTGGCTATTGAAAACAATTGACTTCTGGGCTCATAGTGGATATACCTACGCTCCAACGACAGAACCTTTCTGGAACAGTATTTGATAGAACGATGGAAAATTTAACGGAGGAATGAATATGCTGGATAAAACAATCGTGAAAAAAACCGTAATGTATGTTTTTTCTTTGCTCTGTGGAATCGGTATTTCTTGTGCCTGGCCACAGATCTCTGTCAATGCCACAAGAAGTTTTTCTTCTCCAACCTATCTGCCAGGACAAAGGATTGATATTACTCTTTCAGTCGAAATCACTGGTATGCCGCGAGCAGTGATCGTTGAAGAAACAATACCTGAAACCTGGCAGATTACTTCGTCAAATCTCCCTGTGAACAAGTTTACTGCGCCATCAACTTATTCCTGGCTTGAGTTTAGTGCCACTGGTATTTCTTCTGTTATTATCAGGTATTCTGTCAGTATTCCTGAAGATGCCACAGGTGTTCAGAATTTTAACGGGGTGGTAAAATACTTTGATGGCACTGACATGCAGATTATTCCTGTTGGAGGCCAAACGAGTATTTCACTACCGCCTACGGGTTTTGGCGCTTCACCAGAGTCCCTTCATTTTGGAACTGTTGACACAACAGCGACCATTACATTGACAAATCTTGGCAGCACACCTATAAACTGGACCTCTGCAATCACCACTGACGATGGGATTACTGGCTGGTTAAGAATAAATCCGAATTCTGGTTCTTTGGGTTCAGGCCGGAGTACTCAGGTTCAGGCGCAGATTGTAAGAACACTTCTTACATCCGGGTCGCATACAGGTATGATTGCATTCAATGATGGTATAAATACTGTGAATGTAAAAGTATCTGCAATTGTGGGAAGTCCTTCTCCTGTTTCTGATTTTTCAGCAAGCGGGCTATTTAATGAGATACTTCTGACTTGGCAGAATCCAAACTGTTTTACTGGGACAATTATTTTTAGAAAGAATGCACCTCTTGCATGGGACGATAAACCAGTAAATGGAACAAGTTATACTATTGGAAGTAGTTTACCTGGTGGCGCAATCTGCGTATTCAAGGACACAACCGATAAAAAAACTTCGTTTATAGACGATACTGTTGTTGATACAAATTATTACAGAATCTTTAGTTTTGATGATGGCAGCGCACCATCTTATTATTCATTATATTCAACCGGGTATTCAGACACTTTTTCAAAGACAGTACCAATAGGTACAATCTGGGCTGGAGACAATTTATTCACTGAAACCCAGTTTTATACAGACCCATTTGGTTATAATCTTTTTGCGTTTTTCAACTCATCAGGAGTTACAGAGCCAAACCCACAGGTTAAGGTTGGATATGTTGAATCTACATACATTCCGACAAAACTAATAAATGTCGTAGGTTTTAAAAATACATATCTTTTGAGTTCAAACTTCACCTTGAATTTAGGTGATACTGTGGATATAAAAATACCTGTCAGGTATGATGAATTAGCACTCGTTGATACAAGCGTGACGTTAGCCAGAGCACATGTGTATCACTGGCCTGGGGAAAACAACAACTGGGAAGACATTACATCTTATGTGACAGAAAGAAATCTGGAGGAAATGTATATTAAAGTACGGCTTAATGCCGAACAATTAAAGGGAAACGATTATTTTTCAATTGGTACTCCAATTCCACCTGTTCATTCAGGTAGCAGTGGTTGTTTTATTGCAACAGCAGCGTATGGAACACCTTTTGCGAAAGAAGTGGAAGCGCTGCGAAAGTTCAGGGACCAGAAACTGCTGAAAACAAGGGCGGGTAGAGCATTTGTAAGATTTTATTACAGACATAGCCCTGTTATTGCTGATTTTATCAAGGATAAGCCAAAAATTAAAGCATTTGTAAGGGGAATGTTGAAACCAATTGTATGGATGTGTGGCAAAATTGTTGGATAAAACTTTGTCGTAATTGTTCATCTAAAGGTCAATACTAATAGGATAGGGTGATAAGAAAATACCCTTTGATTTAATCCTTTCCAGCAGCGAAAGAGGAAAAAGAGAGGGTGAAGTTAAAAATAGAAGTACTGATAGAACAAGCAGGGCATAAAATGATTGAAAAAAGGAGTTGAAAAGTATGAGAAAAACAAAAAGGTTGGTGGTAGCATTAATTTTTACTTTATTATTTGTTCCTTATGTTCATTCAAAAGTTACGGTTAATACTGTAACTTCGTACGTTGTTAATAATCAGGGTATTCTGCCAAACACTAATGGTGCTCCTCATCATCCGTGGTCAAATGTCATCGGCCAAAATGCGTTCGGCGAAGGATATATCATTATTTTTGGCTTAAATCTTGCATCAGATTCAGCAGCCACAAATCCACAAAGATTGGTTAGCGTTGCATTAACCATGCAAGCGACAGGAGGTTTTTTTGTTGATTCTTCAGTCATCATCGACCGCTCTGGTACAATTCTCGGTGTAACCGGTGGAGTTGGAACAATTAAAATTCCTCCTGATCGCAGACCACTGCTTCCTCCGGATGACTCAGGCGGTAATGCAGGGAATGATTTTTTCGTTGCAATCAGAACAGCTGACGATTGCATTGATGGAAGCAGTGCAACATTTTCGATTCTTTCTCTTGGCGTCACGATAAGCCCGGTTCTTGAGGGGGATGCCACAAATGCAGGCGTAACCACTGGTTCTATCGTGTGTGAAATGTTGATTGCTGACATACTTCCTGAAGAATTTGACAATGCCCACTCATCAGGAACTCCGAGATATCCTGCTTATTATCAGTGGCAGCCAGGAGAAATGATAAGACCAAGATATGACCGTATCCCTATGAGTTATGATTATGCAAACAGTCCGCTTCCTATTCCCACAGTTCCAATGATACACTATGTGCCTCAGGTTATACCCTGGGAAACGCCAAAGGCAGTTCTTGCGATAGGTTGCGCCCAGAGAAATGTGACCCCAAGTGGAGATGCCAACCCTAATATACAGGACCCTCCTGAGGCGCTGAATTCAATCACACTTATCATCACTGATACAGGAGTTTCTGACTTTGATCCCAATAATTTTTTTAGAAACAGAAATGTTCTGTTTTACGAACCTGAAAACCCTTTTTCTATGCCAGGGATTACTCTGTGGAAGGATACAGATGGCAATGGAACCTGGGATCCAGCATCTGACCAGCTTCTTAAATACCAGATGAGTGGTTTTACCCCGACTGGGAACCCCGGGGAGTGGAAGGTGAGTTTGTCTCCTGTTGACAATACAGGGGATGCAATAGATGATATTGCAGACCAGAATTATGATTATTTCATCGTTATTACAATTGCAAGTGCTGGTGATACTGGTGAGCCAAACATCACAATTGGTGGAGATTTTAAGATATGGATACCATCAGGTGGAATCCTTTTTGGCCCGCTTTCTTATCCTCAACAATACGCGGGAATATCTCAGAATAAGGTAAAGGACATCTATCATAATCTTTATGTTGAAAATATCTGCCAGTCGTATGTTGACCCCACAGACACAAATGATGCGCCTGATTTAACATCAAACGTAATTCCTGTCTTTGCATTGAACATTGCTTCAGGACCAACGAAGTATTTTCCTGTTGAATATATTCAGAGAATCAGGATAGATTTGCTTGCTTATGAAAATATTGATCCTTCTGACATAGCGCCACTTCGTGATGACAATTATTCTGGACTTACTCTGTGGAGGGACAATAAAAGTCAGGCAGGAATGACATCATTTGGTAATTTTGATAGTTCTGATACATTGATTCCCTGCAAATTTAGCAGCAATCCTTCTGGCCCTTTTGATTTCCACTGGGCGAGTGATGGTTATGATAGTTCTGTTGGTGCGTATAGATACCATACCTATATGACACCCACAGGTGTATTAACAGACCCTGGCACCGTATATTCTGACGATACTGCCATTGATACCACAAATGTTTTTAGTGGAGATGACTTTTTTATTTGTCTCAGAACAAGCAGCACCTTGCCATATGGTTCAAAATTTCAACTTTACATTCCTGCGAGTGAAATTATACTTGCTGGCTCGAAACAGGTAATATCAACGCATGAAATTTTTTCAACAAAGATAACAGGTAATGTATTTACAAAACTCACTCCACTTGTACTTCAGGGAGCAACAATTGCCCCACAGAGCGATCCGACACCTGTGATGAAGGTTGAAATCTCAGACAACAATTCTGGTAAAAATCCATCTCTTACAGGGATTACAGTTGAATTTTATAACAGGGGCGGATTTACTCTTGACGACCTTGCTTCTTTTGCAACCCTATCCGCCTGGTATGATGCTGCTACTGGCTGGTACAATGTAACAAATTTTAGCGCTGATGCATTAAAACAGTGCGGTGTTGTAATTTACAGAGGCTCATCATCAGGCCCTGATTATAACAGTCCTGTAATTATAACACGGTACAAGTTTTTGACATCATCCATGTTTGATACACCGTCTGGCTATGTTTTTGAATTTCAAAGTCCGGTAACAATCCCGTGTACCCTTTATGTTGTTATCAGGACATCTGCATCCATGAGTCCTGGCGATGCTTTCAGTGTTGGAATTGTTGGCTGGGGTGGAACTGAAATTGACTGGAATACCTGGGCTTCGAGGGCAATACCAGTGGTTGATAGAAATGGTATCAGAAGCAACGCATATGCAAGAAAATATACAGAGCCATTTAATTCTGTCCTTGGTGGAACGCTTGATCTTTACGCAACACCATCATTCAGTGGAATTACTTTAAACTGGGCAAATCGAACAAATGTCAATCAATCCGAATTTATCAGTTATGAAATATGGAGAACAGACAGTATCTCTGGAGAAACCTCTATTACTGTGATTCCTGTTCCTGCTGGCTGGTCAGCAACTTCATATTTTGACATTGCAACTCATACAGAACCTGGAGGTCTTCTTGATGGAGTAACCTACAACTACACTCTTGTTATGAGTTACTTAAGAGGCGGTAAACAATTCACAATTCAATCAAATAGAGTGAGCACAAAGATTTATGGATTTCCGTATAGTATGACTCCCTCAAAACCCACAGCAGTTGCTTCAACAGATGGAATAGCAATCTGGTTTATGGACAAATCCCAGGAACCTTACAAAGCCACAAGATGGCGTATTCAAAGAGCAGTAGAATATGATTACAAGCGAAAATTGCCAGGAGACCTGACAGTTTTTACTGATATCACGACAGTGGATACAGTTCCAACATTCTATGCTCCTTACGTTGACAGCAGAATTGAGTCTGATGTGGTATACAGATACAGGGTAATTGCATTAAGGGACCTGAGAGTAGGGGGAGAAACCAGAATTGCTGAATCCTATCCCTCTGATCTTTCTGATCCAGCGGCAAATTATAGTGGCTCGAGTGCTCCAAGTGGTGGTGGCGGAGGTTGTTTCATTGCCACTGCTGCATTTGGCAGTCCATTGGCAAAAGAAATTGTGATTCTCAGGCAGTTTAGAGATAGAATTTTGTTGAAAACTGATACAGGAAGAAGATTTGTTAACTGGTATTACAGGCACAGTCCAACTGTTGCCAATTACATCAGTCAGCATTCTGTGATAAAATTCTGCGTGAGAGTTCTATTATATCCGCTTATTGCTTTTGCCTGGATTGTTCTGCACAAAATGTGGCTGTATTCTGTGATTATTGCTCTCTGTGCTGCAGTATTTATCAGGTCAAGACAGAAAAAGGTATGTTAGTTTTTTCTGAAGATACAGTGGTTTATTTGAAGCAATTTTTGAAGCAATCGAAGTTTATATTGCTGCCAATGTTCATCTTTAGTTTATCTGTCTCCTCCATTTTCTGCGCAGAAAAAAATCTTCCGCAGAATTTAACTGCAATTCTACAAAAAAAAGTTTTTTTCGCCCCACCTGAAATAAAAAAAGACGACCGGCAAAATTTGTCAATGTTCGTTTTTTCAATCTCTCAGCCGCAACCTCTTGATGCGCAATATCAGTTGATTGGCACTTTTGTGTTTTTTGACGAGGTATCAAAAACTACTGCAGTCTTAAAAGAAAACAGTTCAAACAAAATATTGTTTTTGAAAATCGGTGACATTATTAATGGAAATAAAATCGTGTCCATTGAAGAAACTGGAGTTGTTTTTGAAAATGGGTTTAATGAAAGATTTTTACTCACACAATCAGGAATAAAGGTAATGCAGACCCAGCCCCGCAGATTTTATTTCAAGGTTAACTTAAAAAATGCATTACAATGGCTGACAACGCAACCAGAATTTTTATACGGAATGAAACTTGTTCCTCTTGATACTGCGGGTTTTAAGGTGCAGGACATTGAACCAGGAAGTGTTTTTGAATCTGCAGGACTTGCTTCAAACGATGTCATCACGCACATTAATGGAATTCTTCTAAAACAGCCAGAAGATGCTTTTAAAGCATACGACGAAATTTTTAAAACTGGCAGGAAATTTACTGTTTTAAAGATAGTCAGGGATAAAAAGTTAGTGGAACTTGTTTATGTCCTGGAGTAAAAATGAAAAAAATAGTTGTATTGGTCATCTGCTGTTTTTTGATTTCTGGCTGCAGCGAAAAAAAACAACCGGTTTCTCAGAAACCGCAGGGTCCTTCATTATCATCTGAAACCCGTTTTGTTACACAAATTCCGCAGAGATCTCCGGAAAAATCACTATATCCTGTAAAACAGGAAAAGAAACAGAGAATTCCTGCATGGGCTGATAAAATTGCTGCTACTATCAATCAGAATTATGACTCCTGGCGAGAGAAGTCATCAACAGATACATCGTCTGTTTTGATTGCGTCTTTTGTATCTTCAAGCGTTATATCAACAACACAGGACAGTTCTAACAGTTCCATCACACCGGGTTCAATAAGTTTGCCATCAGCTACAGTTCCGTCTGGAACCCCTTCAATTTTAAGGCCATCTCCATCTGTGTCGTCAGGCGCAGCAGGGTCAGGAGTATCAGTTGCCTCTGTTTCTTCCTCTCCTTCAACTGCGCCATCACAACCTGATTCGCAGAATCCACCTTCGCCTGAAAATCCGCCCCAGCAACCAGAAACTCCTTCACAGACAGCAGGAGTGACTGTGACAAGATCGATTCAGATTTCATCAGGTGGCGCTTTTGTTCGATTGAGTGTGAACGTTAAAGATACAAGGATCAATGGCATCATTGTGAGTGAAAACATACCAGAGGGATATACTCTCATCAGTTCAACGCCTTCAATTTCAAAAAGAACAGGCAATTCTATCAAGTGGCTTTTTTATGGAACAAGTTTAACAGACCAGACAATTACATATCAACTGCAGGGTTCTGGAAAAGCAATAATTTCTGGTAGCTTTAGTTCCACCCTTGGCAGTGGAAACACAACAGGAGATTATCAGATAGGCCAGTGAGGTCGTTATGAAACCAAAAATCGTTTTAGAATTTGATACTGCGGAAATGATTGAGATTGAAAAAATTCTGCTTGATAACGACAGAGATGCTGCGGTGAAATATTTGAGGAAGTTGAAAAATAGGATTGACTCCATTCAGAAAGCAGGTTGTGACCCGTGGAAAGGGCAAAGGACAGGGTGAAGGGTGAGAAGAATCAGTGAAAATGAACACAACTTCATTCTCATGACAAATTTTTTGGATACCGGTTTAGGTTCAAAACAGAACAAGGACTGCAAAAGAGCCCAACGAAGCATATTTTTGAAGGCCACATTGGTAAATCTTGACAATTTCTTTTAAACTGAGTACTATTTCATTGAATAAAACGGGGCAAACATGATAAAAAAAACTGTGCTATTAACCGGTCTATCAATTTTTCTTTCTTTTACCATTTTCAGCACTGACGCATCACTAAAAATCTCAGACACTCCCGCACTGAGGGAATTACCCAAAAATTATGCAGGCGGAGAGATTATCGTTGTGACAATTAAGGTAAGCCCGCTACTACCACATGGAGCAAGAATTATTGAGAAAGTTCCTGATGGCTGGGATCTTGTGGCTGCAAATCCACCTCTTTCGGCTCAACCTTTTAGAAATATGTACGTGTGGGAAATTCCTGAAAAGGGAGAAATTTTGAAAACGATAAAATACGCTGTTGTAATTCCACAGGGTAACAAATCAAGAAAAGAGTTAACTGGATATATTGACATTGGGAAAAACACGCGATTCATTGTTTCAGGAGATAGACACATATGGAGCGAAGAATAGAAATTTGGTGTATGGCAGGGATTGTACTTCCAATGTTTCTGTTTTTATCCGGTTGTGCTTCAACGCAAAGACAAAAAGTTGAAGTAGAGAAAAAATCTCCAGCGCAGCAGGAAATTCAGTTAGAAGCAAAAACGATGATAACGACAGGTACCAGGACTATGCCTGATTACTGCAATGCAGGAGATACCATCAGAGTGAAGATAGACATTGTTCCAGCAAGTCAGACCAGTGGTATAATCATCACTGAAAAACTTCCTGATGGATGGAAAATAGTAAATTCAGAGCCGCCTTTTACAAAGGTGATGCCGGATAATTCCTACAAATGGCTTCAATGGGCAAGAGCACTTACTCCTTTTACAGTGAATTATGAATTAAAAATTCCTGAATCCGCAAAAGGTTCATATATCCTCACCGGCATCCTCACTACTTATCGTGAAGGAGACATTGAAATAATCGGGAAAAAAGAAATAGTAGTGAAGTAAAAACAGGTAGAGACAATGGCAAAAAGAGAAGTTGAGATTGTCTGTGGGAATTGCTATCATGTATTAAATATCGCAGTTGATGGCATCAAAATATTTCAACAAATATCGGACTACGAAAGATTTATCAGGTTAATAAGATATTACAGGAAAAATATGTTCTGGAAATACGCAAGATTCGAATCGCTGAAAAGTTATTCGCCTGAAGTGGTGTTGTCCCAGACAAATGCAGAAAAATTTGTTGATATTATTGCTTACTGTATTATGCCTGATCACTTTCACATGGTTGTGAGGCAGGTTGGTGATCAGGGTGTACCAAAGTTTATGGCAAAGGTTACGCATTCTTACGCAAAATTTTTTAATAGAAAGAAAAAGAGAATTGGGCCAGTATGGGCAGGAAGATATAAATGTTCAAAAATTGAAACCAAAGACCAATTTCTGTTGGTGACAAGGCATCTTCACATGGAGCCAGTTTTTGCAGGACTTGTGAAGACGCCTGAGAAGTGGCGGTACAGTTCATTTAATGAGTACATTAACAGGAAAATAGGCAGCGATTTGAAAATCTGTACGCTTGATGGTTATGTTGATATAAGAGCCAGGGAATATGTGGAATTCGTTAAAAACAAAGAACATTACGCTAAAACCTTTGATGCAATCAGCCGTCTAATTTTTGAGAATTGTCTGACATCAGTTACTCTTTGAAAATTTTGAACTATTTTTTTACCCTCACCCTGCGGCCTCTACCGTCGAGGGTGAGTGGATCAAAAGAAAGTTAGAAAGAATCAAGGCGAAAAGTGCCTTGAGGTTTAGAGCTTTATCTAAAGTTATGTAGCTTTTACAAGGAAAGAGCAGGTTGAAGAATGGTTGAAGTGATAGATTTGATTGTATCAGAACTAAAGTTGGCATTGAGAAAGAAAAAAGCATTTTTTGAAAAAACTTGAAGTGATTTCATGGATGGAGAAAAATTGCAAAGACCACTATTACAATTTTTGACAAAAAAATTAGGAGGAACGATGCATAAAAAACTAAATCAGATTTTGTGTCTGATTATGGGAATTTTTGTATTTTCTGTTTCGCTCAAAGCAGCGCCGCCAGCAGCACCAGGAAACTTGAAGCACACCCTGAACACCACAAGCGCTATTTACTGGCGATGGGACGATAATTCAAACAATGAACAGGGATTTAAGTGTTATGAATGGTACTATGAGAAAGTTGGAAGTGATTGGGTATATCTTTTGAGTCATGACCCTGTTTGGTCAGTAAATGCAAATATAGTGTCTTATACTGAGACAGGTCTTGCGCCGAATACTCAGTACAGACGCATTATTCAGGCGTGGAATACTGATGGTATTTCACCAAGTTCCTGGGTGCCCTATAGGGTCGCATTTTATACAGCAATTGAACCTCCTGCAGGGCTTGCTTTCGGACCAAAGGGATTTGACTTCTTGTCCAAGAAAGCTCGACTGACAGTTAAATTGACGCCTCCACTTCCTTCAAATCTTACGACTACTGATTCATTTTCACGGTTTGGCTATTTTGTTCCAAACGATTCAGGTTTTTATATTGAAGAGATTACCACTGGAAAAACATAGCAAATACGACATTTAACACAGAAGGTGTTACCAAATTTAACCCTGCGCCGCCCAGCACCGATGGCTGGTGGAAATATAACAATGATTATGATCCGCTTGATGCTATGTCGGGTGCTGACCCGGGTGCGACACACTTTGAACATTACCTGAAAAACGGTGTTCTATCAAAAAGTGGGACCACATGGACGTGCAATCACAATTGGTCCTACTGGTGCGTTGAGGACCTTGATCCAAACACACCCTATAGATTCAGGGCAAAAGCAAGAAATGGGGATAAAGACGAGACCGCATGGTGCAATACGAGTGACGAAATCTGGACTCTACCTTACGACCCGCAAATTAGTTACGACAAAGCGACAGGTGTCTGCTATAACATGGGAACAAAATTTACTTTCTCAAACATTATTCCATTTGGTATTGGCTGGGTAGATCATTATCATATAAAGTGGTCAACAAATAAGTATGACATCCCTGAAGAAAAGGATACCCTATGGGGGGCAGGGGACTGGGTTATTACTGAAAACAGGGGTGGAGATTGGTATCTGATTGTTATCTCGCACAATAAATTAAATGAAATCAGTGGTGACTATGACTATACTGGTGCATTCCAGCCATTTTTCTTAACCATTGGACCATTTAAGGTCGGTTATGATGTCAAAGGCAAAGTGACAATCAGTGGTGGAACGGGTTCATATACAGATGTTGTTGTTCATTGCGGTGGAAATACGGTAAATTGTGATTCAATGGGGAAGTTTGAATTTTTGCACCTGCCTCCAGGCACATATGATGTTTATGCTGAACTGCCTGGATATAGAATCGCATATCCTGTTGAAAATGGCGGGCATTATTCAATCAAAATTCCGGATAATGCCGATGCACCAGCGTTTATAAAAACAGGCGTTGATTTCACCCTTGCTTACAAAAACACCTACACCATTGCAGGAAAAGTTACAATTACAGGCGGTTCTGGCGTGGATCCTTCAGATGTTACGATTACCTGTGGCAGTTATACGCCTGTCAATCCTGATGCAAACTGGAATTATTTTATTCCAGGCGTTTTTGCTGGAACTTATAAAGTGAGGGCATCTATCAGTAATACTGATTATGCAATTACTTTCCCATCTGGCGGAGAGTACACTGTTTCTGTTGGACCTGACGCAACAGGAAAGGACTTTGTATTTACCTATATTCCTGGAACCGATGTTGCAAGCATTTCAGGTTCAGTAAAATTAATCGGAGGAATAGGAGATTTCACTAAGGCAACAGTTTATTGCAAAAATCTTAATTCGGGTATTACAGGCCAGGCAACTCCTGACAACACAGGAAAATACTCGTTCTTAAATCTTGTAAAGGGCAATAATTACCAGGTCTGGGTAAAATTAGACGGATACAAGACAAGCCGCGTGAGAATCAGTGATAATGTTTGGAGTGACACAATGGTTGTAATACCCATTAATAATCTTCAGAATGACCAGCAGAACAAGGATTTTGAACTTGTGCCAATTTTGTATTACAGCATCAGTGGTAAGGTTGATGTTACTGAAGGAGTGATAAAGGCGCCTGATGTAAAGGTCCATTATGATTGTCTGTCAGACACAAGCATCAGCTTCGCAATTCATCCTGACAATGATGGTACTTACAATTTTTCAAATGTACCTGAAGGAACTTACAGAATTTATCTTGAAATTCCGCAGGGATACAAGGTTACAAACCCTGCTTCTGGAAGGTATGATGTGACTGTTGGCCCTGACGCATCAGGAAAAAATTTCTTGGTGGAACCAGTGGCGAAATATTCAGTATCAGGAAAAATTACTTTGAGTGGTGGAACCTGCAATCCATATGAAGCCCTCGTTGTATGCCAGTATTACAACAGTGTGAAAAAGGATTACATCACATTTACTACAATTCCAGATAGTTCAGGAAATTACAAATTCTCAAATCTCGTGCCAGCAAACTATACACTTTATGTGAGTTTGACAGGATATCAAACAGTTTATCCGACAACAGATTCTTACATCATAACGATTACTAACAAAGATATCACAGGCAAGGACTTTTATCTTGTGAGTTATGCGATAAAAGGAAATGTGAGCTTTATCACCCCTGGAAATGAACCTATTACTAATGTCACAATCATTTGTTCAGCAACCAGCAAAAATCCAGACATTCCAAATGTCTATGTGGTGATGCATCCTGATGAGAGTGGAAACTACGCATTTTATAATCTTGTCCCCTCATTGAAACTTGGCAATCCATATAGAGTTGAAGTAAAACTTGCTGGCTATGGTTGCATTTCTCCATCCGCTGGTTATTATGATGTAACTGTTACAAGTAAAGACGAAGTGAGAAACTTCATTCTTGCGACATATTCAATTTCAGGAAAACTTGCGCTTTATTCAGGTACAGCGGACCTGACAAAGGCGACAGTCACAGCAGCAAGACTTGACAAAAAAGGTGGCAATGAAATTGACTGGCTTGTCGTCAATCCTGATAAAAATGGTTATTACAACTTCAAAGGGGTTGAGCCCGGCTGTTATTATAGAGTCAGGGTAAAACTTGAAAAATATTATTCCTTGAGGCCAAGAGAAGCAGGTCTGAACTGGGGCTATGAGGTTTATGTTCCCCCATCAGCGACAAATATTGATTTTCTCATGATGCCAGGGACCACACTGGGTGGTTACACGATTTCAGGAAATGTTGCTGTTTCTGGTGAAGGAATCAAACCAGATCAGATCGTCGTTCACTGCGGTGACTATAAAACATATCCTGATGGTTATGGCAACTATTATTTCAAAAATCTTAATGCCGGCACATACGATGTCTATGTTGAACGGCTTGGTTATAAAACAACTTTCCCGGTTGTCAATGGTGGACATTATTATGTTGTTGTCAATGATGCAAGCCCTGAAGTTTCAAATATCAATTTTACTATTGCGCCTGAACCAGTACCAACTTACAAAATCAGCGGTACTGTAACTCTTGCTGGTGGAACAGGTGTTGTAACAAGTGTGACTATCCATTGCAAAGACAAAACCACAAATATTGACAAGACAACGAATCCTGATGTCAATGGTAAGTACTCGTTTACAAACCTGCCTGCTGGGAGTTATGAGCTCTGGATTGAGTTGTCGAAATACGTGACATCAAATCCTGGTGGCTCTGGCAGGCAGACAGTGAAACTCTATGATAGGGACGTTGCGGGTGTTGATTTTACAATGCAGGCAATTCCGACCTATTCAATTACTGGAACAGTTTCAATTACAGATGGAGATGTGACCCAGGTTCAGATTATCTGCAGTTCGGGCGCTATCGTAAATCCTGATACATTTGGCAGGTATACGATTTCAGATCTTCTTGCAGGAACCTATGAAGTACACGCTGAAATACCAGGATATCTTGTGATAGGTCCGACAAATAATATTTACAAGGTTAAATTAGGTCCTGATGCCCAGAACTGCAATTTCACAATCGTAAAAACTTACACAATTTCAGGAAAAGTAAATCTTATTGGTGGTACAGGGAAAATGTCTTCTGTTGTTATTTATTGCAACAAACAGACAACAAAACCAGATGGAACTGGTTACTATGAATATACCGGGCTTCTACCTGGAAACTATGAGGTATATGCAGTACTCGATGGCTACGCTGTGACAAACCCTGTTTCGGGCTCATACAAAATCACTGTGGGTCCGGATGCTGACCTGAAAAACTTTGACCTTACTGCATCAATCCTGCTATCTGTTTCAGGAAATGTGAAATTGCAGGGTGGAACAGAAAAGGTGACAGATGTTGCCATTTCAGCAGCAGGACTAACTACCTACCCGGATGAAAAAGGGAATTACACCCTTTCAGGACTTTCACCAGGGACTTATGATTTATCCGCTTCGTTGGCTGATTATACGACCATCGCTCCAGCGGGTGGAATTTATAAAATTACCTTAACAAATAAAAATATCAGTGGGTACAATTTTGTGCTTGCGACTTACAAGATTTCAGGCGCAGTAAAACTTATTGGAGATGCTGATGTACAAACTGTCACAGTTAAATGTGAAAAGGATGGTTCCTTGATGGCGACAACAAATCCTGACGCGTCAGGCTATTATGAATTTTCGCAACTGCCGGCTGGCACATATAAAATCAGCGCAAGTTTAACCGATTATTCAACAATGCTTCCTTCTGGCGATGGAAGTTATGCTATTACTCTTGGACCTGATGCCACTGGCAAGAACTTTACTCTTGTTTCGTATGTAATTTCTGGCAAGGTCTCTTTCTATCAGGCGAATGGTAATGTGACTGATGTTGTTATTTCTTTGAAAGGGTCTGGTGTTGACAGAACCACAACACCTGACGAAAACGGTTATTATCAGTTCAAACCTGTCCCGAGGGGTGATTACGAATTAAGCGCGAGCATTCCAAACTATACAGTCATTGTGCCAAATAATGGGAAATATAAATTTACCCTGAATTCTAATTTGACGCGCGATTTTGTTATCACTTCATTCTATATATCTGGAAAGGTAACCTTGTTGAACAGTCCAAATACTGTGACAAATGTAACTGTGACCCTTACAGGGCCATCAGGCACGATCAATACCAGTCCTGATGCAACTGGAAATTATATATTTTCACCGCTTTCCGCTGGTGCATATACAATTACAGCGTATCTGAGCAATCATACAGTTGTTTCTCCTTCCAATGGTTCTCACTTATTGTCAATTCCTCAAAATGCGACAGGCAGAGATTTTACCCTTGTTGCATACTCAATTTCAGGGACTGTGAAGGTGAATGATACCAGTGGTCCAGCAGGAGCCATCATTTATTGTGAAGGTACATCAGGAACAATGCAATATACAGTTGATTCAACTGGCGCGTATAAATTTTATCCACTCCCTGCCGGGAATTACAGGTTATGGGTTGAAAAACCCGGTTATAAAACCACATATCCATCTGACGGCGAGTATAACTTCAAATTGAGTCATTTTGCGACAAAGAACTTTGTTTTGCAATTGCGATAAAGTTCGTTTATCCTGTTTGTACCCTTGTCATCTTCCATCAAGGAAAGGGAGAGCAGAAAAGGTGGTACCTTGTGGGGTAGGATTATGGTGAGATAGGAAATGCAAGAAAGGTTTTGTATGAGTTATACTGAAATTTACACAAACACAAAAATTGGCTTCACCCTTATTGAATTATTGATTGTGATAGCAATCATCGCAGTTCTCGCAGGAATGCTGTTACCTGTTCTTTCAAAGGCGCGTGCAAGAGCGCATCAGGCAGTATGTTTGAGCAATCTTAAGCAACTTGGAGTTTGTTTTGCAATGTATGCTGAGGACTGGGATGGTTTTTTTCCGAAGGATGCAACAATGTCTAATGTGTGGTTTACTCAAATTGCCTTCTACCTTCCGCAGACGAGAACAGGTTTTACAGCTTACAGCAGTATGTATGACCCGTGCGAGGATAACTGGGTTTCAGGAATTTTGCGATGTCCAGCGGAGCCAAAAAGTTCTGCTTACTGGAATGTTAACTGGAGTGGAATGGAACCAGCGGTGAATAAAGTTGCTACCTGGTATGGTATTAATGGCTATTTATGTGGAACAAGTTCAGACCCTGATTTAAGATTCTGGCCTAAACTGTCAAGGATTACGAAACCAGCAGAGACATTTTTGCTATGTGATATGAAACCAGGACCACAACTTGATAATTCAGATTACTATGCGAGAATAAATTTCAACCATCCTGAAATGGGCATTGCATACAGGCATTCTGGCACAGCAAGCTTTCTTTTTTGCGATGGCCACGTTGAATCAAGGACAAAACAACAGGTTCCTGTCTGGTTTTCAGGAACAACAGATCCATTCTGGTTCAGTGGCCAATCTCAGTAAAAATTTTATTTATTCCTATTTCGCGGTGTGCTTCCTTCATTTATAACAGGTGGATGTTAATTTGATTCTTAATTGAATTTCTGCGGTTCAGTATTTCAGCTTTAAGGTTTGTAGATTTTTTTAATCATCCTAACCTTGCTACCGCTCACATTAAGGAGGAGTAAAAATTAAATGAAATCAGGGGAAAAACAGAAGGAATTTGGGAAAAAACAAGTGTGAATTTTTCAAAAACTTTTAAACTCCAAACCTTGAGAACCTTCTTGCGTGGTGAAATAGAGCAGGGGATTTTTAATATTTTAAGCTCCTGATTTTTTATGCTATAATTTTTATGAGGTGAGAGCATGTTATACCTAAATAATTTTCGTTTAACTCGCTCAATATGTATTTTTTCCTTCTTTTCGATGATTTTTGTTTTTTCGTCTTTTTCCGCAAATGATTATTCTCTTATTTTGAGACGGAAGATTTTTGCTGACCCTGTGCCACCACCTCAAACGCCAGTAAAATCTATCCTGAAACCTTCTCCAGCACCACCGCTTGAGAGTTTGATCACTTTGAAAGGAATTATCTACAGTCCTGATACTGACTCAAAGGCAATCATTGAGATAGTATCAAAAAGATCGGAAACACTAATAGTTGAGGGGGATATTATTGAAAATGCCCGGTTGGTTAAAATCAATGAAAACAATGTGATTTTTTATTATGATGACAAGGAAATTACTCTTAGTCTTCCAAAGCCGCAGATTGATAGTAAATCGATGATTACTTTAAAGGATACTTCTGTGAAGAGCCCGCCTATCCTGTCATCAACTGAAACGACTCTATCTGCCACTGGTACTGTTACATCTTTATCGTCTTCTGTTCCGATTCCCCAGCAACCGAGAAATATCAATCTTAGTGCTCTCATCGACCAGGTAAGGAATGATCCTTCTGCTTTTTCAAATATCAGTGTTACTCCATACATTGAAGAAGGCAGAGTAGGGGGCTTTACTGTGAACAGGATCCCTGAAGGAGGAATGTATTCACAGATTGGGTTGCAGCCAGGCGATGTGATAAAAAGAATCAATGGTACCCTGATTGATAGCCTTTCAAAGGCATACGCAGTGTACAACAACATCATCAATAGCCAGACAAAACTTGTGACTGTGGAAATTTTGAGAAACAGTCAACCAATGATTCTTACATACAGGCTGGAGTAACGCCATGCACCTGGCATTTTTTCAGGAAAAACTTGAAGGGAAAAAGGTCAGATGTCGGTTGTGTAATCACTTTTGTGTAATTGAGGATGGCACGCGTGGATTATGCAACGTACGAATAAATCGCAATGGAGAACTTTTTTCCCTTGTTTACGGATACCCTGTTGCAAAAAATGTTGACCCGATTGAGAAAAAACCATTTTTCCATTTTCTTCCAGGCAGCGCTGCCTTTTCAATTTCAACAGTTGGCTGTAATTTCAAATGCCAATTTTGTCAGAATTTTGAAATATCCCAGGCATCTTCGGACTATACGCCTTATGGTGGAATGACATCGCCTGCTGAAATCGTAAGATATGCGAAAAAGTTCAATTGCGATAGCATTTCCTACACATACACAGAACCAACTGTTTATTTTGAGTTTGCTTACGAATGCGCGGTACTTGCAAAACAGGCAGGATTGAAAAATAACTTTGTGACAAATGGATATATGAGTCCAGAGGCACTGAAAAAAATTGCGCCGTATCTGGACGCCGCAAATGTTGACCTTAAAGGAGATGAAAATTTTTACAGAAATCTGTGTGGAGCTCATCTGGCGCCAGTGCTGAGAAACATTCAGGCGATGAAGGATTATGGTATCTGGGTTGAGGTGACAACATTATTGATACCAGGATACAATGATAGTGAAGAAGTTTTTCGGCTACTCGTTGATGCCATTTCAAAAATTTCTTTTGAAATTCCCTGGCATTTTTCAAGATTTTTCCCAACATATAAAATGTCAGACCATTATCCAACAGCAGTAGGAACAGTAAAGCAATTCAGACGGATGGCGAGAGAAGCAGGATTCTATTATGTGTACACAGGCAACATTCCTGGAGATGAAGGAGAAAATACTGTTTGTCCGAAGTGCGGGTTCCTTCTTATTAGAAGAGAAGGGTATCTTGTTTCTGAAAACAATATTATCGGTGGCACCTGCAAAAAATGCGGATTCAAGATTGCAGGCATCTGGGAAAGATAATCTTTTGACGTTTCTTTTGAAATCTCACCGAATTTTTTTACTGTGGGTTCTCCCATGTCTTCTTCTTTTCTTTTGTGGTAGGGACTTAAGGTAAGGTGTGGTTTTACTTGAATATCCTTCCTGTTTCTTGATGCCAGAAAACAAAATCAAGATGATTAACAGGGATTTTGATTGATTTTGCGAATGCCTGCATTTTCTTTTCAATTTCAAGGTAATTTTTGACACTGAGAGACCCGGGGATTTTTTCAATAATGCCAAGTTTATGCAATCTTCTCAAAATGTGTCTGTCAAGGATTGCAAGATTGTCTGCTTTTCCGATATTTCTCAGAAAATGCGTGGCTTCCTTCATTCCAAGTCCATTGACGTTTTTCACCAGCCACTGCCTTATTTTGGTTGCATCTGTTTCATATTTCAGTAGTCGTATCAAAGTCTGTAGCGACCAACGGGCTTCAATAATTCTTTTGGTTTTGCTTTTGTGAAACCTGACACCTTTCATGAGACATAGTATTTGGTCGAAATTTCCATTTTCAAGTAAATTTGTATCATCAAGCGATTCTATGCATTTCCAGCAGTTTTCAGCTTTTGATTGAACCGTCAGAATGCAAAAGCACAGTTCCTTGAAAATTTCTTTGCTTTTTAATCTTTTGCCTATCTTTTTGAATTGGTTCAATTTTTCCTGAATATCCTGTTTGATTTGTCCGTATGTGAACAGAATTTCTGCAATTTCCTTATTGTTTTTATCCTTCATCAGTCACAGGTTCTTTCTGCTCTGTACATTGCCAGAAGATTTTCAACTGGTATATCAGGAAGAAAGTTTTGGGAAGGGCAAATGAAAATCCTTCGGCATTCAAATAGTTTAATGATTTTTTTGACTTCATTTTTTACCTGCTTCGGAGTCCCATAAGGTAGAAGTTTTTGCGTGTCAATTCCACCGTGAAAACAAATTTTATCTTTAAATTTTTTTGCCAGTGTTTCAATGTCCATTCCTTTTGCTGAAACCTGTACAGGGTCGAGGATGTCAACGCCAATTTCTATAAAATCAGGTATTAATTGAGAAACTGCGCCACAGGAATGGAACTGAACAAAATATCCGTATTTTTTTAGTTGGGATATAATTGTCGCGAATGCGGGTTTGTAAAACTCGAGGAACATCTCATAACTTATGTACAGTGATGTTTGTGTTCCAAAGTCATCTTCAAGAGATACGATGTCAACAGCATTTCCAACATCTCTGTAAAGTTTGTCAATTACATCAATTGCATATTCAACAGCGCATTTAATCAGTTCTTTAATCAAGTCAGGTCTTGCTGCATGATACATCAGTGAAGTTTCATAACCAAAAAAACTGTTTGCGCCCAGAAAGATTGACCCAGGTCCATAGGTCAATATTGCATAGTCAGGATACTGTTTCCTTGCCTGGATAATTGGCGTGTTATCTATCAGGTCGTCAATCAGTGGGATGTCTTTTGAAAGTTTTCTTACTTCAGCGGGGCTCGTAACATTTTTCATAAATTCTTTTTCTCTTGAAAATTTCACCTTTCCTGGGCCTGCCACTGCCCTGATTACATCTGTGTCGAGGAATTGAATCAATTCAAATTCGTCTTTAAGGCGAAGTTCCTTGAGATATTTGGCAGTGGCTTCAGCAGTGCCGTAATAGTCAGCGGGGACTCTATCAATTGAATCGCCTTTAATGGTTGCGATTACTCTTTCTCTGTGCGTCATGTAATTCCTTCTGCTTCGTTGACTCTCCACTGAAGGACCTTAATGTAGGTGGAAACATCTAAAGCAGGGTGTAGAATTTTTTCGTTCTTCCTGAGAAATTCAAACAATTCTTCAAACTTCTTTCTGCATTCAGAAGATCTATAAAGATAACATAGCATCGCAGGCAACAAAAGCCCAAGGAGTTCAAGATAGTATCGCAGGTACTTCCACGACCATTGGTTTGCGCCGCTGGTGGATTTTGCTTTTCTGTCGACAAAGGGTCTAAACTCTGCGCATATTTTTTCTATTTTTTTTATGTTTTTGATGCCGCTGGCTATGCGCTTCTCATCAGGTTGCGGAATAAAAACTGGCTCAAAAAATGGCTTCCAGAGCTGAGACATTTTTTTCAGAAAATCAATCACTTTTTTTGAATCCTTTCCAAATGCATTGGAAAAACTTTCTTCGACAATTTTCTTAAAAGGGATTTTTCTATTCCACAAGGTTTGAGATAGGATATCCATAAGAAAGTTTGTTGGAAAACTTGCGCGTTGGTTCTGGCACGAAATAAATCCGTGCAGATTCATATTTTTAAGATAAACGATGTCCCTGTATAATACTTCTCCAATCGTGAAGTGATTTAAGTCGTAGTAACACGCCCAGATAAGATGATAATCAAAATCTGCACCCTCTCCTTTGAACATATCCTGCCATTTTTGAAGGTAAAGCATGTTATCCGCTGCATTTTTCGGAAACTCAAGTTTATTTTTTATGTATGGTTTTATCCCTTGATCGGGTTTTGTATTTGCAAATGATTGAATATAACTTCTCGTAATGGGTGCAAACATAATAATGAATCTGTCCTGGTTTTTTATCTTTTCAATTTCAGGTGGCCAGAGTAGGTCAACATATATGAGGAAAACAATTTTTGTCTGAATATTACGAGCTGCAAGTTTTTCATCAAGTTCATTGAGAATTTTTACATAAAAGTCAGAAACCCTTGCTTTCTGACAGTCCTCGCACTCACAGTTATTATTTGAACCATCTGCAAGCCAGAAATGGATTGCATCAACTTCAGGATGTTCTTCCGCATACCCAACGATTGCGTCAGCAATGGCTGAACGAACAGATGGATTTGAATAACACAAATTTGTATTGAGAGGGACATTTTTGAAGAATTCCCTCTTTCCGTCTATCATAGCAATCCAGTTTCTTTTTTCTTCTGGAATTTCAGATATTGTGTTTTTTGTTGGGTCCCAGCCCTCTCCCTGAATGCCAAGAGCCCGGCATGTCCAGCCATGTCCCATTTTTTCTAATCTCATACCCCTTTTTTTGACTTCTTTTGCGATGATTTCAACGAATTTTTTTGCATCAGTTTCATCAAATTTTTCTGGCTTCATATATGGATTGTCCTGGTGAGCATACCATCTTTTGAAAAAGTACGTTCCATAGTCAAATTGGATAAAGTATCCATTCATCCTGTTTTTTGCCGCCCAGTCAATCAGGTCAAGTATGTGTTGTAGGGATGCAGCGCCTTCAATGCACAATGTTCTGTACTTGTATGATGCCCTTTCATTAACGTTGATATTCCTTTTAAATTTTTTGATATCAGGAATTATTTCTCCGCGTCTTCCTGGTCTGAGCCATTTGAACCCAAGTTCTGCCAGAAATCTATACGCGGCAAATAAAACGCTTCTCGGGTTTGATCCAGAGATAAGATAACCATTATTCAGTGGCTTGATTGATATCTTGTCTTCATCGTCGTAATTTTCAATGTCAAGAGTAATCTGAACTTTTTGTTTCAAGCCGGTTTTTTTGAGGTATTTTTGAATCTCCCTGGCTGCAAAGTCAATGGTGGGATGATTCTTTTTTTTAATGACTGTGATATTTTGAGGCATGAGTTCTCCTTTTGTAAGGTAATTTGTTTAGAGTAAATTTTATAACTGGCTTATTTTCTGTCAAGTCATAACCAGTCAGAACGCACATTTAAAAAGAAGATAACCAAATTTCGTCAGGTTTTTATTTAGGATTTACTCCTTATTCCATTCTCTCCTGCAAGGGGAAGGATAAAAAACATGGGAGAGAACTCAGGGTAATGGTGAATAAAGAAGATTTTCAATCTCAATCCTGAACCATAGGAAATCAACATTGCTTTTATTAGGTTTTGGGATTTGTTGCTGGAGTTTTGCTGCTTCCTTTGGTTGAATTTGACCGAAATTTACTCTGGATTATAATAAATCCATCCCGGAGGAACGATGGACAACACAATTTTTCTCGCAATTGACCTTGGAGCAGAAAGCGGAAGAGCAATTGCTGGCTGGCTTGAAAAGAATATTTTGAAAATCAAGGAAATTCATAGATTTACCACGTATAGAATACAGATTGACAGGCATCTTTTCTGGGATGCGCCTGCAATTTTTGGAGAAATAAAAACAGCGTTGAAGACGGCTGGTAAAAATATTGTTGGCACTGGTGTGACGACATGGGGTGTTGATCACGCATTTCTTGATAAAAATGGCATTTTAATGTGTCTACCGTTTCATTACAGGGTTAACAGAACAGAAGATATTATGAAGAAGGTTTTCAGAATTGTTGGCAGACAGGAAATATTTCAAAAAACAGGTATTCAATTTATGCCTCTTAACACTTTATTTCAGTTGTACGCAACGAAACAGGAATGTTCATGGTTGCTTTCATCAGCGTACAAAATGGTTTTTATGCCTGATTTATTTAATTATTGGTTGTGCGGCGTAATAGCAAATGAATTTACGATTGCCTCAACTTCTCAGATATTAAATCCTGAAAAAAAAAGATACAACCCAAGGGGTGATTGGGCAAAGGAAATTTTGAAAAAACTTGGTATTCCGACAAGCATTCTATGTGATATTATTCCGCCTGGCAAAAAATTAGGGTATCTTTCAAAATTCATTCGTCAGGAGACCGGTTGCGACAGGGTTCCAGTATATTCTGTATGTTGTCACGATACAGCATCTGCTGTTTTTGCTGTTCCTGCAGAAGGTAACTGGGCGTATCTTTCTTCAGGAACCTGGTCTCTTCTTGGAAAAGAACTTGATAACCCGTTGATAAACCAGAAGGTACTTGAATACAATTTTACCAATGAAGGTGGCTATAACGGAAAGATTAGATTTTTAAAAAACATTATGGGACTATGGATATGGCAGGAATGCAGACGACAATGGGAGAAAACCTATAATCGACAGTTTTCATATGTGGAACTTGGCGAACTTGCTTTCCAGGAAAAGCCGTTTGTTTCGCTCATTGACGTTAACAATTCCATGTTTTTATTTCCGGGAGACATGGTTGAGAAAATTCAAAGGTTTTGCAAAACAACGAATCAAAAAATTCCTGTGAGTATCGGTGAAATTTCAAGAACAATACTTGAAAGCCTGGCTCTTGAATATCGATTACATATTGAGCGGCTCCAGTCCCTTGCAGGAGAAATTGACACATTGCACATTGTTGGCGGTGGCTCTCAGAACAGGGTACTTTCTTCCTTTACAGCATCCAGTATAAACAAAAGGGTATTGTGTGGTCCGGTGGAAGCAACTTCTATTGGAAATATTGGTGTTCAAATGATAGCTGCAAAAATTGTGAAAAATCATCAGGAATTCAGAAAACTTGTTGCAGAATCATTTCCTGTGATTGAATATCTACCTGAAAATCATGACCAGTGGCAACAGCCATACGAAAAGTATCTCCAATTGAAAAAGATATCTGACCAACAGATTTAAGTTTTTTTGATAATCTGGCTTTCAGTAACAATGATTTCCATCGGGATATCGTGTTTGCTGACAGGGATTTCTTCAAGTACCTGGAAATCAAAAGCAAGTCCAATTTTGATTGCATTGCATGTGGCAAGGAATCTATCGTAAAATCCTTTTCCCCTGCCAAGTCGATTGCAATTTCTATCAAAGGCAATACCTGGTACAATCACCAGTTCAATTTCAGAAACCGAAATGTGCGCGTCGCTGAAAGGTTGTGGAATTTTTTGTGAAAAGTCAATGTCATCTTCGTTAAATACTTGGACTGGAACCATTGAGAGATTTTTCCAGTCAATCTTTGGTACGCAAACTGTTCTTGCTTTTGCCAGGCAATCATTGATGATTGGAATTGTGCTTACTTCCTTATCAAAAGATACATAACTCATCAGAACCCAGCACTGAGAATATTCGGGAAGGGATGTAAAGTTGGTAAAGATTTTTTCACTTTTTTCCTTCCACTCCTGAACATTCATTTTCTTCATTATTTCAAGAATTTGTTTTCTGATTTCCGCTTTTATCATCGGTCTCCAGTGTTTTTTTAATTTTTTTCAATGCTTCAATTCTTTGAAGGAACATTTTGATTTTTCGTTCATATCCAGAGTCAGTGGGTTTGTAAAAAAAAAGTTGTTTTTCGGTATATTTCTGCGGTACAAAGTGACCTTTGTAATCGTGTGGATAGAGGTATCCCTTTCCATGTCCAAGAATTTTTGCGCCAGAATAACCGGTTCCTTTGAGATGGTCTGGTACTTCTTGAATCATTTCTTTTTCAATCTCTTCCGTTGCTGATTTAATCGCAAGATAACTGGCGTTACTTTTTGGTGCTGTCGCAAGGTATATGGTCGCCTGAGCAAGGCATATCTGCGCTTCTGGCATACCAGTATGCTGGACAGCAGAAAGCGCTGATGATGCCACGACAATTCCCATCGGGTCTGCGTTCCCAATATCTTCTGATGCTGCAATAACCAGTCTCCGCGCAATAAAGGCGGGGTCTTCTCCTGATACGAGCATCTTTGCCAGCCAGTACAATGCAGCATTAGGGTCAGAACCCCTGATACTTTTTATGAATGCCGAAATGGTATCATAGTGCTGGTCTTCTCTATCGTATCCAGTGTATTTTTTCCCTGTAATTTCCCTGACAGTTTCCATATCAATAATGTTTGTACCACCTGCATTTTTGTCCGCGACACTGGCAATAGTTTCAAGAATATTCAGAGCGACCCTGGCGTCTCTATTTGAATATTTTGCAATGTATTTTTTTACCTCTTCAGACATTTCAATTTTGTGTTCACCAAGTCCATTTTTTTTATCTGTCAGAGCTCTATTGATAATCGTTATAATGTCGTCTATTTCAAGTTTTTTGAATTCAAACACAGTTGAACGGGAGACAAGCGCCTTATTTATTGAAAAAAACGGATTATGTGTGGTTGCACCTATCAGTATAATTGTTCCATTTTCGACTTCAGGCATTAAGGCGTCCTGCTGAAGTTTGTTAAAGTGAGCAATCTCGTCAATAAAAAGAATTGTTCTCTGAGTCTTTTGCTTTTTGTTCCAGTTCGCCTGGTCTATAATTTTTCTGACATCAGCCACTGTTGCAGTAATTGCATTCAAACTGACGAATCGTTTTTTTGTTGTTCTGGCTATAAGTTGCGCAAGTGCGGTTTTTCCACAACCGGGTGGACCATAGAATATCATATTCGGTAGATTGTCTGTCATAATAAGTTTTCTAAGAATTTTCTCCTCGCCAAGAATGTGCTTTTGACCAACAAATTCCTCAAGAGTTTGTGGCCTCAATCTATATGCAAGTGGCTCATACTCAATTTTACTGCTATTATTTTGTTCAAAAAGTTGGTCGTTCATACTAAAATTATACACGAATTACAATGTTTTAGAAAGGTATCGGCAGTGTTTTGCCAAGATATATAATATTTTTCAAAGAAAAGGGAAAGGAAGAAGAAAGTTGAAGAGAATTCAACCGGTGAAATTACAGGGCGATGTAACTGATGAGGTGTAGCACCGGAAATTCACTATGGTTCTATTTTTTTATTTTTCTTCCGGTAATCAGGTATGCAGTGTGACCGACCATCACATCAAATGGTCTTAATCTTTCTGAATTGACCCGATATTTTCTGAAGAGTATCTCGCACACTTCAATATTCATCACCGGCAGGTTCTCACAAATTTGAATGACTGCTGAAACCTGATTTGTTGTTGGAACAACTATTCCAAATATTGCTCCATAGGAAAGACAATTAACAACATCAGGAAGATAATTTTCAGGTTCTTTCAAGTCAATCACCGCACAATCAAATTCATTTTCTTCAATTCCATCATCAATGTTTTTTATGTGAAATATGACCCTATCTAAAAGTTGCATCTCTTCAATCAAATTTTTTGCCTTTTTTGCAAACTCTTCTCTCTCTTCGTAAGTATAAACTTTACCATTGCTACCTGCAAAATACGTAAGAATCAAGGTCATTGCGCCTGAACCAGTTCCAATTTCAAGGATTTTCATCCCCTGTTTTATTCCTAATTTCAAAATCAAATAACCTGCATCCTTGGGATAAATAATCTGTGTGCTTCTTTTTACATAATGAAGAATAAGTTCTTCAAGGGATGGAAGAAAAAAATAAAGTTTCTGGTTTGTATTTGTGGTGACAGAGTCGCCTGGCATTCTACCAATAATATCCTGAAGATTCACAAGCCCGGCATGGG
>JBMFLH010000008.1:22681-32484 GCA_049971295.1 Candidatus Ratteibacteria bacterium | reverse complement strand
GAGGTGATAAACATTTTAGAGAGAATGTTTAGAATTTTGAGGCATCGCGTATGATATTTGGGTTCTTATATGGAGCAATAGGGAGGGATTTTACGTGAATTTTTTGAAGAAAAAAGCAAAATTTAATAGGTTGGAAATGGACAATTACTGCTTCTTGCCTGATCATGATATAATAAATTAGAAATAAGGAAAAGTCCATGCAATGGAAATCTTTTGGGAAAGGTCTCCTGACAGGGTTAAAAACTGTTGAAATCCGTTCTGTGTGCATACCAGATGAAGATGGAAATCTGAAAAGGCGAAGGGTAACAAGTTGCTGGAATCCTGCAAATCCAAAATTTTCTAAAACTCCTGCAGTGGGGCGACTGATTAAGGATGAATCAGGAAGAATTGGTGTGATGATAAACGGAAAACACGGAACAAATATCAAAATAGGAAAATTGAAAACATCAATACCATGTTTGTTTGTCGCAATCAATTGTATTGCAAAAAAGCCAAAGTTAATTTTAGTAAAAAAATTGCCTCTTGAACTTTATTCTGAAGGGAACTTGATTTTCGCAAGAGAAAAATGAAAAAAAATCATTTTCAGGCATCAAAAAATAAACAGGGAGGAGTCATGGAAGAAAAAAAAGTATATAAGTGTGAAAGCGATATCCTATGCGGGGTAAACAGACCAAAAGATGCTACAAATATGACTGACTTTGAAAAAAAGCATCTTCCTGTGATAACTGCGCCAGACAAGGTAAAACGAGATGAAGAATTTGAAGTGACTGTTGAAGTTGGCAAGCTTTTTCCGCATCCAAACGAACCGGGCCATTTCATTCAGTGGGTTGAGCTGTATAGTGGAGATACATTTCTTGCCAGAGCATATTTCAATGGCGGCTCTTCATCTCCAAAGGTCACATTCAGGGTAAAGCTTTCTCACAGCCATGGAATTTTGAAGGCATGGGAAATGTGTAACCTTCATGGATTGTGGCAGGGTGAAAAGCCAATTGAAGTTGTTGATTAAAAAGGCAGAACAATGGAAATAAAAATTCTGGTGTTGTATTACAGCATGTATGGAAATGTGTTTCAGATGGCTCAGGAGGTGGTTGCAGGGATCAAACAGGTGCAGGCCGCTCAACCTGTATTACGAAAGGTACCTGAACTTCTTCCTGAAAGCGTAATTCAGGAAAATCCGGATATCATGAGAACGCAGCAACTTCAAAAGGATGTGGCTATTGCGACTCTTGATGACCTGAAAGAATGCGATGGGCTTTTAATAGGAACCCCCACAAGATTTGGTAATATGTGCAGTCAGATGAGAAACTTTCTTGATAAAACAGGTCCATTGTGGCTTCAAGGAGCGCTTACCGGAAAACCAGCAGGAATTTTCACTTCTTCTGTTTCTCTGCACGGCGGACAGGAATCAACATGTCTATCAGTAATGCTGACTCTTTTACACCATGGAATGATTATTGTGGGAATTCCTGCAAACACGCCAGAATTGATGAAAACAAGCACAGGAGGCACGCCTTATGGAGCAAGCCACGTCGTAGGGATACAGGGAAATTTCAAGCCACTTTCAGAAGAAGAAAAAAGTTTGTGCATTTTTTTAGGAAAAAGGGTCACTGAAATTGCGAAAAAGTTAAAATATAACTGTTAATGGGGGTGTTGTATGAAAAAAATGACAGAAGCAAATCTCAAAGCAGCGTTTGCTGGCGAAAGTCAGGCTCATATGAAATATCTTATTTTTGCTCAAAAAGCAGAAGAAGAGGGTAAGAAAAATGTGTCAAGATTATTTCAGGCAATTGCCCTTGCTGAACAGGTTCACGCCACAAATCATCTGAAGGCGCTCGGGGAAGTTGGGGATACTCCGGAAAATTTGCAAACTGCAATTTCAGGTGAAACATATGAAGTGGAGGAGATGTATCCTGCTTTTGATGCAGTTGCAAAATTACAGGAAGAAAAAACAGCGCAAAAAAGCATAAATTATGCAATTTCTGCTGAAAAGGTCCACGCAGGACTTTACGCAAAAGCAAAACAGGCAGTTGAGTCAGGCAAAGATATTGAAATTGGTAAAATCTCTATATGCAAAATGTGCGGATGGACAATTGAAGGCGATGCCCCAGACAGATGCCCGCTCTGTAATGCAGGCAAAGAATATTTCAAGACCTTTTAACAATAATTGATTAAAAGGGGGGAAAAACAATGTGTAGATGCTGCTGTTGCGGATCAAGAAAGAAAGAGAAAAAAGAGTATGAATGCGCAGTTAATCCAGACAAATGCGCGAAAAAGACAGTGGATGAAGGCGAACCTGCGCCGGTTTGTTGTGGTAAAACCATGAAACCAGTAAAGTAATTTACTGAACAAGCATGTTGAATACTCTTTCATTTGTGGATAAAAAATATGAGATTGAGCTTGATGGGAGACAGTACTCTTTTATTTTGCGCTGTCCGGATAAGCTTAGTAAAAGGCCGGTACTGCTGATAACAATTGCTGCTGACTGTTATCATACATTGAATCATTCTGACTACAATCTCATTTCAAACATGTTTCTTGCTGCAGGACATTTGGTGGCAAGTTTTGACCTGCCAAACCACGGCGAGCATGTTGACAATTACGGTGAAGGACTTACTGGCTGGGCAAATGCCATGTCTGACGGTGTAGACATTTTTGAAAAAATCAAAAAAATTGGTTCATCAATCATTGATCTTGCCGCAAAAGAAAAACTTGCCTGGAAAAATACTATTGTTATGTCAGGGGTTTCCCGGGGCGGACTTTCAGCCATGCATATCATGGCTTATGATGAACGCGTTTATGCAACGGTTGTCCATGCTCCGTGTACTGATTTGAGTAAACTCAGAGAATTTGAACACCTGAAGGATAATCCCATTCTCGTCTCTGCAAACGCCATCAATCTTGCTCGGCGGCTTGCAAACAAGTTTTTACTTATTGCGATTGGCGAAAAAGACCAAAGAGTTGATGAACAGTCGTGCTTTGAATTTTACGCAAGATTATTTGTTGCATCAGATACAATAAAGCCCGACATTTTCACTCTTGAGGGCGAAACCCATGGAAAAACTGCCTTTAATGAGGCAGCATACATTGCCGGGACATCCTTTCTTTTTGATAAAATTTCCATGCGAATAAAGGACAAAGATTAACGATTGACTTTCAGATAAGGGTCGTGTTGCTGGAGATAATTTTTGATGTAATCTTCTATTGCCTGCTCAAGAGTATAAAGCTTTTCTTTGTATCCAGATGTGCGTAGTTTTGAAATGTCTGCCTGTGTAAAGTACTGGTATGAATTTTTTATTGATTCCGGCATTTCAATATACTGGATGTTTTCTTTTTTCTCAAGGACCTTAAATATTGTTTTTACGATATCATTGAAACTTCTTGCTTTGCCAGTTCCGATATTGAAAATTCCATTGATTTCTGGTTTGAAGTAGATAAATAAAGTCATTTTTACTACATCTTTCACGTAGATAAAGTCCCGCTTTTGCTCACCATCTGAAAAATCCTTTCTATAGGACTTGAAAAGTTGTGCCGCGCCAGTTTGTGTGATTTCAAAGTATTTTTTGACAACAACACTTCTCATATCTCCCTTATGATATTCATTTGGACCAAAAACATTGAAGTACTTAAGACCAGCGATTTTTTTCAACATACCATTTCTATACGCCCAGAGGTCAAAAAGGTGTTTTGAATAACCATATCTATTCAATGGTTTCAATAAACTCAATTGTTCCTCACTGTCAGAGAAATCTGGACCATTTCCATAGGTGGCAGCTGATGAAGCATAAACAAACCTGCATTTATGACTTTTCGCCCATATTGCAAGGCGCTTTGTGTATTGATAATTGTTTTCAAGCAAAAATTTGAAGTCCTTTTCTGTGGTATCTGAACATGCTCCCATGTGAAGGATGCCTGATATGCAATTATTGAAAGTACCACTTTCCAATTTCTGAATAAAATCGTTTCTATCAAAAATATCAGCAAATTCAAGATTTACAAGATTTTTCCATGATTCTGACTCTCCTGGGGCATCAACAACAATGACCTGATCCATGCCCATTTCATTCATCTGCCATATCAGGGCACTTCCAATAAACCCCATTCCGCCTGTGACAATATGGTATTTTTTCATAAGTCAACGATGTCTGATAACAGTGGTTAATACGTTTTTTTTGTTGAAGGCATAAGAAAGATACACATTTTCAACCCTTTTGCCAGAGAGAAATATTTCCAGTTTATTGCCATTCCACAAAATTTCAATATCATCAAAGTATGTTTTTTCCTGGATATCTGCTGGAAGGGTCTTCCAGAATGCTTCTTTCATTGAAAACCCTATTGAGAAATAAATTTCCTTTTCTTCAGGAAAACTTTTTCTTTCACGCTCTGTGTAAATTTTTTTCAAAAATCTCTCTCCGTACCGTTTTAAAGCCATTTTGATGCGAGCCCTTTCAAGAATATCAACGCCTGCTTCAATTATGTTACCTGCTGAAGATAATTCCTCTGGACTTCTGATACTTACCTTTTTTGTCTGCATATGACTTTTCACATTGGCTTGTTGCCTTCAAAAATACAACCTGACATATTCCCTCACCAGCGTAAACCCTGTTTGGCACAGGAGCAAGATTTGCTATCATCACAGTAATATGTCCTTCCCATTCGGGTTCAAGGGGCGTCACATAAACCACAATTCCTGACCGGGCATAACTTGATTTTCCAAAACAGATACCCAGGACATTTCTCGGTATTCTGAAATATTCAACACTTCTACCCAGAGCAAAACTTCCTGGCGGAATTTCACATACTTTTCCGGTGAAATTTTTGAAAGAAGCAGAATCAGAATTTTTGGGGTCAATGGAATGGCATCCAGCAAAAATTTTGAATTCATCAGCAAGCATAAAATCATAACCGTACGATGAAACACCATAACTCATAACGGCCTTTTTCACACCTGATACAAAAAAGGGCTCAATCATTCCCTTTTTCGCGTTTTTCTTAATCCATTTATCAGGGAAGACCATTATTTTATATCCACCACGATTCCGTTGTGAAAATAGAGTATTCTTGTTCTGTTGTCCTTTCTATAAGCCCACGAATAATAAACCCTTCCATTGATAATCAATTCGTGCTGGTATTCAGGATGGCCCCAGCTTTCAATGACCTCTTCCATCGTCATTCCATAGATAATCCTGTGCTGTTGGATTGCTCTTGCAACAGCCAGTTTATTCATCGGGTAATCAGTAATCATGCTTCTGCCTTCTCTTTCAGCCCTGAACCCGGGATGAATTGCGCAACCGCTGAAAACCATGAAAAGTCCTGCAATTAGCAGAATAACATTTTTATTTTTCTCCATATTTTTCCTTGTTGAATTTATTTTATCAAATTTCAAAAAACAGTCATTTTTTCAAAACAAGCCATGCAAAGAATGCTGCTCCAAAACCATTATCAATATTCACAACAACAATCGGCGCACAACTATTAAGCATCGTCAAAAGTGGCGCAAATCCCTTCAAATTTACTCCGTATCCAACAGACGTTGGCACTCCGATAACAGGTTTACCGGTCATTCCTGCAATGACACCAGGCAGTGCTCCTTCCATGCCGGCAATAACAATCAAAATTCTGCATTTGTTAAGTTTCTCCAGATGTGGAACAATTCTGTGAATGCCGCTGACACCAACATCATAAACCCTCTCAACTGACTTGCCAAGTATCTCAAGCGTCACTGCAGCCTCTTCAGCAACAGAATAATCAGAAGTTCCAGCACACACCACTGCGACTTCTTTCTTTTTCTGTTTTTTTACTGGTTTGCCAGTAAGAATTTTTGCGCTTTCATGATAAACAAGTCCGGGGATTTTTTTCGAAATTTCTTCAGCTTTCTCATAAGAAACCCTGGTGATAATGAAATTCTTGTATTTGCTGGTAAGTTCCTTGATGATAGAAAGAAGATGTTCAACAGTTTTTCCTTCACCATAAACAACTTCAGGAAAGCCAATTCTCAGTGTCCTGTGGTGGTCTATTTTTGAGTGTCCGAGGTCTGAAAATGGCAGAATTTTTAACTGTTCAAAAACTTCGTCAAGAGAATATGTGCCATTTTTGAATTTCTGCAGGATCTGGTGAAGTTTATCTTTTTCCATAATAATATATTTTACAATATCTATTTGAAGTCGTAAACGTGGAAATTATTTTGAAGTTTGCTAAAATATTACCGGAAGGAGAACAATGACAAAAAGACAGATTGTTGTAATCGTAAACCCTCACTGAAACCCGTTTAAAATATTTTCTAAGGATCCCTCAATTGAATTTCTCCTCTTATTTATGAATCCTTTAAGCTTTTGGACATCAAATATTTTTATTAATTTTTCTAAAAATTGTGTTATCAAAGGTTTTTTACAATCTCTTGACAAAATCTTGGAAGGATGCTAATAAAAAATTTTGAAAATTGAAAAATAAAAAGATAAAATTAAGAGACAGGGTTCAGGAAATATTTACAATGGGGGTGAAAGTGAAAAAGAAAATTCATCTGATTGCAAATGCACATATAGACCCTGTCTGGTTATGGCAATGGGACGAAGGATATAGTGAAACCATTCATACCTGTGCTTTTGTTGTGTCTCTTTTAAAACAATATCCTTCTCTTACTTTTACAAGAAGCAGTGCAAATGCATATAAACTCATAGAAAAATTAGATCCACCTCTTTTTAACGAAATAAAAAAACTTATTAAAAAGAAAAAATGGTTTGTTGCTGGTCCATGGTGGGAACAGCCTGATTGCAATATACCATCTGGAGAGTCTTTTGTGAGGCATTCTCTTTATGGTAAGGGATATTTCAAAGAAAAATTCGGTATAGGTGTTAAGGTTGGTTATAATCCAGATTCTTTTGGACACAATTGGGCGCTACCTCAGATACTGAAGAAATCAGGCATTCCTTTTTACCTTTTTTGCAGACCCGACAAAAATGAAAAGCATCTTCCTCAGATCTTCTGGTGGGAAGGTCCTGATGGTTCAAGGGTGCTTGTATGCAGGCCATATGCGCATTACTTTATAACTGATGATATTCTTGAGCAAACAATAAGGAATGCTTCAAAAAATTTTTTTGAAGATTTAAATGACTGCATTGTTCTTTTTGGTGTTGGTAATCATGGAGGTGGACCGACAAAAAAATCAATAGAAATTATTAAAAAATTAAAGAAAGATAAAGAACTACCAGCACTCAAATATAGCAATCTTAATGGCTTTTTTTCTTCTGTGTTACGGCAGAGGAAGAAGTTTCCTGTTGTAAAAGATGAACTCCAATATCACGCGAGGGGTTGTTATTCAGCATATTATACTGGTAAACGATTAAACCGTATGGCAGAAAATCAGATATTATCGACTGAAGCAATCTCTACAATTCTCTGGTTTTTCAAAAAAGAAAAATATCCTGAACAAGAAATAGAAGCGCTCTGGCATAAAATACTTTTTAATCAATTCCATGATATACTTGCTGGTAGTGCGATTCTTGAGGGACATATTGATAGCGATAGGCAACTTGGACAGGTCATTGCCTCATCTGAAGAAATCATCAATGAAAAGTTATGGCATTTTTCAAGTTCTATAAACACTGAAGGAGAAGGAACACCAGTGCTATTTTTTAATCCGACATCTTTTACGCGTGAAGAATTTAAGGAAATTTCATTTTCTGACAATTATAAAATAGAAGACAACATTTTTTCATCTCCTCCTGATATAGACTT
This sequence comes from Candidatus Ratteibacteria bacterium, assembly GCA_049971295.1. Lineage (GTDB taxonomy): Bacteria > Ratteibacteria > UBA8468 > B48-G9 > DTJG01 > DTJG01. The sequence goes on along the minus strand of JBMFLH010000008.1, from coordinate 24,753 downwards.
TTTTAATGAAATTGGAGAAAGAGTACCTTCACAATCAATAGAGGATCCAAATTCAGGAATAAAAAACTTTGTTGTTAAGGTAATGCTACCTCCTTTTGGTACAAGAGTCTATTGGTGGCGTCCTTCATTCAGTACAAAAGAACACAAAAAACTGGTGATGCAGGATCATAGTCTTGAAAATGATCTTCTTTCGATGACACTGGATGAAGAATTTGGGGGAATAAAAAACTTGAATCTGAAAACAGTCAACTGGAGTGTTTTTAATAAGTCAGGTGCAGAGTTTTTGGTCATTGATGACCCTGGAGATACATGGGGCCACGGTATAGACAAATACAGTAATATCATAGGGAAATTTAGATGTACAAATATCTATCAGGGAGAAAAAGGCGAGTGTTTTATCTCCTTGAAATGCAAGATGGAGTTTAATAAGTCAGAGATACTACTGGAATATCTTTTATTTGATGGTATGCCTTTCATTGAGGTGAGAGGAAAGATAAACTGGCAGGAAAAAAACAGGGTTTTAAAACTATCCTTCCCTGTAAATGTTGAAAATTCAGAGGTTTTCGCTGAAATACCCTATGCAATCATAAAAAGAATCCCCGATGGAAATGAAAATCCCTGTCAGAGATGGGTGAGTATATGTGGAAAATTAAATAGTAAAAATTATGGATTGAGCATAATTAATCAGGGTTGGTATGGATATGATGCCTGTCAAAATGAACTACGGATGACTGTCTTGCGCAGTCCTGTCTTTGGGTCATACAAAAACCCAGAAGTATTGAGAAAAGAAGCGTTTTATGACAACCAGTGTATCGGGATTAACAGCATAAGATATTTGATTCTTCCTTTTTCTGGAACAATTAATGAAAGTAGTACTCAGAAAATTGCGACATTTTTCAATCAGCAGATTGAATACATACTACCATTAAAACATAAAGGTTCTGTATCATCGCCTTTTTCCTTTATAAAAGTTGAGCCTGAAAATATTGTTGTCACAGTGCTAAAAAAATCAGTAAATGATAATTCGTTGGTTTTGAGAGCTTACGAAAGTTATGGAAAAAATACCACAGCCAGGTTAGAAATCAAAAATAAATCTTTTAAGGTTCGATTTAAACGATTTGAGATTAAGACATTTAAATTCAAGCAGGACAAACTTGAAGAGGTAAATCTACTTGAAGAGTGAGATGAAAAAAAACTGTTATATATTGGGAGTAGACATAGGTGGTACAAAAACATCTGTGGTGATAGGAGATACAACCGCAAAAATCTATAAAAAAATCACATTTCCTACCTGTGCAGAAAAGGACTTCGATTATACCTTTGGCAATATTTGCAATAACATTAAAAAACTCATAAAAGGATGGAATCTTGATTGTATAGGTATATCAATAGGAGGTCCTCTTGATACTGAAAGAGGGATCATTTATAATCCACCAAATCTTCCTAATTGGTCGAACATTCCACTTAAAGACCTGTTAGAGGCAGAGTTTTCCCTACCTGTCTTTATTGAACATGATGGTAATGCAGGAGCACTTGCAGAATTTTTATTTGGTTGCGCCAGGGAATATAGAAATATTATCTTTATGACCTTTGGAACAGGACTTGGAGCAGGGCTCATTCTTGATGGAAAACTTTATCGTGGTACAACAGATACTGCAGGAGAGATAGGACATATAAGAATGGGGAAAACAGGACCGTTTGCCTACGGGAAAAAGGGGTCATGGGAAAGTTTTTGTAGTGGCCCCTCTTTATTGAAAATTGCGGAGAAAAGTGCCCCTGGAAGGTTTAAAACCACATTGGAACTTGTCGATGCCGCAAAAGCTGGTGATTGTATTGCACTAAAAGTTATTCACAAAAGTGCAGTATACCTTGGCAGAGGGCTGGCAATACTGATAGACATTCTGAACCCGCAGATAATCATCATTGGTGGTATGGCAATAAGATTAAAGGATATACTTCTTGAACCAGCCAGAAAGGTTGCAAAAAAAGAATCACTTGAATGCGCCTTTTATGTGTGTAAAATTGTCCAGGCTTCTCTTGGCGAATGCATTGGAGATATTGCTGCACTGGCT
>JBMFLH010000008.1:0-22671 GCA_049971295.1 Candidatus Ratteibacteria bacterium | reverse complement strand
CCATCTATAGAAAGAACCTTCAATTGTTCCGTAATAATAATATCAGGGTTTGAAGTGCAAAGATTTTTCTATCTTTTTTCAATTTTTGTTCGCTGTGATAAATCGACACAGCCATTTTAATAGTCGAATAAAATGAGGAAAATGTGAAAAATGCAAACACAGTATCATGTGAAAAAAACTAAATAGTGGAAACCAAACAATGCGTAAAAATTTATAACAAGACGCCAATAGATTTATTTTAGGGACAATTATTTTAGTGTTGCTAAAATATTACCGGAAGGAGAACGATGACAAAAAGACAGATTGTAATGGATGCGATTAACCATCGCGAGGTGCCAAAGGTACCATATATGATTGACTTTACTCACAGGGTAAAACTTCAAATGGCGCAATACTATAATGATCCTGAATTTGATAAGAAACTTGGTAATTACATTTATTTCTGTGACTGGCTAAAAGAAGGGCTATGGAAAGAAATTGAGCCGGATATATGGGAAAATTATTTTGGGGTCAAGTGGAATAGAAAAATCGATAAAGACATTGGAACTGTTTGCAATCAGGTAGTTTCTCCTGAGAACATTTCTGAATATGAATTTCCAGACCCAGAAGACATTTTTGATGCTGACAAACTTTCTCAATCTGTCGAAAATAACAATGAACAATGTTTTTGTCTTGCAAATTTAGGATTTTCTCTTTTTGAGCGCGCATGGACAATGACAGGCATGGAAAATTTGCTTGTGGCAATGGTGAATAATAAAAAGTTTGTCCATACTCTTTTAGATAGAATTGTTGAATTCAACCTGAAAATACTTGATAAACTTTGCAGTTTTCCCATAGATGGCGTCATTATAGGAGATGATTGGGGTCAGCAAACAGGTTTAATTATGGGACCTCATTTCTGGCACGAGTTTATTGAGCCCAGGATAAGGCAGATGTATGCCAAAGTAAAATCTCATAAGAAATACGTGTTTATTCATTCCTGCGGAAAGGTTGATGAGCTTTTTCCTTCATTGATTGAAGCAGGGCTTGATGTTTTTAATCCGTTTCAGCCAGAAGTTATGGATGTCTTTGAAATAAAAAGGAAATATGGAAAACACTTATCATTTTACGGTGGTATCAGCACACAGAAACTATTGCCATACGGTACTGTAGAGGAGACAAAAAGCCAGGTAAAGAAGCTTCTAAATGAAATTGGGAAAAACGGTGGTTATATTGCTGCGCCCGCTCATTCAATACCATATGGAGCAAAACCAGAAAATATCGCAGCAATGATAGAAGTACTTCAAAACCAATAGGGGACACTATGAATGGAAAACAAAGAAGTCTTGCTGTATTAAACCATCAGGATTTTGATAGGTATCCATTATTTGACATCCTTACCAATGATGCTGCAATTGAATATTATGCCGGCAAAAAATTGACAGAGGAAAATGGAAGGGAAGTTGTTCACGCTGCTTTAGACAATATGGTGGATGCCACAAGATGGATTATTATGTATCCACAGAAGGAAGAAAAAATTGTGGCAGAAGATGGAACAATTATTGAACAGAAACGATGGACTGCCTGGTATCATAGAAAATTTACTCTTTCTCTTGATGATATGGTTAAAAACATTAAAAGAGAGATTGAGTATTTTTCAAATCATGAAAACATTGAAAAAGAAGCCATTGACCTTGATAAACGAATTGAACAAGTTTCACAAATCAGAGACGAATTCAAAAATACCTTTCTTTTCGGCAATTACCTGATTAAGACAGGGCTTCAACTTTATGCAGGCATCGGACTTGAGTTATTTTCATATCTCATCACTGACTACCCGGATGTTTTTGACAAATGGATGAATCTTGGAACTGAGTTTAAGATACAGGTCATTAACAGGGCTAAAAACATTTCTGCGTTTCCTGCAATTTTTGATTGTGAAGACCTTGCTTCAAAAAATGGGCCCCTTTTTTCTCCTGAAATTATGAACAGGTATTTTTATCCCCATTTGGAAAAACTGATTGATGCCTATCACAAAAAGAATGTAAAATTTATTTTTCATACAGATGGTAATGTTATGCCAATTCTTGAGGAACTTGTGGCAACAGGAATTGATGGGCTCAATCCTCTTGAGGTGATTGCAGGAATGAATCTGAAAGAAATCAGAAGAAGACACAAAGATTTAATTATGATCGGAGGCATTGATTGCAGTCAACTTCTTGCCTTTGGAACAAAAAATCAGGTTCGTCAGGCAACAATACAGGCAATAAAGGATGCAGGTCCATGGTACTTTCCTGGCTCAAGCACAGAATTACATAACAATATTCCGCTGGACAATATCAGGATTATGGTGGATACTGTAAGGGAAACAAAGCCATAAACCAAATCAGTGAAATTCCGTCAAATTTAATATGCGAATAGAAAAATATTTTTTCATTCTGATTGTTGCGGCAGTTTTATGTGGTTGCGGTGTTTCTTATTACGAGAAAAGCGCTGACAGGGAGGTTTCTTCTATTTTAAAGGAAAAACAGCAGCCAGCTGAAAAAGGAAAAATCAAAAGTGCTGGTTTAGAAGACGAAACCAGAAAGGAAACAGTATTTCTTACACTGAAAGATGCCCTTATTCTTGCAGCAAAAAATAACCGCGAATATCAGAGCGCAAAGGAAGATGTGTATCTTTCAGCCCTTTCCCTGACATATCAGCGTTATCTCTATGGCACTCAGAGGGATGCATCTGGTTCAATACAGTGGAATTCTGCTTCTGGCGAAGATAAAGTTTCTGGAAATTTGAATCTTTCACTTGTGAAATGGCTCGCCCAGGGAGCAAAAATTACATTTGATATAGGGCAATACCTGACAAAATATCTTACTGGCACAAAAGAAAATATCTATCAAACTGCATTGAGCTTAAACATATTTCAACCGTTATTCCAGGGTGCTGGACGACTGGTGGCTCAGGAAAATCTTGTTGAAGCAGAAAGAAATGTTGTCTATCAAATCAGGTTGTTTCTCAGATATCAGAAAAATTTTTCGGTTCAGGTTGCTCAGAAATATTTCAACATTATTCTTGCAAAAAATAATCTTGACAACTACTGGCAGAATTACATTTTTCTAAAGGACACAAGGGAAAGAATAGAAATGCTTGCAGAAGCAGGAAGAATTCCTCCTCTGCAGGCAGACCAGGCGCGGCAGAATGAGTATCGCGCATACCAGCAGTGGATACAGGCAGGCAACAATTACAAACAGCAGGAAGATGAATTCAAAATATTTTTAGGACTTTCGCCAGAAACTGTCATCGTACTTGATAAAAAATCACTGGAAATATTTTTAGAAAAAGGATTGAGTCCTATAGATATGAAAGCAGAAAGCGCCATAGAATACGCACTAAACAATCGTCTTGATTTGATGACTTATTCTGACTATGTCGACGATGCCGAAAGAAATCTTGCCATCGCAAAAAATTTGCTCAGAAGTAAAATTGACTTTTCTGGTAAAGTTTCTTCATCAACAGAAGAAAAATCAACCTTTGACCTTGAACTGAAACAACCCTCGTATTCTGCAGGTATTGACTTTGAATTACCAGCAGGAAAAATTTCAGACAGAAACAGATACAAGCAGGCATTGATTAACCTTGAAAGAAAAAAGAGGGACTTCACATTGAAAAGGGAAAACATAAAACTTGAAATTTTGAATTCTTTGAGAGCCCTTGAAGAAGCGTATCAGAGTTATATCGTGCAAAAAAACAGTTTGGAACTTGCAACCAGAAGGGTTGAAAGCACAGATTTAATGCTTCAGGCAGGAAGGGCGACGACAAGAGATTTACTTGAAGCCCAGGAATCATTTCTTGGTGCAAAAAATTCTTTGTCTTCAGCGATTGTCAATTATCTGGTATCTTACCTGGAATTTCTCAGAAATACAGAACAGCTTCAACTTGACAATAGTGGCGTCTGGAAAGGAGATCTTTATGAAAAAGTTATCGGTGAAAATCCCGAAATTACTCAGAAATAAGTTCTTTCTCATTCTTCTGGTTTTAATCGTGGCTGGCTTTGTGTACCATTCAATCCAGCAGGAAAAGAAAAAATTGAAGCAATACATCACAACTGAGGTAAAAAGAAAAGACCTTGTGATTTCAGTAATTGAAGGTGGTAACCTGAAGGCATTAAAGTCTCAGAAAATTGTTGATGAAGTGCCTGGCTCACGAACAATACTGGAGGTGGTTCCTGAAGGAACCCAGATTACAGAGCAGGATGTAAAAAATGGCAAAATTCTGATAAAACTTGACTCAAAAGACATTGAAAACGACCTTGACCAGCAGAAAATCAATCTGGAAACAAGCTATGCCTCGTTTAAGGAAGCAGAAGAAAATCTTGAAATTCAAAAAAAGCAGAATGAAAGCGACATCAATCAGGCACAATTGAAGGTGAAGTTTGCAAAAATGGACCTTGAGAAATACTTAGGGGCAGACATCGCTGGCAAACTTCTTTCATCAAAAATCACCAGTATTGACTATCAGGAACTTTTGAAAGACCCTGCCCTTGGCGGAGATGCACTGAACAAAAAGAGACAGTACGAAAACAAAATTGACCTTGCAAAAGAGGAACTCGCCAGGGCGCAGGATACAGTGGACTGGAGTACAAAACTTGCTGAAAAGGGTTATGTGACCAAAAGTGAACTTGAAGCTGATAAACTTGCACTCCAGCAGAAAAATGTTTCTCTTGAACAGGCAAAGCTGGATTATGAATTATTCAAAAATTATGATTTACCGCGACAGATTGAACAATTTTTATCAAACTATCGTGAGTCAGCCGCTGAATTAGAACGGACAAAGTCAAAATGTCAATCAAAAATTATTCAGGCAGAAGCAAATGTGAAAAGCAGAAAGGCAGCATATATGCTCACAAAAGCAAAACTTGATGCAACGATTCAAAATCTTGATAAATGCACAATCAGGGCAACACAACCGGGTTTTGTCGTATACGCTACAACAGGAAGATTTTTTGTTGAATCCCCAATATCAGCAGGAACAACAGTAAGAATGTATCAGGAATTACTCAATCTTCCTGACTTTTCAACAATGGGTGTCGAGGTAAAAATCCATGAATCAAGCGTTGAGAAGGTGAAAGCAGGACTTCCTGCGACCATTAAGGTTGATGCCTTTCCAGACAAAGTATTTACTGGAAGTGTTCAGAGCGTTGCATTAATGCCAGACCCAACATTGAAATGGTTGAATCCTGATTTAAATGTATATGTTGCACAGATTTCGTTTGATAAAAGCTATGATTACCTCAGGCCAGGAATGAGTGCGCAGGTTGAAATAATTGTAAAAACGCTAAAAGATGTATTAGTAATTCCTCTTGTTGCTGTTAATTTCAGCGAAGGAAAGGCATATGTGAATGTTCTGCGCGGCAGACACATTGAACCAAGACAGATTGAAATTGGAGAAAGCAACGAAAAGGAAGTTGAGGTAAAAAAAGGATTGAAAGAAGGAGACATTGTCGTGATTTCAGCAGTAAGTAAGCCAGCAGAAACAAGGGAAAAAGGCGAAACAGGAAAAAAGATAGAACAAAAATTACAGCAATCTGCTTCTGACACCGGCTCTCAGAGCGCTCAACCTGTTGTTGCGCAACCACAAACAGAACAAAAAGTGCAGGAAACTTCAACCCCTTCGCGAAAAATAGAGAAAACTACAATTGACAAGGCACAAGAACCTTCTGTGTCAGGCAGAAGACGACCAAGACCACCAGCAACAAATGAATCAGAATAACACCACAATAAAATTTGAAAATGTGACAAAGGTATATCGTTTAGGCGGAATTGACATACCAATTTTGAGGGGTATCAGTTGTGAAATTAAAAAGGGTGAACATGTGGCGATTATGGGTCCCAGTGGAAGTGGAAAAACAACCATGCTGAACATTATTGGATGTCTTGACAGAGTAACAGGTGGAAAATATTTCCTTGAAGGCAGAGACATTTCTACTCTTGATGATGATGCCCTTTCTGAAATTCGCAGCAGAAAAATTGGTTTTATTTTTCAGTCATACAATTTAATTCCGCAGTTAACTGTGCTTGAAAACATTGAGATGCCATTATTTTATCAACAGGTGGAAGAGGCGAAAACCAGAGAAAAGGCACTTGAACTTGCTGAAATGGTGGGCCTTGGAGATAGAATAAGACACAGGCCGAGCGAACTTTCTGGAGGACAACAGCAGAGGGTGGCAATTGCACGAGCATTGATGAATGATCCTGTTTTAATACTTGCAGATGAGCCTACAGGGAATCTTGACAGTATAAGTGGAATGGAAATTATGAAACTACTGTGCCAGTTGAATCAGCAGGGCACCACACTGATTGTTGTAACCCATGACCCGAATGTCGCAAAGTATTCCAGCAGGATACTGAAAATGCTTGACGGAAAAATCTCAAATGAAAATTAATTTGATTCATCTTGTCAGAATCATAAGGCACGGCTGGAAAAATATCTGGTTGCACAAACTTCGTTCGCTTTTAACTGTGTTGGGTATTGTGTTCGGAGTTGCTTCTGTGATTGCGATGCTTGCCATTGGAGAAGGTGCCAGTTATGAGGCAAGAAAAATGATAGAATCACTCGGCAGCAATAATATCATTATTAAAAGCATCAAACTTCCAGCAGATTCAAAATCGCAACAACCAAGTTTGCTTGGCGTTTATGGACTTACTGACAGAGACCTGAGGAAACTTGAGACAATTCCTTCTGTTGTGAAGATTATTCCAACATGGGAAATGGAAGAAGATGTCTGGTATTATGATAAAAAAATTTCAGCAAGGGTGATTGGAACTCTTCCTGAATATAAAGATGTGATGAATCTTTCAATAAAGACAGGTAGGTATTTTGACGAAAACGACCTTGAAAAAGGTATTCCTGTCGCAGTCATTGGTTCAACTGTAAGAACTTCTTTGTTTCCTGCAGAAGATCCCATAGGAAAAACCATTAAAATCAGAAGCAGTTACTTTACAATTATCGGAATTGCCGGAGAAAAAGTTTTTGCGGGAGCAAGCGAAAGTTTTGTGGCAGAAGACATGAACATTGCTGTCTATATTCCGATGACGACCACGAAAATGTTTTTTGGAGAATACGAAGTAGAAAAAAACACTGGCGGCATCAGGTCCTGGGAAAGGAACTGGGTTCAGTATCACAGGTTTGTGATACAGGTTTCAGAAACAGACAAAATCCTCACGACAGCATCCCTTGTCAGCGATTTACTCAGCCAAACCCATAAGAAACAGGATTATCAAATTATAGTGCCGCTGGAACTATTGAGACAGGCAGAAAGGACAAAGCGAATTTTCAACATTGTCCTGGGGTCAATCGCTGCAATCAGTTTAATCGTCGGTGGAATTGGCATTATGAATATCATGCTGGCAATTGTTACAGAAAGAACAAGAGAAATCGGCATTAGAAGAGCAGTAGGAGCAAAGAAAAGGGATATTATCAATCAGTTTCTGACAGAATCCGTGATACTGTCTGCCTCTGGAGGGTTTATCGGAATTCTGCTTGGGATCATTATACCGAAGGCGGTCACGAAATTTGCTGGTATGATGACACTGATTACGCCATGGTCGATTTTGCTTTCATTTTCTATTTCTGTTGCTGTTGGAATAGGTTTTGGCCTTTATCCTGCAAGAAAAGCCGCAAATCTTGATCCGATTCAGGCTTTGAGATATGAGTGATTTACAATATTTCAGTTGCAGTAAAAGCAACAGTACAATGTTCAACACCCTTTGTTGAACGGATATTGTCTGCAAGGATTTCAACCCTTTGAGGTTTCCCTTTTATTACTACAATTTCAAGGCATTCGTCGTGAGAAAGATGAACATGCTGGGTTGATATCACGATATCTGCAAAATCATGCTGTATGTCAATAATTCTATCAACGACATTTCTTCTGTGATGATTGTAGATGAAGACAATGGCTCCAGCAATCTCTTTTCCTGTTCGCCATCTTTGCTGGATGATTTCTTTTCTCATCAGGTCAGCGATTGCCTTTGACCTTGTGGGATATTTTTTTTGTTTAATGTGTCGGTCAAATTTCTCAAGAACTTCCTTTTCCAGAGATACGCCAAAACGGATTAGGTTTCGCATAAAAAAATTATAACACAAAAGATACATACCGAAAAGAGGTTTTATTCTGATTAAATATAATATCAGCTATCGTCTGGGAAGAAGACAGGTGAGGGTGATGTTAAAATAGAGATTGCAAACAACAAGATTCTAACAACTGACTTTGTAACCGCATCTTGATGCCAGGATAATCAAAGACCTAAAAACTTCACAGCTATCCCGCAAAGAAAAACGACCAGGCCTGCTAATGCATGAGAATATTTTTCAAATTTATGAAAGGGAAGTTTTGATAATCCATAGAATGAAATGAGAACCACTGTCAGCATAGTTGCAATGGTTAACAGCCCGAAACTTAGAGCCACCAGAACCACCTGAGTCATATTGCCCCTCGCTGCTGGATACATCACAAGGGGAATCAGTGGTTCGCAGGGACCTAACACAAATATTATAAACAAAACCCACATGGTCAAAGATTTTGCCTCTGTGTTGTGAATGTGAACGTGGTCTCCAATATGTTTATGAGAATGTGCATGTGCATTACCAGTTTGGTGCTGATGAAAATGTTCGTGGGATTTTCTCAAAAAGGCTTGCCGTAACCCCCAGGCAAAATAGGTAAAGCCAAAGATAATAAGGAACCATGTGGATAGGTCCCCTCTGAAGGATTCAATAGACTCAAGTTTTAAAACGGCAACTCCCAACGCAATCCCTACAAAACCCAAAATAATAGAACTCAGCACATGTCCGATGCCGCAAAAAAGGGTGATCAAAGTTGTTTTTCTCTTACTCCACTTTCTTACCTTTGATAGTACAATAAAAGGGACATAGTGATCAGGACCAAGTATTGTGTGAATAAACCCTATGGTCGCTGCAGTTCCAACCAGAATAATAAACTCATTTGACATAATTGTTTTTCCTTCTCTACATCTTTTCCTTTATTTATCTTGTTTTTTTGCCAGTGGACCAGTATGGTTTTTAAATCCTCCGGACAAAGACCAATCAACCCTGCTGTTGGTGAGAAAGGAAAAAACTCTGGAATTTTTTCAACCAGCTGGCCTGCCGAACCATTGTAAAATTGGAAATAAAAACCTTATCTTTCGTCTGTGTCTTTTTTTGTTGCATACAGGACCTCTGATATTGTGGTGATTCCCTGAAGTACCTTTTGAATTCCATCCTCTCTTAATGTTTTCATGCCAAATTTTCTCGCAATTTCTGTAAGTACTGATGTTGAAGGGTCTCTCATTGTCATTCTTCTGAGTTCTTCGTTCATTACCATCAGTTCGTGAAGTCCGGTTCTACCGCCATAGCCAGTGCCTTTGCACAGATGACATCCCTTGCCCCTGTAAAAACGTATATCCCTGCCAATCAGGTCCGGGCTCAATTCCTTTATCTCTTCGTCAAGCGGCTTATATACTTCCTTGCAATTCGGGCATATTGTTCTTACCAGACGCTGACTCAGTACCCCTATTAATGACGACGCAAGCAGGTAAGATTCAACGCCCATATCAAGTAATCTGATGACTGCTCCAGGAGCAGTATTTGTGTGAAGTGTTGCAAGAACAAGTTGACCTGTTTGCGCTGCTCTAAAGGCAATTGAAGCACTGTCAAGGTCTCTAATCTCTCCAATCATCACAACATTTGGGTCCTGTCTTAAAATTGAGCGAAGCGCAACAGCAAAAGTAAGACCCGCCTTTGGGTTTATCTGAATCTGGTCTATGTTTTTCAAATGGTACTCAACAGGGTCTTCAACGGTAATCACCTTTTTGTGCACATTATCGATCTCATTAAGTGAAGAATATAGAGTTGTTGTCTTTCCTGAACCTGTGGGACCTGTCACAAGAAGCATTCCGTATGGTTCATCAAGAAGCATACGCCATCTGTGAAGGGTTTCAGGTAAAAAGCCAAGTTGTTCAAGTCCTGTAATGATATTTGTCTTATCAAGTACTCTGAGAGCAACCATTTCCCCGAAAATTGTTGGAAATGTTGAAACCCTCAAATCCACGCTTCTCCCACTGATTCTTGCCTTGAAATAACCATCCTGTGGCACTCTTTTTTCAGAAATATCAAGGTTTGAAAGGACCTTGATATGCGACACAATTGCAGGATACAGTTCAAGAGGAGGAGGCGGGAATTCATACAAAAGTCCATTGATTCTATATCTCAATCGTACCCCGTCTTCCTCCACTTCCAGATGTATGTCAGTTGCCTTAAGTTCCACTGCCTGTTCTATCATCGAAACCACTGAACTTTCAGCAGTTGCTTCCCTGTCAAGTTCCCTCAATTTCACAGGTTCGTAAAATTTTTCAGAACCCTGATTTACAGGACTGATGACATCAAGTCCAACCTGTGAGAAATATTTATCAAAACTTTTTCTCAATTCTGATTCCCTAACCAATCTTGTTTCCACCTCAAGCCCGGAAATTTTTTTGACCTGTTCAATTGTTTCTGAATCAAGCGGGTCAACCATTCCACAAACGACTCTGTCTCTGGATCTGAAAATGGGCATTGCCTGATACTTTCTACATGTAAATTCAGGAAGCACCCGCAGAACATCCTTTTCAATCTGCATTTCTTCAAGATTTATTGGAGGGATGTGAAAACTGTGAAGAACAAACTCATACCAGGATTCTGAATTCATCAGTCCAAATCTGATAAGCAAATATCCAAAAGGAGCGCCTGTTCTCTGTTTTTCTTGAATTACCAGGTCAATCTGTTCTTTTGTTATACCCTTCGATTCAAGAAGCTTGCCTATTGCAGGATGTTCTTCCATTATTTCAGCAAAGGTTCAATAACTTTTTCAAGTTCTCCTTCAAAAAACATGCCTATCCTTTTTCCGTCTGGGACAAGATTGCCGTTTTTATCAATGACAAAGGTTGTTGGAACACCTGTAATTGGTCCATAGTCCTGTTCAATAGTGCCAGAAGCCATTGCAACAGGATAGGTGATGTTATACTGTTTTACAAGCGCTTTCACATCCTCGGGTTTGCTGCTCACAGCAACACCAATAATAACAAGCCCTTTATTCCTGTATTTTTCGTATGTCTTTACGAAATCAGGGATTTCTCTTTTGCACGGTGGACACCACGATGCCCAGAAATTCAAAATAACAATCTTTCCCTTCAACGAACTCAGTGTAATCTGCTTACCATTGAGGTCAGTAAGATTAAAGTCAGGCGCCTTTTTTACTGCCTGAGTCCAACCAGTACCCGCAACCATCATTGTGCTGAACAATGCCACCGCCACAACCTTCAATATTCTTTTCATGTGGCCTCCTTTTTTTACTAAGGTATTATACCATCAATCATTTGACGATAAAAAAACAGAAAAAGATTAAAAGCCGATTTGACAATGTCAGAAGAGTTATGAAAATCGGTTTAATACTCCTTACTTTAATCCTCTCCGCAATGGAAGAGGAAAGAAAAGATGGATGAGGGTGAAAAAGAAGAGGAAAGATAATCAGGAACCTGATGTTATTGCATTCAAAACAAAAAATTAATTTTTACACTTTTACCCGGTACCGTTTCACCACAGGCACATCTGTTTTATGGTTTCTGGCTTACAAAGTGGCGACATAATAACAGCAGAAGTAATAACAGGTCCTTCAGATGCCGGCACATATGAAGAACAGGAAATTTTCCTGAGTTTTTGGCCAGCAAACAAGTCTATATACTGGATGTGATTTCAATGAAGTACACCATTTTTCTTTTCGTCATTTTTTACCTGTGTTTTTCCAGCTTCCAAACATCAGATGTCATGTTATTGCCTGCAACCATCCATAACCCATTATCATAAACAAATACACTTGCGGCGTGCCTTGGTGCCCACGGAGTATCAGGAAGTTCAGTCCAGTTCTTACCATTATCTGAGTACCAGACATCATTTCTGTTGCCGCCAATTTTATGATATCCTTCCATAATCCAGATTTTGCCATCAAATACTGCTACATCGTGGTACTGTCTTGGATGCCATGGGGCGCTTTCGCTCACCCTTTCCCACCTTATCCCATCCTTCGAGCACCACACATCATTGTAAAAAATTCTCTCTGGCTTTTTGGGTGTATCGTATGTCCCGCCACCAAGAATCCAGATTTTGTCCTTAAAAACTGCTGTTCCGCCTATCATTCCCCTTGGAGCCCATGGGAGATTGTCAGCGACCTTTTCCCATTGCTTTCCATCTTCACTGCACCATGCATCTGAATAAAAAATTTCATCTGCTGGAGCAAATTGTGGAAGAGTCTGTCCACCAATCACCCAGATTTTATTCTTGAAAACGACTGTGTAATGAAGAACCCTTGGTCCCCATGGTACATTTTCGCAGACACACTCCCAGTGAACACCATCAAAACTTCTCCACACATCATTTTGATAATGATGTTGATTGGCGTCTCCTCCAACAATCCACATGGCATCTTTGAAAACAACATAACCCGCAGTATGTCTTCCTTCCCATGGCGCAGAGGGATTTTCCAGTATCCAGTTTATTCCATCTTTTGACGACCATACTTCACTATTGCAAATTTTCGGAAAGTGAATTTTATCAGAAGGGTTCCAACCACCAATAAGCCACATCTTATCTTTGAATATAAGAGCACCTGCACCATCCCTTGGTACAAACTCTGCATGATCTGTAATTTTCGACCATCTGTAGTTGGCCATTTTCTCTCCCTGTTTCTGTTGCGAAAAAATGCAAGCAACAATAAGGAAACACAGGGCTATTAAAAATTTTTTTATACCAGTAAAAATTTTTGACAAATTTTATGTGCTTCTTCCATGTCGTTTCTGGTAAAATTTGTTTCTTCGAAGTCACTTTCAAAAAATTCCTCAAACCCGTTTTTCAGTGCTTTAATCAGAATATCAAAATCAGGGACATCGTTCAAAATTTCAGACATTGATATAATTTTTGAAAAATCAGGTTTTGTAAGAAATATTTCTTCCCACAGATGCTTTTGTATTTCAATCAATAAACTTCCATGTTGCAAAAAAGATGATCTATCTTTTCTCTGGGCACTTCCGATAATTTTTCTACCATTTACGACGAGGTCATGTCTGGTCGACAGTGAAAAACAATCTCTGTTGGTCAGAGACGGTTCTTTCCCCATAGACACTCCGCGCCACTGAACTTTGATACCGAGTTTTTCAAACCCCAATTTTAATGCACTGCATATTTTTTCGTATGATGTCATGGGTCCAGGGAAAATTTTTTCATCGTTTGTTGCTGAAAAGCTATATGTAATTTCTCTATCATGAAAAATGGCACTTCCGCCAGTAATTCTTGCAACCACGGGGATATTGTTTTTCCTGCAAAATTCGATGTCAACAAGATTTTCTGGTTTCTGATGGGCACCAAGAGAAACACCTGATGGTTTCCATGTATAAAATCTCAACATCGCAATTTCAGGATTTTCCTTTGCTTTATTCCACATCACACTGTCAAGCGCCATATTCATTTCTGCCGAAATATCCTGAGTAACAACAAGCAGCCATTTTCTATTCATTGGTTTTTATCTGATGATAAATTTTCAGTGCCTTGGCCACGCCCACAAGCCACAGGTGTCCCATGTTCCAAGGTTCAGTACAGAGATAAGGATTCTTTACTCTCAGTTCCCTGCTTAACATCTTTTTCACTTTTTTCCGTGAATAAAATCCACCGACATGGCCTATTGTATGTTGGTGAACACAACCTGGCATTACATCAAATGGTTTGAAAGGTTCTTCCTTAAATGAGTCCATCAGGTCTTTGTTCACATAGTGAATAATATCCACTTCGTCTGTATGTCTTGCAGCATTTTCACCAGACACAAAATATCTCAAATCTCCTGTCCTTACAAACTGGACAAAAAGTTGCTCTGCTGTACCATATTCATTGTTTCCCCAGTTAATATATCTTTCTCCAAACCAATCGCCCCAGTTCATCTCTCCTGTATCCCTGTTTTTCCTGATGCTTGAGCAGTACATATTAAACATACTGGAAATCACTCTATCGTAGTCTCTGGTATTTTCGCCTGCCCCCAGTAATATCTCCATAAACGCCGGTTGAAGTTGCATATTCTGGTTCTACAATTGCTACAGGCGGTATCTCACAAATTGACCTGCACAACTGCCAGTTTCCATTTATCTCAAGCCATATTTCCCATCTTCTTTTTTGTCCTGTTTTCAACATGTATATAGAACCGCAAAACAGATAACCATATTTGTACCATGGTTGCATGTGGTTGAATGTGCCTTTTTTGAATGAAGGTAATAACCCAAAACTGATGGAGCGCCCATCAAATTCAATACTTTTTGGCCATCTCATTGAAAAGTCCTTCAAAGCGCCTGCTATAATTAAGCCGTTGGTGGTTAATCTGAAAGTTCCAGTCGAAGCAATGTACCTTTTTTCACAATTCTCATCTGCTTCAATATCACAGTTTTCATCGTCAATCTGAAAGATTTTTATCCTCTTTGTTTGATTTATCCGAACATCTGGGAAAAATACTTCTGCAGTATTATTTGAGATCGGTGTTATTGAAAGTTTGAGCTCTTTTATCCTGAAAAAGACGCCTTTTTCAGGATTGATATGAATTTCAGGTTCTATTTTTAGCAGATTACTGCCCGTCCATGTTGTTAATGTCAGAACAAAATCGATGAGCGCCACCTTAATGCTTTTGTCATTCCATCTGGCAAGAACCTTTTTCTGGCAGGGAATCACACCATCATCATAATCATAGAGAATCAGGGATTCTGTAGATTTTAGCAAGCCACGTGGAAAAGGCACGCTTGCATTAAGACCAAATGTTGCAGGCTCATTGAGAGGATTGACTGCCTTCAAAAAAATATTGTTTTCCATAGTACTTTCAGCAGGAATATTTGTCATCAGGAAGATACGGTGCTTTAATGAAGACGAGTTTCACTTGTTGTTGTGTATCATTGATGATATCATGCGCTTCACCCGACTCTACTCTGACTGCATCGCCTGGAAAGACCCTTTGCTGTTGACCTGAGACAATAATGTTCGGGCTACCTTCAAGGAAAAAGAAATCTTCAACCACTGAATTGTGTCCGTGTGCTCCCATCTTTTCACCTGGTTTCAAAACAATAATTCCCCATTCACAGTGAGGTCCCCTGAAAAGATATTTCGGACCTGAATCCCCTTTTCTGAACTTTTCAATAGATTCTGATGTTTTTTTCATATGCACCTCTGGTTCTGGTTATTTTAGCATAAAAACGTGCCCCTGGCCTGACTCGAACAGGCGGCACGCGGTTTAGGAAACCGCTGCTCTATCCTAACTGAGCTACAGGGGCTTTATTTATATGATAACTGAATCAAAACCAAGTTTCAAGCAATTGCGGGAAATGTTTCAACTGTGAAGCGGAATAAAATCCTGTCTTTATAAAAGAAAATCTGTGAAAGATTTCAAGGAAAACCTAACCCCAAAGAAATCAGCAATTTATCCTTTTTACGGTTTCGTGTTTTGGGTTTTTAGAGGTACCCTCACCTTAATTTTTTTCCTCAGAGGAATAGGAGGAGACAAGAGAAGAAAACAGGAGAAGGTGAAAATGGAAAAATATAAAAAAATTAAAAAAGATTAGTTTTTCCCGGTTATACAAAATTACTTTGACAACATCCGGTAATGTCAAGCATTTTGTATAAATTCATTTTGGGCGTTCCTGTTTTTCTCTGCCCAGTTTTCATTAAGATATTGAGTAACCCCATATATAATCTGATTACAACTTTTTTCATTAGTGAAAACACTACCCATAACTTTAGTGCGGGCGGTAGCTTTTATACTCTGGGTCTCATTATAGGTCTCAATCAACATCTTTCTTGCTTCTAATCTGTTTATCTGACACATTTTATTAGACGCTACCTCCATGGCCGGTATGCCTTTCGGAGCATCGTAAAATTCTCCCTGAGATTGAAAGAAAGGCATACCGACTATTTTAATTGCTTCTTCAATCTTCGTTAAGTCAGGATGACAACGATGTCTGTGACTAAATATTCTTGTCTCTTGACAAATTTTTTCAATATGTTAAATCTACAAACAATCAAGTTGAATAAAACCAGTCAAAATATGAAATTTACCAGGGGGAATTATGGAAGAAAGGATTAAGAAACTTCTCGGCAAAATGAGTATTGAGGAAAAAGTGGCGCAGTTAACCTGCATTGAAAGAAATGAATTGCTTGAAAAAGAGCAGTTTTCTCAATCAAAGGCAAATGTTCAGTTAAAGAATGGAGCAGGTCACATCAGTCCGATTTTAAGGCCATTTGATCCAGAACAGGGAACAAAAATTTCCAATGAAATACAAAAAATTGCAGTAGAAAAAAGTAGTTCAAAAATTCCTGTCATTATCCACGACGAATGTCTTCATGGATGCATGGCAAAAAAATCAACAAGTTTTCCTCAAGCAATTGGCCTTGCAAGTGGCTGGGACCCTGATATGATGTATCGGGTGGCAAAAATTATAGGAAAGGAAACAAGGGCAAGAGGAATTCATCAGGCGCTTTCTCCAACAATCAACATTGCAAGGGACGCAAGACATGGCAGGGTGGAAGAAACTTATGGAGAAGACCCATATCTTACTTCGCAGATGGCGGTTGCATTTATCAAGGGATTGCAAAGCGAAAAGGTGATTGCAACTCCAAAGCATTTTGCCGCTGATTTTGCAGGAGACGGTGGAAGAGACAGCGGTCCAACTTTTTTTTCTGAAAGAATCTTGAGGGAAGTATTTTTCCCTGCTTTCAAAGCCAGTATCATGGAAGCAAAAGCATGGTCATTGATGGCAGCCTATAATTCAATCAATGGAATACCTTCGTCCTCAAATAAATGGCTTCTTACAGATGTGTTAAGAAATGAGTGGGCATTTGAAGGATTTGTTGTGTCAGATTATGGAAGCGTAGGGGGTTTGTATAGAAACCACAGGGTTGCTGATACACTTGCTGAAGCAGGAAATCTTGCTCTTAAAGCAGGTCTTGACATAGAAATCCCTGCCTCTCCCTGTTTTTTGCATCTTGTACGACTTGCAAAAGAAGGAAAGATTTCTGAATCAATCATTGACCGGGCAGTGGAAAGGGTTTTAAGAGGAAAAATCTGGCTTGGGCTTTTTGAAAATCCATACTCAGACCCAGAAGAAGCGACTTTAATCTGTGATTGTGATAAACACAGACAATTTGCTCTGGAAGTGGCTGAAAAATGTATGGTGCTATTGAAAAACAATGGGGTTCTTCCGCTTTCAAAAGATATTGGTTCAATTGCTGTCATAGGGCCCAATGCAGATGCAATCCGACTCGGCGGTTACAGTGGTTCTGGAATGAAGGTTGTCACTGTTTTTGAGGGAATAAAAAATCACATTTCAAAAAGAACAAAACTGTATTTTACTGAGGGCTGTAAGGTCAATGATAAGAATAAATCCGGCTTTTCAAAGGCAGTTTCTATTGCAGCAAGGGCAGATGTTGCAATAGTGGTGGTGGGAAACTCTGCTGAAACAGAAGGAGAAAACAGAGACAGGTGCAATCTTAATCTTCCTGGAGTTCAGGAAGATTTAATCAAAGCTGTTGCTGACACAGGAACACCGGTTATTGTGGTACTCATCAATGGTAGCGCTGTTACGATGGCAAACTGGTTTGACAGTGTTGATGCAATACTGGAAGCCTGGTATCCAGGGGAAGAAGGAGGAAATGCGGTGGCAAACATTGTTTTTGGTAATCGCAATCCAGGAGGTAAACTTCCTATTACCTTTCCTAAATACACAGGACAACTTCCTCTTTACTATAATCACCTGCCCTGTTTGAGAACGTACGACTATGTGGAAGTAAGGGGATTCCAACCAATGTTTCCTTTTGGTTATGGTCTCAGTTATACGCAATTTGAGTATAAAAATATCAAAGTTTCTCCTGAAAAGTTTTCAAGAAATGGTAATATCAGGGTGTCAGTTGAGGTGGAAAACTCAGGCAATTACGAAGGCGATGAAGTCGTACAACTTTATATCAGGGACATCGTCAGCTCTATCATACGACCTGTAAAAGAATTGAAGAGATTTTCAAAGATTCATCTGAAGCCAGGGGAAAAAACAAAGATTGAATTCATTCTGGAAGAAAGCGATTTGTCTTTTCTTGATGAGAATTTCAAGCCAATTACAGAGTCAGGATTATTTGAGGTCATGGTAGGTAAAAATAGCGCAGAAGGATTAAAAACAACTTTTGAATTAAAATAGGAGAACCATGTCCATTGAGATATTCAAAAAGATTGTAAATCTTCAATTTACTGAAAGGGTTGGTAGAACAGAATACTGCGGCCATCGTTCATTGATTAAACATATCACTGGTCTTGACCCGCAAAGTCCCAATCCCGACGAAGCAACAAATGCTTACAAAAAATTTTATGAGTGGGTTCCCTACGACTTCATATGGAGTACAAATGATGGTCCTGTGGACTGGTCAAAAGTTGGTAGAACAACAGACATGGGACACGCTGTGTATGCCGAAGGCGGAATTGATTATAGAAAACCAAAGCCCTGTCCTTTCAAATCAGTAGATGAAGTATTGAATTTTGATGCAGCGCAAGAATATGGGATACCTGATATCAATGAGCGAGCAGAATATTTCAGTAAATCTCTTAAGAATGCCCAAAATGTTCATCCTGATGTTTTTGTTACAGCTGGTTATTATAAAACCATTGTTTCTGGCTGCATTGCCAGTTTTGGATGGGAAATGTTTCTTGAGGGAGTGGGTACTGAGCCTGAAAGATTTGGAGATTATGTGATTGAAGGATTTTTTCAACTTTCCCTTGCAAACTTCAGAGCGTGGGCAAAGGTGAAACCTTTTGCTTTCATCTGTCATGACGATATGGTCTGGTCAAATGGCGCTATTTTCAATCCTGTCTGGTACAGAAAATACATCTTTCCCAGATACAGGAAACTGTGGGATGTCTTAAAATCAGAAGGAATAAAGGTGCTTTTCTGCTCTGATGGAAATTTTACTGAGTTTGTTGACGATATTGCAAATGCAGGCGCTGATGGATTTATTTTTGAACCACTGACTGACCTCGAACTTATCGTAAAAAAATATGGTAAAACACATGTGATTGTTGGTAATGCTGATTGCAGAATTTTGACCTATGGAACAAAACAGGACATTGAAAAAGAAGTATTAAGGTGCATGAATACTGCAAAAAATTGCCCTGGATTTATTATGGCTGTTGGAAATCACATACCACCAAATGTTCCAATTGATAATGCGTTGTTTTACTTTGATGCAGTGAGAAAATATGGACAACGATAGGAGAGAAAAATGAAGCCGGATAAGAATAAAAATCTGTTCAATGTTGACTGCAATGGCTTTTTCTATAGGTACAACAAAAAAAGTTCATGGTATTATCCTGAAAACCGCTTGTTCAGTGCAAAGCACATCCACCATTGTATTGATATTCTTGCTGAAAGCGGGGTTGATACACTTGTGGTCAATAGCAATGCTCAGGTTGCCTGGTATCCAAGCAAAGTGGTTGAAACAAATCTTGATGGCTATAAGAGAGGAGACAAGACATTTTTCTTCGGGCATCTTTTAGGCCAACCCATGACCAGACAGCAGGTTGAAAGATATCTCGATGAGATGGTGATATTGATGGATAGATACCTTGACCTTGTTGAAGATGGAGTTGACTGGCTTCATGAATCAACAAAAGCATGCAGAAGAAATCACATCACTCCCTGGGTCTCAATTAGAATGAATGATATGCATGGAGCAAGTTTAATGCCTGAATTTGACTTTATGAACTGTAAGCTATTCAAAGACCCACAGATGCGGCTGAAAGGAACAACAAGCAATCCCCAGGAACCACCGTCTGTCTCCTGGCAGGGCCTTAATTTTGAAAAAATCCAGGTCCGCGATTATATGAAGGTACTGATTCAAGATTGTATCGAAAACTATGATTTTGAAGGAATCGAACTGGACTGGACAAGATGGCCTCTGTGCTGTGAGGTCCCTGCGAGTGAAAAGGCAATAAAAACAATCACTCAGTGGCATGCTGAAATCAGGGAAATCTGCGAGAAAAAATCAAAGGACACCAGAAAGCCATTTTACATGGGCATCAGATACGCTGGAACATTTGAACAGTTGAGGCAGATTGGAATTGATATACCTGAAATGGCAAGGCAGGGACTTATTGATTTTGTCTGTCCCACGAATACATGGCAGACAAGCTGGGATATACCCTGTGACAGAATAAAGCAGCAACTTGGTGAAAATATTGCTGTGTATGGAGTCATTGAACTTGGAACAAACTGGTTGATGGTTTATTTTCCAGGCGCAGGTGCAAATACTTATATTGGTGCCTCAGATAGCCGCGGATATCGACTGTCTGCCTTCAGCCCTGAAATATTGAGAGGTAATGCAGCAGGAAAACTTGCTCTTGGTTGTGATGGAATAGAAACATTTAACTTTTTCTGCGCTGATACACCAGGACACTGGCCATGGGAACAGGCAAATTGTTTTGCTGATTATGCCTCATTGAAAAATTTACACGATATTGATTTTCTTAAGGGAAAACCAAAGTTTTATACATTTTCATCTGGCGTTGGATTTTATGTCCACAATTTTTTTGAGTCAGCCGGCCAAATTCCTGCCCATATTGAACCGCAATGCAGAAAAGAGTTTTTACTTCCCATGATGAAAGAGCCAGAAAATAAAAACATGAAATTGACAATTCAGGTTGTTATTGAAAAACAGGAAAAAATTCCACCAACTGGTGTCAGTTTCAATGGATCCTGGCCCAATTTCAAAGGACAACAAACAGATCGCCTGTTATGCGCTGTCGGTGGTTATACCCATCATGTTCCAGAGCATACAGCGTTTAATTTTGAGTTTGACGCAAAAAACATCAGACAGGGGTACAATAGCATCGTTGTGATGAATGGAAGTCACTCGTGGTATCAAAATGAAGAAAGAAAAAAGGAAACAATAAGGGTGGTAAGTGTAGAACTTCTGGTAGTATAAATATGGAGGAAACATGTATGTGAAAAGCATCAGAAGAATAACACGTGATGCCAATCACAATGCCTTTACTGGCGCATGTTTTTTCAAGGGCGCTTTATACGTGGCTTACAGGCAGGGCGCTGCTCATGCTGACCCCACAGGGAAGATTATCGTACTACGAAGCGATGACGAGGGAAAACACTTTGAACATGTCGCCACATTCAGGAAAAACAGTGATGCCAGAGACGCCCATCTTTACTCAGATGGAGAAAAACTTTTTGTTGTAGGATTTGAAGCAGGTACAGAACGAAGTTCTTATACGGCGTTTTCAGAAGATGGAAGAAACTGGAGCGAATGGACAAAGATGGAAGGTACAGATGGATTTATTTTGTGGAGACCACAATTTTACAAAGGGAAATACTATTGCGCTGGATATGGCGAATTTAACTGGAGAAAAACATCTACAGTGTCCTGGTTTGAAAGCGATGATGGAATTAAGTGGGAAAGGGAATACGACATTCATAAAGGAAGCCAGATGCCCACAGAGTGTTATCTCGATTTCTTGAGAAACGGTATAGCGGTGATGTTAATGAGGTGTGATGATAAAACTAAAAAGCCCTATTTATGCCGGAGCAAACCACCTTATAGAATATGGAGTATGGTGCGACTTGATATTCCTCTTCTTGGCCCATGTCTCTGGATTGTAAATGATGAAATCTGGATTTCAGGAAGGTGGTTTTTACAACCAGATATCACGCACGTCGGAGTATTCAGAATTGTGAAAAACAAGCCTGTATTAAGATTGGTGCTGCCATCAGGCCCTGGCTTTGATCTTTCTTACATGGGAGTGGCAAGAGACCCTGAAAATACATCAAAATTCTGGTTTTCTTATTATTCAGGTCATACTGCGCCAGAAGACCCTGATATCGAGCAATTCAGCCATCCTGACATATACCTGGTTGAAGCAATGTTTTCCTCTGGTAGAGAAGATTTTATCAAAGAATGGATGATTTCAGATGTAAAAGAAATATCCCTGGACAAGGTAGAATATTGCGATGCAAGGGACAAGGGCACTCGCTGGAAAAAAATCTCTGCATACCAGGAAAAAGATATGAAAAAGGGTGTACCAATGTCAGCCATTGGATTTGTTGATGCCGGAAAATTTACAAAAGGAAAAACAGGCGTGATTTACTTCACAACTGACATTGAACTTGGTCCAATGGAAAATGCAAAAATGTACATTGGCTATGATGGGCCTGTGGTCGTATGGTTTAATGGAGAAAGGGTATTTTCAGGAAAAGGAACAAATCCAGCAATTGCAGACCAAACAAAAGTTCCCATCAATGTTCGACATGGAAAAAATACAATTACAATAGCTCTGGATACAAATAATGGAAAGGCAGAAGGTATCTTTTGCAGAATCAAGCCAGAGTGAATGATTTGATGAAAAAATAATACTTTTATTTTTCATTGCTGGTTGTTGCCTTCTGTACAGTGGAATTCAACCCTTTCTTGCTGAATACGAAGCAAGAATTCCAAAACTTTATTCTCAATTACCGCAAATAACAAAGGTAGCAGAATTTTCAGTAAATCATCCGTAACTCTGCAAAAATTAAGTAATACTAATTTGACGTCAAAAATATAGTAATG
>JBMFLH010000007.1:30009-36977 GCA_049971295.1 Candidatus Ratteibacteria bacterium | reverse complement strand
GACCCCAAAAATTGCAACAGGTCGAAACTGATTTCAGAAGTTTGCCGTATTACTGACTTTCATCTGTCTATTGCAAAAAACGCCAGTACGTCAGAACTTGGACGTGGGGGAATGGTTTCAAAATTGTTGGCGATAAGGCGGGTATTAAAAGTCGGCTGTATGGGCTTCATTGCAAATGGTAAAAGGCCATGGGTGCTCAGAGACATATTCCTTGGTAAAAAGATTGGGACGATTTTTTTGCCGGAGAAAAAAAATGGACTGGAAAAATGAAATAAAAAATATTGCTTCTGTGACTCACAATTGCTCCTTTGAAATGGCAGGATTAACCACAGACAAGAAAAACGAGTTTCTTTTATTGCTTTCCAGAATTTTGACTGAAAAATCTGACACAATTTTAAAGTTTAACATGAAGGATGTGAAGAAATGTGAAAGACAGAATTACTCAAAGGCATTTATTGATCGATTGCTTTTGACACCAGAGAGAATTAAGAAGATGGCGACATCCCTGCAAAATATTGCAAATCTTGAAGATCCTGTTGGTAAAGTCATATGGGAAACTGTTCGTCCCAATGGTCTTATTATTAAGAGGGTGAGAGTGCCGATTGGTGTGATTGCGATAATTTATGAATCAAGGCCTGATGTGACCATAGAGGCGACCTCTCTGTGTGTAAAGTCTGGTAATTGCGTTGTTTTGCGCGGCGGGAAAGAGGCAGTGTTTTCAAATTCAATTCTTGTAGAATGTGTAAAGGAGGCGCTTGAGAAAACAGGCATTAATCAAAATGCTGTGAATCTTGTAAAGATAGGAGGAAGAGCAGGGGTAAGATATCTTCTATCTTTGAATGAAAGCATTAACCTGGTGATTCCACGAGGTGGTGAATCCCTTATCAGGGCAGTGGTTTCGTATAGTAAAATTCCTGTCATTAAACATTACAAGGGAGTATGCCATATTTATGTTGATAGCGAGGCAGATAAAACAATGGCGTTGAATGTATGTCTTAATGCAAAGGTGCAGAGACCGGCGACATGCAATGCTATGGAAACTTTACTTGTTCACAGAGACATTGCAAATTCATTTCTTCCTGAGATGGCGGAATTGTTCAAACAACACAATGTTGAAATTCGCGGTTGCGACCAAACGATAAAAATCATTCCCTGGGCAAAACCAGCGACACAACAGGACTGGTCAGAAGAATATCTTGACCTGATTATTTCCATTAAGGTGGTCAACAGTTTATCTGAAGCAATTTCTCATATCAACAGGTATGGAACACGACATTCAGATGCCATTATCACCAGAAATGAAAATACAGCGAGGAAATTTCTTGAGGAAGTTGATTCTGCCTGTGTTTATCACAATGCATCAACGAGATTTACAGATGGAGGAGAATTTGGATTAGGTGCAGAGATTGGAATAAGCACTGATAAAATTCATGCAAGGGGTCCAATGGCTCTTGAGGAATTGACAACGTACAAATACTTGATTTACGGAAATGGGCAAATCAGAACATAAGATAGGAGTATTTGGCGGAAGTTTTGACCCGATCCACACAGGGCATCTGATTATTGCTGAGGTAGCATGGCAACAGTTCTGCCTTGATAAGGTGATTTTTGTACCTGTGGGTGTTCCACCTCACAGGGGAGCTCTTATTGCCTCTGCCAACCAGAGGCTGGAGATGACAAAACTTGCCACTATGGATAATCCGAAGTTCGAGGTATCGGATATTGAGGTTACTAAACCAGGTATTTCATACACTTATGAGACACTGGCGATTTTACAGGAAAAGGTGCGCGGTAAAATTGAGCTGATTGTTGGCTGGGATGCGTTTTTGATTTTACCTTCATGGTATAACGCGGAAAAACTGGCGCAAAAATTTTCCTTCATTGTTGCTCCGCGTATTACCGAAAAAAGTGAGGTGCCCTGTTTTCCATTTTCAGTAAACTATCAGATTCTTGAGGCGCCAAGGATTGAAATTTCATCCACACTCATAAGGAATAAAATTAAGGCAAATCAATCAATCAGATATCTCGTTCCTGATAATGTTTTTCATTACATAATGAAGGAAAATATCTATGGATGAGAATGCACTTCTGTTAAACATCAACAAGATTGTGGCTGAAGCGATGGAACAAATTAGTAAAATCAATGATAGCGAGAACCTTGAGGAATGGAGAATTCAATATTTTGGAAGAAAAGGAATTTTTGCGGCAATGACCAGCCAGATTCCTTTGATGCCTGCTGAAATTAGACCACAGGCAGGAGCATTGATTAACAGTGCAAAGAGGCAGTTGACAGAAGCGTTTGAAGAAAGAAAAAAACTTTTAACCCGGCAGGATAAAAAAACTGAATTTAACTTGAACTTTGGACTTCCAGGATTGAAACCAGAAATTGGCTCACTGCATCCTGTTACTCTTGTTTCACGAGAAATTGTTAAAATTTTTCAGGGACTTGGTTTTGGCGTTCATACAGGTCCAGAGATAGAGACAGATTTTTACAATTTTGAAGCATTGAATATGCCGGCAGACCATCCTGCCAGAGACATGTGGGATACATTTTATCTTGATTCTGAAAGAAAATTTCTTTTAAGAACTCATACCAGTCCTGTTCAGATCAGGGTAATGAAAAAGATTTCTGTGCCATTGAGAATTATTGCCATAGGGAAAACTTTCCGAAGAGATGATTTTGACGCATCTCATTCACCTGTTTTTCATCAGGTGGAAGGATTGATGGTGGATTGTGGCATTACATTCAGTAACCTGAAAGCAGTACTGATATTCTTTTTGAGAGAACTTTTTGGAACCAGAGTAAAGGTAAACTTTCTTCCTTCTTATTTTCCATTCACAGAGCCAAGCGCAGAGATTTCAATCTCCTGCGTTCTTTGTGAAGGAAGAGGATGTCAGACATGTGGTTTTACAGGATGGCTTGAAATTCTTGGAGCAGGAATGGTTCATCCTGAAGTGTTCCGCAAGTCAGGAATTCGAGAAAAAAATATTTCGGGTTTTGCCTTTGGCGCAGGACTTGAACGAATAGCCATGATTAAGTATGGAATAGATGATATAAGACAATTTTATTCAGGGGACATGCGTTTTCTTAAACAATTCGGATGACAAAATGAAATACAGTATTAAAGCGCTTGCTGAATACATCAAGGGCAACTGGACACAGAAAGATATTGAACGATGGCTCAGTATGCTCGGATTAAATCCGGTATTTACTGAACAAGGTGACGACGTGTTTATTGAGATTGAAGCACCTGCAAACAGAGGTGACCTTTTGAGTGCCATCGGTTTAATCAGGGCGATTTCTCCCTGCGGTGAGATTGAACCTGTGTATCCTGATACAAGAATAAAAGAAGAATCTTCAAGAACTTTTCCGATTGAAATAGAAAGTTTTGATGATTGTATCTTTTATTCCGGCAGGATTATTGAATCTGTGAAGATAACGGATTCGCCACAATGGCTAAGGGAAAAGGTGACTGCTGCTGGTTTTCGAAGTATCAATAATGTTGTGGACATTACCAATCTTGTGTTCTGGGAATTTGGACAGCCGTTACATGCGTTTGACCTGAAGTGTCTGAAAGGGAAAATTGTTGTCAGAAGAGCTAAAAATGGAGAACAGATAATCACCATTGATGGGATGAAAAGAGAGCTTACCTCAGATGTTCTTGTGATTGCTGATATTGAAAAGCCGGTGGCAATCGCAGGCATTATGGGTGGGATGAATTCTGAGGTCAAAGGCACCACCACAGATCTTTTTATAGAAAGTGCATTTTTCAACCCTGTAAGAATAAGAAGGGGTTCGAAACTATTGGGACTTGCTACTGATGCTTCTGCAAGATTTGAAAAAAGAATTGACCCTGATTTTGTCGTAAGCGGACTTGATAGATGTTGCAGATTAATCAATGAGATTTGTGGTGGCAGGGTTGCACCATTGTGTATTGCAGGCAACAATCAGACAAAAGAAAAATTGATATCTGTTCAGAAAACAAAAATTGCTTCTTACCTCGGATGCGAAATTCCTGAAAATTTTATCACCAGGACACTTGAGAAACTTGATTGTGGGGTTCATGCAGAAACTGAAAATTTGATTGTGAAGGTGCCAGCAGGTAGAAACGACCTTGATTTGGATGTGGATATTATTGAGGAAATTGCAAAATACTGGGGTTATGACAGGATACCTGAACAGATGCCTGTTGCCTCGATCGCTTACAACGTTTCATCTCAGGAATATTTGCGGCTTGATGCCCTTAGAGATACTTTTGTTAAATTGGGATTCTGTGAAGTGATTAATCTGGGGTTGTGCGATGAAAACAGAAAGATTTCATTTTCTGAGGATGCCATAGAAATTATCAATCCACTTTCGCGTAACTATGCCTATTTAAGGAATTCATTGATACCGGAACTACTGCAAAATTTGAAGGACAATTATAACAGGAAAATTGAAAAGGTAGCCATTTTTGAAATTGGTAATGTTTATCGCAGGGTAGAGGCTGGTTTTATTGAAGAACCTTACGCTGGTGCAGGAGTTCTCAATACGGGAAATTTTTATACATTCAAAGGAAACCTTGAGTTTGTTTTTTCAAAAATTGGTTATCAAAACCTGGTTCAGGAAATATCTCTGGATAAATCTGGAGTGTTTGTGAGGTTTTTCAAAGGCGAGCACAGGATTGCGTCAATTTATTTACCTGATGAGAGTATCTTGAAAGAATATGACCTTGAACAGCAGAATGTGATACTTACAGAAATTAATCTTTGTGATTTTGTAAAAAACGGCTTTTCTCAAATTACATACAGGCCTGTTTCAAAATTGATGCCCGTAAAAAGGGACATTTCTCTTATTGTTCCAAATTCAGTATGCTGGCAAAAAGTAGAAGAGATGATTTTCAGAGATTTCAGAATTGTGGAAGCACTGGAGGTTTTTGATATTTACAGAGGTAAAAACATACCTTATGATTCAACAGCAGTTGGACTGACACTCACATTTTCAAATCCTGAAGGTACTCTTTCCAGACAACAGGTTGAAGGCATTGTTCAGGACATGCTTGATGCTCTGAAAAAAAACTTTGCCATCACACTGAGGCAATGAAATGAAGAAATATAAAATCAATATCCTTGGAAGAACATGTGTGATTGCAACAGATAAAGATGAATTATTTATGCGCAAAATTGAACACGAGATAAATGATAAACTTCAGAATCTTCGCCTTTCAATGCCGCATGCGGATTATCTTGACATATGCATTATTTATTTATTTCTTCTTTTAGAACAGATAGACAGCCTTCAGAAGCAGGTAGAAAAAATGAAGGCGTCTTCTTTGCATGCAAAGAAAATTCTTCGCTCAATCAGGGAAGAAATAATCAGGGAATTGACAAATCAGGATATACAGGTTAAACTATAAATTACCTGCGGGGTGGAGCAGTGGTAGCTCGCCGGGCCCATAACCCGGAGGTCGGCCGTTCAAATCGGTCCCCCGCAACCAAATTGATGAAGGGTTCAGTGCAACAGAAAGGGGGATTATTGCTTTCTAAAATTCCGCATAGGTACTTTTTAATCAGGAGCTACTGAGCCCATGAAGATCGGTAAAATCGGCAAACAAAGGTTTCACAGTTTTGACATTGGCACATCGCATATTCGCGCGATTGAACTTGGTCCAGGCAGAAATGGGAAAAGGTTTACCATCAATTATTACCAGCAATATGATGCTCCGCCTTTCGTCTATGATGCACGGGTTCCTGTTTTAAGAACAGAAGGTAAGGGATTTATAAAATCCCTTCAAGCAAAAAAAGCAGCAGTTTCACTTCCCGGAAGAGGGATACTGGTGAGAGTCATCAGTGTGCCAAAGGTTCCAATTGGAAAACTTCGCGATATCCTGAAATTTGAAATTCAGCAACAGATTCCATTTCCCATAGAGGTTGTCGCCTGGTCATACCAGATTATCGCTGAAACTGATAAGAGTTTTCAGGTGTTGTTGTGTGCAGCCAAGAGAGATCTGATTAATGACTACATGGCGCATCTTGCACCTTTTGATTTGGCAATTGAAACCCTTGATACTGACTTTTTCGCTCTTTATAATCTCTATCGTCTATCTCCGCTTTATAATTTGCAGGAATGTCAGGCAATACTTGATATTGGTGCTCAGACAGCAAATCTTATTATCAATCATCAGGAACGAATTCTTATGAGATCTCTGACAACAACAGGCGATAGTATTACTTCCTCCCTTGCGGAAACACAGAAGATTGAATTTCCTGATGCAGAAAAAATCAAGATTGAACAGGGAATGAAAAATCCTGTGATTTCTTCGCTGGTGGATTCCTTGAATACTGAACTTCAGAATTCAGTTGATTACTGGCGCTTCACATTAAAAGGACCTGAATTATCGCGATTTTTTATATGTGGCGGCACATCAAAAATGATAGGATTGAAGGAATATCTTGAGCAAAAAATGAAGGTACCGGTTTCATTTATTAATCCCCTTGAGTTCTGTGATGTTCATCCTGATTACCAGGAAATACTTGTCGACCATGGACCTGAAATTGTTGTTGCCTGTGGAGTTGCTTTGAAATTACTCAATCAGGCAGTCATTGATATAAACATGCTTCCAGTTGAAATTATCAGAATGAGGGAGTTTGCAGAAAACAGACCGTACATATTTCTCTCAACAATTATGACTGTGCTTCTGACCCTTACACCATTGTTTTTCTTGAAGACAGAGAAAACAGCATACGAAAATTATAAAACAGAACTTGAGACATCCTTAAAGGAATACGAACAGTTTAAACCACAGGTGGAAGCGCTTCAGAAAAACATCAATGATATCAAAGGGAAGATCGGAGTAATCCAGGGTTTATTTGAAAAAAAGTCCTTGTGGCTGGCAAGGATTCTGGAAATAGGAAACGCTCTTCCAAGTAGCAGGATTTATCTTAATAATATTTATCCTGCTGGAGCTCAGCCAGCACAGGTTGCTGCT
>JBMFLH010000007.1:4918-29909 GCA_049971295.1 Candidatus Ratteibacteria bacterium | reverse complement strand
GGAGCGCCTCCTGGTCCTGGAGCGCCTCCGCCAGCAATGCCGCCTGGTGCGCCAGAGCCACCGCCATCTGCACCTGCTCCTGCACAGGTTTCTGCACCAGCAGGTCCTCCTTCAACGCTGCCAGAGAATATTGGTGTTCTGACGCTTGATGGTGAAGTAGTTGCTACAGATATCAGAAGCGCATTTTCTGACCTGAAGACCTTTGTCCAGAAGCTTTCAAAATTGGAATTTTTCTCTGAGGTGAACATTGATTCTTGTGAGCTTGATCGAGAAACAGGAAAACTGAAATTTCTTTTGACTGCTAAAGTAAAATGAAGAAGATATTGAGTTTTTTGAAGAAGAACCTGAATTTTGTATTTCTTGTAATTGTTATTGGTATGCTGGGATTTGGTTATAATCTAATTAGAAAGACACAGCAGGAATTGAAGAAAATGGAAGAAGAAATCAAGGCAAAACACGAAGAGATAAGAAAGTACCAAACCCAGAAAGAACTGGCGCCATCGCCAGAACTTGTTAATAAACTGCAACAGCAATATGTAGCAATTGCTGAACAGTTCAATTCAATGTTGAATCGTTTCTCTACGACTTATCCGACAGTACCAGAATTCAGGGTTTTCCCCAATGTTGAATTTAAAGAATTTCTATTTGAAACTGGAGATTCTTTGAAAAAGAAAGCCAGAAAAAATGATGTGATTATCCCAACTTCTTTTGGATTCCAGGAAACTGGTTTTCCCTCATCTGATCAGATTCCTTTATTTTCACTCCAGATTACGATTATCAAACATATTCTTGACCTTTTAATTGATTCGGGTGTGAGTGTGGTTAATTCAGTTGTACCGGGTATTCCGTCAACTGTCGCATTTTATAAAATTCTTCCACTTGATGTCTCAATTACTGGAACCAGTATTGAAATAGTCAAGTTCATGCGTTATCTTAATAATCCTTCGTCATTTTTTACGCTTGAAAGTTTTGCGGTGAGCAAAAGAAGTTCTGGAATGTTTCAGGCAAATTTTAAGATCAATGCTGTGATGATAGAAAAAGCTGCTGCTGTGCCGGAAACGATTACTGTTGCAAAGGCGCAATCTCCGGGTTCTTCAGCTGGTAATGCTCCATCTCCACAACCCACTGGGAAACCGCCCGGCGCGCCTAAATAGGACTTGTGATGAAACAGGATTTTATCAAGAAGTGGAGAGGACTTGATAGAAAAGGAAGAAGAAACCTTGTTCGGCAATTTATTGCGGCAAGACAGAAGGCAGCAGAATCAGTTGCTGAAAAAAACCATGAGAAGGTTCATAATGATAGCACTATTGGTAAACATACGCCGGTCAAGAGACCTTCCATAAAACTGAAGCCGATTTTTGCTTTCAGTTTTGCATCTTCCAGTTCACCTGGAGAACCAGGAGATAGTACCAGTGACCTGGGAAAGGACGGAGATAATTCTTCGTCAGATGACTCGTCGAATAAGAAAGATTCGAAAAAGCCACGCCTGAACCGCCAGAAAAATTCCAGCAAGAAAAATTCCGAAGACAGAAGAAAAATACAGAAGCAGCGTTTGGTAGATTTTATTAATGGGATAAAGTTGAAGGTACGTTATGAGGAAGAGCGGCGCAGGCAGGAGGCGATAGAGAGGCAGAAGAAGTTAGAGGAAGATAGGCGACAGGCAGAGGTCAAGGCAGAGGCAGACAGGTTAGCTAAGATAGAGGCAGCCAGGATTCGGCGGCAGGAGTTATTGCGGGAGAAGGCAGAGAAGGCTAAAGAGAGGGAGGCGATAGAGCAAGCCAGGCGGCAGAAGGCAGAGGAGTTGAGGAAACAAATTAAACCAAAACCTGTCAGACCAGCTCCTGTTGATGTGAGACCTGAAAAAAAGAAGAAGCTCATCTCCTTTATCAGCACCCTCAAACAGCAATACCAGTCAAGGATTACTCGGCAGAAAATTGCAAAAGAAGCTCTGAAAAAACAGAAAGAGATTGCAGCGATTGCGTATAAACAGGAAAAACAGTTAAAGGCTGCGCAGGTTGCAGAATTTAAGGAAAGACAGAGACAGATTGCCCTTCAAAGAAAGGAACTTTTGAGGGCTGAAATTTTGCTTGCCGCAAAAAAGAGGGCAGAAAAAGTAGCTGCTGAAAAAGCAAAGAAAGAATATGAGAAACAATTAAAAGAATTTTGTTCAAAAATTTATAGTTCTGTTTCAGGTCTTGGTAAGACTGCTGCTGAAAACCTTGCACGGACGGTATCACCAATATTAGTTTCTGTGAAAAAGGCGGCTGGCATCAAGGTTCCTTCACCTGAATCTTTTGTTGTGCCAACAGGCATTATGCCTGTGCCTGAAAAAGAGAAAAAGGCAGTTCCTGCAAAGGTAGAAAAACCGAAAAAATATAGAGAACCAGTAAAAATTGGGCCACTTTTAAGAAAAAATGCATTCAGAATACTTTTCTTTTTGCTTCTTCTTGTGTGGCTGGGTGAAATACTTTTTTACACTCTCAGATGGCAGCCACCGAGAGAAAAATTTGAGGAAATGTTTGGTTCTGAAAAAGCAGGTGCACAAAAATCAGAAACCACGCAAATGGCTGAGTTAAAAGTGGAGGAGTTTAAAATACCTTCCATCAGTATAGAAGGAAAAAGAGATCCGTTTTCAGGAGGCGTGTTAACAATGGAACTGGCGAAAAAGCCAAAGCCTACTGAAATCGCCAGAGCATACCAGCCAGAGATTATTACCATTTCAAAAAAGCCGTCTATTGTATCAGCAGGTGCTCAAAAACCTGTGAGAGAAACACCAACGAAAATCAGTCCAATTTTGAAACCAGAAAAGCCAGAACCAACCACAGCAACAATTTCTGAAGCCACAGTGACGAAAATTCTTCCACCAGCGCCTGCTACAAAACCTGAAATTTCGCCATTGATTGTGCCTCAGATTGAGTGCCCGCTTGTATACAGGGGCAGTTTGATTATGGAGGGCATTGAATACATTTTCCTTGAAGGAAAGCAGAGAACATACAGGGTAACTGTTGGAGATGTTGTTGAAGGTTTCAGAATCCTGAAAAAAGAAAAAGGAGTACTTACATTATCAAAGGAAGGTGTTACAATAGAGATACCTGCTGAGTGACTTGACTTAATGATCTTTGTGAAGGTAAAATAATATGGAGGGAAAATGACCCGCAAGAAAATAATTAAATTGTTAATAATGTCAGTGACAGTTGCATGGATGTTTCATGCGATACCTGTATTTGCTCAACGAACTCAGACATTTGCCACGTCTACAACAGAACTTGACCTTCTCTACAGTGATGCAATCAAAAGTTATTACCAGAAGGATTATTCAAGAGCCATCGCGCTTCTCAAACAAATTCAGGGGCTTTCTCCTGAATACAAGAAGTCTCAGATTATTCACTATATCAGAAGTGCTGAAAGCCGTCTTGGCAAATCAAATCCTGTAGCGGTTTACAAGGTACCTGGACAACCGACCAGAGAGATAGAAATTAATAAAGAAGGCGAACTTGAAGCATTGGCTGAAGAGGCACAGAAGGTTCTTTTGAGCACAGCAGGATATCTTAATTCAGTTGAAAAGGAAGGCAAACTGACAGAGTTTCAACTGCTCGGTCCAAGGTCAAGTTTGAAAATGGCAAAAGAGGCATATGAAAATAGCCAGTTTACAGAAGCCATTAGACTTGCCAACAAGGCAAGATTTCAGATTGATGAACTGATTAATCAGAAGAAACCAGGCATTGTGTTGGGCAAGGTTGGAGAATATCCTGTCACACTGAACCTGACAGACGCAGACCTGAACCAGACCCTGAAATTAATTTATGACCTCACTGGAGCCAATATTGTGCTGATGCAGGGTATTACTGGAAGAGTTTCTATCAATGTAAAGGATCTGCCACTTCAGAGGGTTCTTGACCTCATCTGCGAGGCAAATAATTTGAAGTATGTGGAGGATAATGGTGTAATCAAAATTATGACGGCTGAAGAATTTAATAGGTCTGCCGCAGCAGTGAAGGCGCGACTTCGCAGGGTTTATCAGGTCCATTATGGTGATGCATACAGTATTATGAAGGCATTGAAAGAGACATTTCCCACCCAGACGATTGTTCACGAACCAAGGACAAACTCAATTGTGGTTGAGGCATCAGATGAAGACACAGCAACAAAAATTGGTGACATTGTCTCTTCTCTCGATACCCCGATTTCACAGGTGCTTATTGAGGCAAAACTTGTGGAAATAGTGCTGTCAGATGAAAATACTTTTGGTATTGACTGGCTTGTCAGTTCGCGACTTGTAGAGGCACTTGGTTCAGGTGGAACATTGACAGGACCAAGGTTTGGCGACAATCCAAACTTTACTCCTGGCGTATCCTCATCGTTACCTCAGGGCGGATTTGCTTTTGGGATAACAAATTACAATGTTAATGCCCTGATACAGGCATTGAGCGCCAAGGGTCAGGTGAGATTATTGCAGGCGCCAAAAATTATGTGTCTCAATGGTACAACCGCGGTCATTGCCGTTGAACAGAATGTTCCCTACCTGATTCCTCAATCCACAGTGTCCCAGCAGCAGCAAACCATCACAACAACAGCAACGTTTAATGTATTCGAAGACCAGGTTGGTACAGAGTTTATGGTCACGCCAATTATTCAGAGAAACAGGAGTATTTTTTTGAATCTCAATATCTATGACGCCCGACTGATAGAGATTAGAAGATTAACGGCTACTGCAGGTGGACAGCAATATTCAACAGATCAGCCAGTGATTTCCAGTAGAGAGACAAATCAGAGTATTGTGGTGTTTGATGGACAAACCCTGATTATTGGTGGTATGATACAGGACAGGAAAGAACTCAAATCAACAGGTGTCCCATTTTTACAGCATATACCAATTCTTAATTATTTCTTCAGTAAGCCAAGTTACAGCAATGCAAGGAGCGAAATGCTTTTATTTTTAACTCCAAGGGTTGTAAGCAGCTATGAAGATGCACAGGTTGTTAGCAAGCCAGATGTGCAGAAGATGGAGAAAAAAATTGATGGTGGGTTGCTTGAAAAATTTTAATATAAACCATAGCAGGATGGGAATCGTCAAATTATAAAAGGCTGTGAAAAACACGGCAGGGGGTGAAAAATGAAAAAGATATTAATATGGGCGATACTTATGATATTTATTGCTGGCTACCTTGAGTTATTTGCCCAGACAACTTCCACAAGGACCTCTTCATCTACTTCAAGGACAAGTTCAACCCGAAGTTCAAGAACCGGTACCAGTGGTACTTCTGGTTATGATACCACCGGAAGCGCGGATTTTGTTGTTGCAGCAGTTGCCAACATGCTTCGGCATCCCAACAAAGAAGTAAGGATGCAGGCAGTTCAAGCCCTTGTAGGTGGTATGACCCTTGGAAGTACGACAACGTCAGGTTCATCCACAACGACCACAGGCATCGGCGATATTTTTTCTATCAGGGGTGGTACTAATACACGTTCAGGTTCTTCAAACACTACCACAGGAGAGGGGCTTGGAACCACAACAATTATTCCAGAATTTTTTACGATGCTTGGTGACCCTGACCCTGAAATAAGAGACCTTGTTTCAATCGCTCTTGACCAGATTTTCGGGTCAGACGCAAGTTTAATGAGATTTATGCATGACCCTGACCCTGTGGTAAGGAAGTACGCTATCAGATTGTTTGTAATCAGAGCGCAAACAGATAATCAGTATGGAAATACGAGCAGAACTTCGTCTTCCAGTACTCAGAATGTCAGAAGTGCAAATGACATTTTGATTTTGAGAATTCTTTTGAACATGATGAAAGACCCTGACCCTGATGTAAAAAAGGTTGCAACAGATGCTCTTGACAAGTTTATTACTGATCTTGAGCAAAGATACCAGCAAACAACGGGAACAGGCCAACAAGGTATGCAGCAACCGATGAGATAAATATCGCCCGAGATAAAATGATATTCAAGAAATCTATTTTAACAGGACTGATACTGGTATTTTGTATTTGTGCTTTTGCCCAGAAGCAGTTTACATTGAACTTCAATAATGTTGATATTCTGACTTTTATCAAACTTGTCAGTGAATTTACTGGCGAAAATTATGTTATTGACCCGGCTGTTCGTGGTAGTGTGACAATCATTTCCCAGAGACCTGTTGAAAGTGACAAATTGTATCAGGTTTTTCAGGCAGTTTTGAATCTTTACGGCTTTACCATTGTAAAAAGGGACAGTGTTTCTTTTATTATTCCTTCAACTGATGGAAGAGCAAGAAGTCCTATTGTGAATTATGGCGATATTACAGGCGATAAACTTGACCTGCACATCACTCAAATTATTCCAATGAAGTACTATCCAGTTGAGACCATCTCCCAGATTCTCACTCCGTATCTTTCAAAAGCAGGTCAGATTTCTTTTGACAGCAGAAGTAATACGATATTTTTGTCTGATTTTGGCGCAAATATAAAGAAAATGCTTGAAATAGTTAAATCTATCGACCAGCCAAGCCCACCGGGTAAAGAATCCCTTCGTGTTTTCAAGCTTCAAAACGCAAATGCAGAAGATGTGGCAAAAACTCTTAATGAAATACTTGCAAAAAAACGGGTTCAGCCAACAAGGCCTGGTCAGCAAATCATTCAACCCGCGGTTGTTGCCGTGAAAGCGACAAATTCTTTGATTGCCTATGCAGAATCAGACGATTTTTCCAATATTGAAAGTTTAATTAAGGAACTCGATGTGATGACCAATCAGGTTCTCATTGAGGCATTAATTGCAGAGGTTTCTTATAAGAAAGAGCAGGACATTGGGATTCAATGGAAGACGGTTCAGGATTTTGACCACAACAAATATACTGGTTCAGCCGAAACAAAGTTTGGTATTGAAACTGCATCAAACGGGTTATTAATTGGCTTTACCAATACAAAAAGTTTGATAGATCACGTGAAAATAGCACTGAGCGGAAAAGATACACAGTTCAATATCCTTAGCACACCGCAAATTATGACAGCCGATAATACAGAAGCCACGATTAACATCAGTGAAAACACTCCATACCTTAAAGAAACAAGGTTCACAACAACTACTGGTGGCTCAGGTACTGATACTATCAGAAGTTATGATTACAAGGATGTTGGTATTATTCTCAAGATTACTCCTCAAATCAGCCAGGATAAGTATGTCCGTTTGAAGCTTCATCAGGAGGTTACCAAGGTTGTGACTGAAAACACAGAAGGTGCACTGACCACAGCAAAAAGGGAGGCAGACACGACATTGATAGTGCCAAATAATCAGACGATTGTTCTTGGTGGATTGATACGGAATGATACAGAAAGTACAACGAACAAAACACCATTTTTGGGGGACATACCAGGTCTTGGAAAATTATTCAAAAGAGAATCAAAGGGTAGCGTAAAAACAAATCTTTTGATTTTCATCACCCCTCATATCATTACAAATTTTGAGGAAGCAGAAAGAATAAAGAAAGAAAAAGAAAAGGTCTTGCAGGATGATAAAAAAAAGTAATATTCATTTGAGTCCTGAAGAGATAGAAAAACTTATTGACCAGGAACTTCTAACAAAATTTCCTTATTCATTTCTGGAGACATTTTCTTTTCTTCCGTTAAAGGATGCTCCAGGAAAAATTCTTATTGCAACTGATAATGCGTCAAAAATCGATGCAGGAGAAATTGAGCAATTTACGGGAAAAAAGCTTTCGTTTATTGAGGTTGACAGGCAACTGATTCAAAACCTATTGAAGAAACACTATTACAATCCTGCATCTTCCCAGAAAATCATCCAGGAATTGAGTCGTGATGAAGCAATGATTGACGACGCAATTACAGAACAACTGCCTGCCCAGAAT
Source organism: Candidatus Ratteibacteria bacterium (assembly GCA_049971295.1). Classification (GTDB taxonomy): domain Bacteria; phylum Ratteibacteria; class UBA8468; order B48-G9; family DTJG01; genus DTJG01. The sequence goes on along the minus strand of JBMFLH010000007.1, from coordinate 22,066 downwards.
GGAGATCTTCTTGACCTTGCGAATCAGGCGCCCATTATCAGGCTTGTAAACCAGATTTTTTACAGAGCAATTCTGATGAGGGCAAGCGATATACACCTGCAGAGCCTTGAAAAGTTTTTGAAGGTTCGTTACAGAATAGACGGAATGTTACACGATGTGCTGACGCTTCCAGCAAAATATCAACCTGCTGTGATTTCAAGGGTGAAAATCATCTCTGACCTTGACATCGCTGAAAAAAGAATTCCTCAGGATGGAAGAACGACTGTGAGAGTTGAAGACAGGCAAATTGATGTGAGGGTCTCAATCATACCGACATTTTTTGGAGAATCAGCAGTGCTTCGTCTTCTTGACCAATCCACATACAATTTCGGGTTAAACGAACTTGGTTTTTTTGAAGATGACCTTAAGAAGTTTGATAGATTAATTCACTATGACCACGGAATCATTCTTCTTACAGGTCCAACAGGCAGCGGAAAAACAACAACCCTTTATGCAGCCCTTTCAAGAATTAACAATCCAAATATTCACATTATTACTCTTGAAGATCCTGTGGAATATCAGCTTGATGGTATCAATCAGATACAGGTCAATCCAAAAGTGGGACTGACTTTTGCAAATGGCTTGCGTTCGATACTGAGGCACGATCCCAATGTAATCATGGTTGGTGAAATTAGAGACAGAGAAACTGCCGAAATGGCGATACAGGCATCTCTTACAGGACATCTTGTGTTCAGCACCCTTCATACAAATGACTCAACCAGTTCCATTGCGCGACTTCTTGATATGGGTATTGAACCATATTTGATTGCATCATCAGTGATTGGAATCATCGCGCAGAGGCTGGTTCGCCTCAATTGTAATAAGTGTTCAGAACCAACTACATATCCTGAAGCCCTGCTAAAAGAAATAGGATTGAATCCTGCGGCGGGTGGTTATAACTTCAAAAAAGGAAAAGGATGCGACATATGTTTGCACACAGGTTATCACAAAAGGACAGGTATTTTTGAGTTTCTTGAAATTGATGATGATATCCGCAATTTAATTATGAGGCAGGTCTCATCAGGCGAAATTAGAAGACATGCTCTCAATAAAGGGCTTAGAACATTGAGAATGGATGGCGCGAGAAAAGTTGCAGAAGGGCTGACAACAATCAGCGAAGTTCTCCGCGTAACCCAGGAAACCTAACATGCCAGTATTTTCCTACGAAGGTTTTGATAAATCCGGAAGACGAATTACAGGTAAAATTGAAGCCGAAAATGATGCCATTGCAAGGGACATGATAAAAAATAACGACATCTACATCAAAAGATTGGTCTCTCTTGAAAGACAGAGCCGCCGCCGTGAAAAAGTCAGTAAAGAAGATATTGCTCTTTCCATCAGGGAGCTTGCAACATTATTGAATTCTGGATTGACTCTGGACGAAAGCATTTCAGGAATTATTGCCCAGATGAAGGGAGGGAAGCTTCGCGATGTCTATGTTAGTATTCAGAAGCAGGTCAGAGAAGGAAAAAGTTTTTCGAAGGCAGCGTCTCAATATCCTGAACTTTTCTCAGACATTTCACTTTCAATGATTCGTTCAGGAGAAGCCAGCGGCACCCTTGATCTTGTTCTTCAACATATTGCTGAATTTCTTGAAGAATCAATTCGTTTCAGAAGCAAAGTAATGGGCATTCTGACATATCCGATTATCATGGCTGTTGTTGGGTGTCTCGTAATCATTTTTGTCTTCACATTTGTTACTCCGACGATTACCCGTATTTTCTCTGAAATTTCATTGAAACTTCCTTTGCCAACTTTGGTTTTGATTAAAATTTCAACTTTTCTGAAACAATATCTTTTTGCGGTGATTGTTTTTGTTACGCTTATAGTGTATTTTGTGAAAAGATATCTTTCTTCTGAACGCGGGATGGCAAAACTTGCAGGAATTAGAAGGAGAATTCCCTATCTCGGTGAAATTTTCTTCAAGAGTGAAATCGCAAATTTTACAGGAACATTAGGAACACTTCTTGAAGGCGGAGTTGAAATTCTTACCAGTTTCAATATTGCCCAGCAGGTCATATCAAGCCCTGACCTGAAAGAACAGATTGGCAAAGCCAGGGACCTGATTTCTCACGGCAATAGTGTTTCATCTGCACTGAGAAAGACCACGATATTTCCTTACACAGTCATTCAATTGATATCTGCTGGCGAGAAAAGTGGCACAATGCCTCAGATGTTAAAAAAGATTTCAGCTAATTTCAAAGACGAGGTGTCACAAAAGGCAACGAGATTTGTTACAGTTCTTGAACCTTTTATGATTTTGTTTATGGCAGTGATTGTAGGATTTGTCGTGATCAGTATTATGTTGCCAATTTTTCAAATCAGCCAGAGCATTCGTTAAAAATAGCAGGGAAATTTTTTTCATAGGAGATATAATGAACAAAAAAGGATTCACCTTCATTGAATTGATGGCGGTTGTTGTAATTCTTGGCATCCTTGCAATGTATGTCATGCCTAAGATTTTCGGAAGAGTGGACCAAGCCAAGGTCACTGCTGCAAAAGTTCAAATTAAAAGTTTTGAACAGGCGCTCAAACTTTTTTATCTTGACAACAGTTTTTATCCATCCACAGAACAGGGGCTTGAGGCGCTTGTAGAAAAACCCACCACAGGCAGAATTCCTGAAAAATGGCGTGAAGGCGGATATCTTGAAAAAAACACTATTCCGCTTGACCCCTGGGGACATCCCTATGTGTATCTTTCTCCTGGCAGAAATGGAGAGGATTATGAAATCATTTCTTATGGGAAGGACGGGCAGGAGGGTGGAACAGGTTATGATGCGGATATTTCAAGCAGTGAAATCGAAGGTACCGGTGGAACTCAAAAAACACAGTAATAAGGCATTTACACTTTTTGAGCTGGTGGTTGTGATTTTACTCATCAGTTTTTTTTTCTCAATTTAGCCAGATTTCCGGGTATTTCTTCTGCCCGGAAGCCAGAATTTCCTGAACTTGAACAGATTTTTGCTGATGCTCGTGATGTGGCTTTACATGCGAGCAGTCCAACCATTTTGTTTATCAATATAGAAGAACAAACATGGGCAATTGTTGATAGGAATGAAACAATTTTGAAAAAGGCGCCAGGTAACATTTCATATACCAGTATTTCAGGGGACACCAAAATTCTGTACGTGGTTGTAAATGGTTATAAATATGAATCAGGTTGCCCTGGAATCATGTTTTTTCCTGATGGTGGTTGCGAATATTCAGAAATAGGTTTTGAAAACATTCAGGATGGTCGCAGATATCTCATTAAATTAAGTCCATACGCAGGTGTTTTAGAAATTGAAGAGGCGACATGATAGGGAATAAAGGTTTTACGCTTCTTGAATCCATGCTGGCAGTTGCGATTTTCGCAGTGATCGGTATAGTATGCCTTGAAAATTATCTTCTCAATATATCCATCGCCCAGAAAATCATTGATGATCAGACATGCGTGATTCTTGCCAGACAAAAAGAATTTGAGTATCTCAATAATCCTGATAGTATACCTGAGACCGGTGATTTCGGAAACATTGACCCTGAAGCAAGGTACAAAATTGAAACATCTGACATTACCATCAGCGAAACAGTGACAGCTGACAGTGAAATTGTTTTTAACTTTACGGTGGTGCGATTGATTGTTGAAAAACGTTCGTCGCGCATCTCATACCCTTTATTGATTAAGCCATCTCAGGAAAGTTCACAATGAAAAGAAAACAAAGCGGTTTTACATTGTTGGAAATGCTGGTGGTGATTGTTGTGGGATTTATCATTATTTTTCTTGTATATCAGACCATGTCGACAACATTAAAGGTTTCTGGCGCAATCAGAGAAAAAATTGCAGAAACACAGAGAATAAACTTTTTTCTTAACTCATTTGTAGCCAGAATGCTTTGCGTGGTTCCTGATAGCGAAAACAATAGTTTTCAAAGCAACCAGGTATCTGTGGAATTAAATGAATATCAGAGCAGGAAAATTATTATGTACTCAGCGGAACTGAACGAAAATGGCAAATACAATCTTAATGTGACTGAGAAAGACATTTTTCTTAACACAGAGTTTTCGTATCCAGCAATCACTGATCTGGACAGTGTGGAATTTTCCTTTTTTGATGGAGAAACATGGTCAACCTTGTGGGATAAGGACACAATTCCAGCAGGCATTGCCATTACACTGGAAATAAGGAATTCAAAGATATTTTTGCCGGTTAACCTTGATATAAAAAGTGCGCAACAAACATGAAAAAAGGGTTCATACTTATTACGACACTGGCTTTTCTTTCGATTCTTGCGGCAAACGCTTTTCTGTTTACTGAGTTTATTCAAATGCGTGCGCAACTTCAACATAGCCAGGATGCCAGGTATTTTGTGGAAAAACTTTCAAAAGCAGGTATCAGCGCCGGTGAATCTATCCTTCTGATGGATACCAATTCCTATGACTGGTATTCAGATATATGGGTAAAGCCAAAGCATCTTGAATTTCCTGAAGGAATTGTTGATATTACAATAGAACCGCTTGACGCAAGATTTAATGTTAATAGCATCATCAATAAAGATAAATCATTAAACACTCAGGCGCAGACGATTTTTTCAAACCTGCTATCTGTGATGGGTTTTCCATCTTCCCTTCTTGATGCCTTGCTTGACTGGCTTGATAGCGATGATTTTCCACGTGTTTTTGGTGCAGAGAGTGAATATTACACAACTTTGTTGCCGCCATACAGACCCGCAAACGGACCTCTGACTGATATTTCTGAACTTGCCTACATAAAGGGTTTTACTCCTGAAATTTTAAAAGCCTCAGGAGAAAACAAAGGACTTCTGGATTTGCTTACAATCTTTTCTGATAATAAAATAAATGTCAATATGGCAGACCCGATTATTTTGCAAGCATTGGGATATCCGACAGTATCTGTGGAGAAAATCGTGAACGAACGGGAGCTACGACCTTTAACAATGAGTATTTTAATGCGCATTGACAGGCAAACGACTGTTTCTCTGACAAGGATGATAAAATTTTCAAGCAGTTTTTTTCGTATTACATCTCGGGCGAAATCCGGCGATGTTGTATGCGTTCAGTCGCTTATCGTTCAGAGAGGCAATAATAAAATCACAAGGTTGAGATGGGAGAGAGAGTGAATTTGATTGTTTATTTAAGGGACAGGGACTTTTATTTTTTACAATCAGATAAAAAAAGGGTTTGCGGATTTTTTGAGTCAGACCAGGATATCTCTGAATTTCTTAAAGAAAACAAAATTTCCACTCTTACACTTGTGTTCAGCAGGCCTTCTATTTTTATCAGGACTCTTAGCTTTCCTTTTTCTTCGCTGAAAAAAATTTCTGAGGTTCTACCCAACGAACTTGCGCCATTATTTCCAGTTCCTGTTGATGCACTTGAATGTTTCTGGTATGTTGTCTCAAAAGAAAAATCAAAAAACACTGTTTCTGTTCTGGCAGTTGAAAAAAATAAGATTGAAAAGTGGTTGAAGTACAGGGTATCTCATAAATTCAAGATCAGAACCTGTTTTGAGCCATTTGTCCTTTCCAATTATGTTTCGCGAACAACGCTGCTGAATACTTTTTTGCTGATCTTTGTTGATGGGAATTATGTTGCAAAGTACATTGTGAAAAACAATGTGATGATTGAGAGTTCCTCTTCATATTTTGAACCAGATGCAATTGACTCTGCGATTGCTGACATAATCAATCTAAATCACGAAAAGCTTGTTGTGGTCTGTCTTGGAGATGTAAGCGCTGGAAAATTCCAGGCCGCAAGGACAATCAATCTGCGCAAAGGTGAAGAGTTGGCATCGCTTCTTTTTTCAGTATTTGAATCACTGCCTGCTCTGAATGTGAGTCCGCCATTTAATCTGTATTCTATCAGACGCACTGAGATTACTCTGAATCCGCTGATTGTCGTCGGTGTGATTTTGTATCTTGCTGTTGCTTCTTTTATGTTCAGGCCTTATTTTGTTGCAAACCAGGTTCAGATGAAGGTCAATGATTTAAACAGACAAATGGAAGAAACGTTTAAGGCAGCGTTTCCTGATGTGAAAAAGGTGGTAAATCCTGTTATACAGGTCAGAGAAAGATTAAGAAATGTTGGAGAAGCGCAGAAACTTGTTCCCAGAATCTCTGTGATTTCAATTATGAAAGCAATTTCTTCTATTGTGCCAGAGAACATTCCATTTAAGGTTTCCCAAATGAGTGTGCGCGGAAGCGATTTGTTTCTGGCCTGTTCCACTGATACTCTTGAAAATGTTGAATCAGTTTCTCAGTGTTTCAAAAAGGTGAAAATGTTTGACAATTTAAAAGTTTCAGGGATTATGCCTGGATCTGACCAGATATCTTTTAACCTTTTGATTAAGATAAAAAATGACAGGAACTAATCCTAAAAATGTTATGCTGCTGGGTATTTTGATACTGGTATTGCTGTATCAATTTGTCTGGTTGCCAGGCGTAAGAAAAGTTAAAACCCTTAATACTACATATGTTCAAAAACAAAAGGATCTTGAAACATTGAAAGGGCTCATACTACAGTATCAGGAAAAAACAGCGCAGCCCTCTGTGGTATATGCACCAACTGACTTTAATCTTTATCTTTTTGTTTCCAGAATCATAGAGACCACAGGTTCAAAATTGAAAATTTCAAGAATCACGCCTGTCACTGAAAATATCCTTTTGAATATGATAGAGCAGCACATCACTCTTTCCATTGAAGACATTGAACTTGAAAAGCTTCTTCTGCTTCTTAACGAGATTGAGAAGAGAGATTTTTTGAGATACGGTTATCTTCAGATTTCTCGAAATGCTCAGAAGCCATTTTTTGTCAAGGTTGAAATGGAACTGATTTCCTATAAGGCACGCACCAAATGAGCACTGTTTTTCTTATTGACGCAAATCACATCATTTACAGGTCATTTTTTGCCATCAGGGGTTTTACAACTTCAACCGGACAACCCACAAACGCAATTTTCGGATTTGTTTCAACATTATTAAAAATTCTGAAAGATTATAAACCAGAATATCTTGTGGTTGCGTTTGATACACCTGCTCCCACATTCAGGCACCTTCTTCTTGAGCAATACAAGATAACGAGAAAACCCATGCCAGAGGAACTATCAGCACAGATTCCTGTGATAAAAGAAATTCTGAATGCGTTCGGAATAACAATGATTGAAAAGGAATCATTTGAGGCAGACGACATTATTGCCTGCCTGGCACTAAAGTTCAGCAGCGCCGGTCATCGCGTGATCATTGTCACAGGGGACAAAGATATCCTGCAATTGCTATCAGAAAAAATCAATGTTCTCAATCCAGCAAATTGGGAAATGATGGACAGGAAGCGTTTCATTGAAAAATACTCTTTCCATCCCGAAAATATCGTGGATTTTCTGGCGTTATGCGGGGATGCCTCTGACTGCATCCCTGGTGTGCCAAAAATAGGAGAAAAAACTGCATCTCAGTTGATTAAGGAGTTTGGAACAATTGAAAATCTTTATGAAAACATTGAAAGTATTGAAGGTAGGAGAAAACAGTTGCTTCTTGACGGAAAGGAAAGCGCCTTTTTGAGTAAGCGTCTTGTTAAACTTTCCTGCGACTCCGGTCTTGAAATGGATATAGAAGATACAGGTATAAAAAATGTTAACTTTGAAAAAATCAGGCAAATTTTTCAATTCCTTGAGTTCAAAAAATTTGAAACACAACTTGAAGAAGTTTTTGGATTAAATGTCAGTGCCGGTATCTCACAGGATATATTTGCCATAGGAGACAAAATTTTCGACTTCAATGAAATACTTACCAATCCAGATAAATTTACAGGTATTCTGACAGACAGAAATCTTGTCAAAATTGGCACTAACATGAAAGAAAAAATAAAACTTCTTGTATCAAAAAACTCCTACCTTTCACCTCCTTACTTTGATTTTCAAATTGCATCCTTTCTTCTTGGAAGTTCACCTGCTGAAACAGATATTTTTCAACTTCACGCAGCATATCTTGAATCTTTCAAAAAGCAGCAGATGGATTTTCTCGTTCATTCCATTGAGATGCCTCTCATTGAAGTACTTGCGTTTATGGAACTTTGTGGAGTACTTGTTGACACTGGCTATCTTGAAGTTTTGAAAAAAGAATACCAGGAAGAAATGAAAATCTTGCAGGAAAAAATTTATCACATTGCAGGCGAGGTGTTCAATATCAATTCACCGTCTCAGGTTGCAAAAATTTTGTTTGATAAACTTGGACTTCCACCGAAAAGAAAGACAAAAACAGGTTATTCAACAGACACAACTGTTTTAGAACAACTGCGCAGTCGGCATAAAATTGTGGAACTGATTCTTCAATACAGAGAACTTTCAAAACTCAGCAGCACCTACATTGATGGTTTTATTCCATTTATCAACCCTGCTGACAGTAGAATTCATCCAGAATATCATCAGACAGTTGCGTCAAGCGGTCGGCTCGTCTGCCACAACCCTAACCTCCAATCAATCCCTGTGAAAACAGAAAGGGCTGGAAAAATAAGGAAAATTTTTATTGCTCCAGAAAATGCAACCCTTTATTCCTTTGACTATAGCCAGATAGAATTAAGAATTCTTGCCCATTTCTCAAAAGACAAAAATCTTATTGAGGCATTTCAAAACAACCGGGATATTCACATTGAAACAGCGAAACAACTATTTCCTTTACAGGATGGTCTTTTTGGTGCCAATGACATTGAAAGGTATCGCCGTATTGCAAAAACAATCAATTTCGGGATTATTTACGGAATGAACGAATACGGACTTGCTCAACGACTTTCCTGTCCTGTTGAGGAGGCAAAAGCATTCATAGATTGTTATTTTGCAAAATTTCCGCTTGTGAGATTGTATATTCAGAAATCAGTCGAAGAAGCAGAAAAAAAAGGTTATACAGGAACGCTCTTTGGCAGAAGAAGGTATCTTCCAGAAATTTATTCTCAAAACAGAAATCAAAAAGAGTTTGCAAAAAGGGTTGCAGTAAATATGCCGATACAGGGTACTGCAGCAGAACTGATAAAACTTGCAATGATAAAGATTTATGATTTAATAAAAAAAGAGAAAATGAAAAGCAAAATGATACTTCAGGTTCACGATGAACTTGTTTTTGAAATACCCACAGGACAGGAGCATCTTATTGACAGGATAAAAAATATCATGGAAAATATTTATAGTTTTGATGTACCATTGAAGGTTGATGTTTCAAAAGGAGATAACTATCTTGAAATGGTTAAAGTTTGAAAAAAAGGGGGGCTTGACAAGTTTAAATATACTGATTAAAATACTCTTGACAATGAAACAAACTTCCATTAACATTAAGAACGGAAGGAGGTGAGAAAAATGAGAAAAGGATTCACGCTAATAGAACTTCTGGTAGTAATCGCTATCATAGCGATTCTCGCCGCAATGCTTCTTCCTGTACTGTCAAGAGCTCGTGAAAATGCTCGAAGGGGTGTCTGTATGAGTAATTTGAAGCAGATAGGCCTTGCTTTGAAAATGTACGCCCAGGATTATGATGAATTCTTTCCCTATGTAAGCGGCGGCACATCTGGAGAAACTGGTCATGCATTCTGTCTGCTTCTTGGAAGATTGCGCGATACAAACAATACAAATCCCAATACAAAGCCCTGCCCGAATTATTTGAAAAATACTGATGTACTTGTTTGTCCGAGCTCAAATGATGTCAAGTACACGGTTGACCCTGAAGATGTATCGCAGACCTTCAGTCCTGTTTTCACCCGCGGTGCAGGAAACTGTTCTTATGCCTATGCCTGGGGTCTTGATGAAAAGACCCTTCCTGAATCAGTTCTTGCCGCTGACAAGGTCTACAATGAAGGAGACCACGCAATTTGGAGCTGGTCAATTCAGGTGACAGATGCAAATGACAACCATGGAAAAGATGGTATCAATGTTCTTTATGTTGGAGGTAATGTTGCCTGGGTAGCAGCAAATCAAACTGGTTATCTGCCAGCAGATCCGCTACCAAACTTTATGAGAGTGATAAATCCGTAAAATATGGTAAGATATTATGGACGATAAGAATGAAAGGAGGTGAACAAGAATGAAAAGAAAAGGATTCACGCTCATAGAACTTCTGGTGGTAATCGCTATCATAGCGATTCTCGCAGCAATGCTACTGCCTGTTCTTGCAAAGGCAAGGGAAAAAGCCCGTCGTGGTGTTTGTATGAGCAACCTGAAGCAAATTGGTCTTGCTCTCAGGATGTACAGTCAGGACTATGATGAGTCATTCCCGTATAGAGGAGGAGCAGGCAGCGCAAATGAAACAGCGTATGCATTCTGTCTGCTTTTTGGTAGAGTGTATAATACCTCAGGAGCTGCAAGTAAAGTGGCTCCAAATTACCTGAAGAATACAGGAATGCTTGTCTGTCCGAGTTCAAAAGATATCAAGTATATGGTAGATCCAGAAGATACATCTGTGGCCTTTGCGCCGATATTTAACTTCACTGCACCTACAGACAGGACAAATTGTTCATACGCTTATGGCTGTGCTCTTGATGAGCAAACAAACATTGAATCAGTCCTTGCTGCTGATAAGGTAACTGGTGAAGGAAGTAACACGCTCTGGGCTTCTCCTGTGGTTGTTCGCAAGGGCAATGACAGCCATGACATTGATGGTATCAATGTTCTTTATGTAAGTGGAAGTGTCAACTGGGTTGGTGCCCAGGCAGATGGAACACTGCCTAATGAGAAGCTTGGCGGTGGTCAGGTAATTAATTCTACTGGAATTAGAAATCCATAATGTGGTATAATGTAAGTGGAGAAAAAAATGAAAAATAAAATGAAAGGAGGTGAGCAAGAATGAAGAGAAAAGGATTCACGCTCATAGAACTTCTGGTGGTAATCGCTATCATAGCGATTCTCGCAGCGATGTTGCTTCCTGCACTCGCAAGAGCAAGGGAACAGGCAAGAAGGAGTGTTTGTATTGCAAATCTTAAGCAGATAGGCCTTGCTCTGAAGATGTACGCTCAGGACTACAAGGAATACTATCCAGCATCCACCTACTTTGCACTTGGAGGCTCAGCACTGGATGAACCATCTTCAGTGACTCCGCTATCACTGCTTTATCCACAATATGTATCAACAGGAAAAACATTCATCTGTCCATCAGACCTTGGACATCGCACAGCAGGCGCACCAGTTTACAACAGCGCTCCTCTTGTTGATACAGTGGGAGGAACAGACAATGCAGGATGCTCCTATGCTTATGCCCAGTACTGCAACGAGTCAGTCGACGTTGACACTGTGGTCGTAGTTGACAAGTCTGTAGGCTCTCTTGGTGCCTGGGGTTCAGTATGGTCACCAACACTGGTTGTGCTCGGTACATCAGGTGGTAGAGACAACAATGTCAACCATAAGACAGATGGAGTTAATGCCTGCATGGCAGATGGGCATGTGAAATGGATCCCGAGCGGAAAGATTAATGACCTGGTTCCAAACAGAGGCAATAGCGGCACTGGAACGATCGCGAAGATCATCAACCCATAAAACTAACTGTGGAAGAAATGGAAGGCCCCTCTGAAAAAGAGGGGCTTTTCCTTTGTATAAACACCAAATTATCAAATTTATAAAATCACCCTTCTTATTTTTGAGAAACTTTTTCATAAGAAACATCGTGGATCTTACCTGAATTGATTGAACAGAATGAGGAAGTAGAATATAATATATGGTCTAATCCATTGGAGTGCATAATATGAGGCAGTTTGCTGAAGTGAAAATTGCGAATAAAAATATGCCCGTGATACTATTTGGTTTGCTTGCTGCGTCAATTGGACTGGTCTGTTCACCATTGCTTGCAGATTGTTTTAACCTTCCTAAATTTCTCTTTGCACTTGGCGGAGTTATTGCCTTTTTCTGCTATTTAATGATGAAATTTCTGAATACGAGATTGATTCCTCTTTACAGAAATCCGCTATATTTACCTTTTGGCTTATTTGTTGTCTGGCAGTTTCTGTGTATCTTTCCTGCGACAAATAAAATCGCTGGTATTTCAGAGATTTCACTTCATATTGTGTGCGCGTGTTTAATGTTTATTGTTCCTTTTATTCTGCGGAAAACAACAGATGTTGTGCGGTTTGCAAGAATTATTGTTATTTCTTCAGCGCTCATTGCAATTTATGGCATTTTTCAGCACTATGGTTTTGATTTTATCCGATGGGATATTAAACACAGTGCCCTGTCAACACTTGGAAGAAGAAATTTTGCAGGTGAATATCTTGTTCTTGTAATACCCTGGGCTCTATTTTGTTTTTTTACTTCTCAGAAAAAACAAAGGTTGGTGTTTGCTTCAATCTTTGTTCTTCTGATGTTTCATCTTTTTCTAACCTTTACAAGGGCAAGCTGGATTGGCTTTGCTTTCTCAATGTTTACTGCTGCATTGATTCTGTTAAAAATCCGCATCAGACCAGCAATGGTACTGAAGTATTTTGCAATATCAATGCTCTTAATTTTTGTCGTGAGAGCGAACGCAGGAATTTTTCAATTTGAGCCAGGAACACTGAAAAGCAGGATTGAAATCTGGAAAACAAGTTTGTCAATGATAAAAGAACAGCCAATTATTGGTTATGGTACAGGAAATTTTGAAATTGCCTATTATAAATTTGCTCATAGCCATCCGGATGTTCTTATTCCAGCAAATCTCAGAGTGACAAAAGCCCATAATGAATTCATTGAAATTGCTGTAGAAAATGGTATCGTTGGACTTGGATCATTTTTATTTTTTATTTTTGCCATTTATAAAATGGCATATCAAATTTTTGTATCCAGAAATGAAAGACCTGCAGAAAAATTTATTTCTGTTTTTGTAATCTCTGGTATCACTGGAATTCTTGTGAATGCTCTTGCCTCGTTTCCCCTGCAGATTACTCCAGGAAGTTTCTTTTTCTTCTTAAATTGCGGAATCTTAAGTAGAATGTATTTTACTGTTTGTCAGGTGGAAGCAATTGAAAAAAAGTTTTATTTCCCTGGTGTGGCTTTTATTTGTATGGCAGTGATTTGCTCATATATTGTTTTTGCATTTTGTGCAGTTAATGCAAGTTATTCTCTCAATCAATCAAAAAAAATTATGAGAACCGTTGCAGAAACAAAAGACCCTGTTTTGTGGCTTGTCGCAGAGGCGTATGCAAAAAATTCAGTCAATTACAATCCCTTTAATGTTGAAGGATTTTTTCATCTTGGCAAGCTTTATCTTGTAGCAAACCAGCTTGAGCAGGCAAGAAAAAACTTCCTTAAGGCGCTCGAGTTTCAACCATATTCAGACCAGACCATTGTAAATCTTGGTCTTGTTGAACAGAGAAGCACAAACTACCAGATGGCTGAAAAATATTTCCGGAAAGCGATTTCCATCAATCCATCAAATGCTGAATGGTTCTATTTGACCGGGAACTTTTACCTTGAGAAAAAAGACTGTGATAAGGCAATTTTATACTTTACAAAATCATTGGAATTAAATCCTGATAATAGCCAGGCACTTTTTAATCTTGGCCAGGCATACTTTGAAAAAGGTGATGTTCAGAGGGCAAAAAAGGTATGGCAGGACCTTTTGCAAAAAGAACCCAGTTTTTACCAGGCAAAGAAAACATTATCATCGATTCCCTGATTGAAAATGGAAGAAAAAATAAAGAATTTTTTCAAAACGAAAAACATCATGGTTTATGGATGGACTGACCTTGATGATGAAGACAAAAGCAAAATTTTGTTGTCAGAAAACATTTTGAAGGAGATTAATAGCGTCATAGTTTTCGGCATTCCATTAAGTACACTTGTCATAGAAAATCTGAATGATGCGCCTGATTTTTTGTATCTTCATCATTATCGCCAGGTAAATTACATTCTTGACAGGACCGGTTGTGAGTTGGAACACTTTCTTGAAGAAAACGGTTTTCCTTCAATTGCGGTGCCGGCATCTCAAATTGTTGACTGGAAACAGCAAAGGGCACATCTTTCTCATAAGTACTTTGCACGACTTTGCGGTATTGGGTGGCTGGGAAGAAACAATCTGATTGTAAACAGTGTTTACAGAAGCCGATTGAGACTTGTGACTGTGCTGACCACATATCGTTTTGGCAAAAGACCGGAGATTCTGGAATTCAATTGTGGCAGTTGTACATCCTGCATTGAACAATGTCCTGCAAAGGCAATTTCAACCAGTCCGGAGAAATTTGACCACATCAGATGTTTTGAGAAGATTAAAGAATTAACGAAGAAAAACAATATTTCGCAATACATCTGTGGTCTCTGTATCAAGGCGTGCGAACATGGGAATAATAAAGATACCAGAGCCAGTTAAAGTTTTCTGCGCAATCACATTTAGTAAAGAAGAAAAATTAAATCTATCTTTAAATTTTCTTGAAGACCTATTTGGCAAACCTGATATTAGAAGTGAGATTTTCCCATTTGATTTTACTGATTATTATTCAGAAGAAATGGGAGAGAATCTAAAAAAAATTTTTGTTTCTTTTGAGAAAAAAATCTCACTGGAAAATTATGCCCAATGGAAAATTCAGACGAATGAAATTGAGCAAAAATTAAGTACGAGCAAGGAAAAACCTTCAAGAACCGTAAACATTGACCCTGGTTATGTGGAACTGTCAAAGGCTGTTCTTCTGACAACAAAGAATTTCAGCCACAGAATTTACATTGGAAAAGGCATTTATGCAGAAGTGAGTTTGATCTGGCGCTCTGGAAGATTTAATGAGCTTGCCTGGACATATCCTGATTATAAGACAGAGTTAGCCCAAAAATTTTTTACTCGCATCAGACAAACAATGGTGAGCAGGAGCACAAAGTAAGAGGAGTTTTTTTCAACCTGATCCTTTTCCGGTTTTTTTCCTATCCCTCAGGTCCTCTTTTTGCGTTCTCTTCCATTGATGGGAGAGGGTGTAGGTGGGGGTGAAAAAGCGAAAGGAGACATATTTTGCTACGACATGATTTCGATGCTGAAATCAATTGCTGGTGCTGAATGCGTGATTTTACCAGCAGAAACAAAGTCAATATCAAGATTTTTTAACCTTCTTATATCCTTCAAATCAATTCCACCTGAAATTTCAATCAGAGGACGGTTTTCATCGCACAATTTCAAAAATTTCCTGATTTCGTGGATACTGGTATTGTCAAACATAATAATGTCTGCACCAGCGTTTTTTGCGATAATCGCCTCATCAGAAGATTCAACTTCAACCTCTACTGCGATATTTTTGATTTTTTTTGCCTTCATTGTCAATTGTTCAATTGCTTGAGACCTGGTAATTTTTTTGTGATGCGACCACAAATTGATGTGATTATCCTTGATTAAAATCATTTCAGAAAGGTTCAATCTGTGATTGTATCCGCCACCCACTCTTACAGCGTATTTTTCAATCACCCTTAAACCAGGAGTTGTTTTTCTTGTATCAAGGATTTTAAATTTGCCATTTGCTTCTTTCACAAATTTATTTGTAATTGTCGCAATGCCTGATAAATGAGAAATAATATTAAGTGCAACCCTTTCTCCGGTTAAAATTGATTTTAATGGTCCTTTCAGAATACAAACTATTGACCCCGTTTTTGCTTCTGCTCCATCCTTAAGAATTTTTGAGAACTTTATTTTTTTGTCAAGGATTGTAAAAACCTCCTGAAATAATGGCATTCCTGCGATGATACAATCCTGCTTTGCAATAAGTTTGGCAGTAATAATAAAATTTTGTTCAAATAGAGTTTCTGTGGTTATATCCCTTTTGCCAGTATCCTCTTTCAGAGCATTGCTTAAAAACCTTCGTATTTTACCAGTCATTTTCATTTATTTTTTCTCTTCTGGTAAAAATTTTCAGGATTTTCAAGAACGATATCAAAACACATTTTATTTTTGTTATTGTAAAATGAAATCACCTGAGAATCAAGAAATTCAGGTCTATCAATCAATCTCAACACCTGTTCCTGTTTGCTGATAAATCCATATTCGTAAAAAAATCGGAATAGAAAAACTATGGCATTTTTCTCACATGGCACACAAATTTTATGTTTGGACAAAATTTTCACAGGAATAACACTACCAATACCTTGAACAATCACCTTTGTTGAACATACTGTTTTTAATTTTCTTTTATTATCAGTTTTCATCCGGATAAAAAAAAGGGGGCGCAAAAGCGCCCCCTTTAATTATTCAGGCAATACTTAGAATGCAATTTTCATTGTGGCAATTGCCTGCCATGGGCTCTTATCATTATTTGATCCCACAGTATCTTCGATATAGTTTCCATTGATGAAGTAGCCAAGTTCAATCCCGACTGACAGGTCTTCACTATAGGCATAGTTAATAGAAAGGTCAATTTCATTACCAACAGAATCATCAATACCTGGATCAGTTTCCTTTGCAGTAAGATTGAACCAGTCAAGAGCAACTCCAACCTTTTCTGTTGGTTGAAGACCAAGACCAAGTTTGAATACCCTTACACCGCTTCCAGTACCGATGTTATATGAACCTTCGCCATTCGAGAATAGTGCTGGATAGGCAATTTTACCGACCCTTGACTCAATGTTGGATGGAAATACTGGAACCCAGTTTTTGTTATCAGTAGCTGTTGATTTTTTACCAGAGAAATCTGCATACATCGCAGAAACCACAGGGTTCATATTTGTTGCAAACTTGTAGTCAACGCCAAGGCAGAGTGCCCATCCTTCATAATCCCGTGTGGGAGAAAGCGTTTTGTCCTCACCAAACTGTTTTGCATATTCAGCAGCAATATTCAGTGCTTCCATTGGGTTCCAGCCAATACTCAGGCCCGCTGTGTGAAGAATGTTGCTTCTTGTGGCAGCCTGCGTGTAATTCACATAGTAGGGATTCACTGAGAGATTAAGGTTTTCTGCCTTTAATACCACATCCAGACCGTAGAGGTCTGTATCGCTTGTTGTAGATGCATAGTTCTCAGTGATTTTGCTTTTGAATGCACAAACAGTCACAGGAGCAGCAGTGAACGCATAGTCAAGTTTAATCGCATCAAATGCCTTTTCCAGACGAAGGTCAGCTGCATTGATTGGATTGACAGAATGCTGGTAGTTACCAGCCCCAACAACAAGGCCATTACCCATCTGAATCTCCTGGCGGCCAACTGTCAGGTTAA
>JBMFLH010000007.1:0-4818 GCA_049971295.1 Candidatus Ratteibacteria bacterium | reverse complement strand
CCAACAACAAGGCCATTACCCATCTGAATCTCCTGGCGGCCAACTGTCAGGTTAAGACCAGGGATAAGTATGTCTGCTACTTTCAAATATGCAAGGTCAAGAGTAACCTGCCCAACGTCATTATATGGGTCTGAAATTCCCCAGTCTCTTTCATTGATGAACCTGACCATAGCGCTGATATTATTCGAAAGTTCAGCACCAACATAAACACGGGCGCCAGTGTAAAGATGGGAACTACCATCGTTTGGGCCCTTTGTAAAATCAAAATTATTTCTGTAAATACCTTTTACAACAAGATCTCCGCCGACTTTTACATTTTCAACTGCAGAAAATGCTGGGACAACGAGTCCACAAAGCATAATCGCAGCAAGTATCATAATTGTCTTCTTCATTTCTTAACCCCTTTAGTTTATCTATGTAACCCGTGTCTACGGTTACATAACCACCTGATTTCTTCGTTAACCCCTGATTCCTGCCTTTTCTTTTTACACCTCCTTTCTGGCTTTTTTGAACCAGGTACTCAGAAATCCGATGTATTCAACATTTATTATACCTGCATATTTTTATTTGTCAAGCCCTGGTAGTAAATCTGATAGAACCGGTTGACCGGGTGCTGTTTTTTCAACCAAACCAAAATATGTAAAAACACTGCCAAAAGCAAGCGGTGTAAGGCGCTCAATTACCTGGGTACCCATTGGTATTGCTATTACAGGCAAACTTTTTTTTGCAAGCAAAACAAACTGACATAATTGCAATAGCTGTTTTTCAGTTTCAGCTCTTACGGCAACCTTTATCATATCTGCTCCAGAATTCTGTGCCTCTTTTTTCAGTTTTATCAGCAGTTTCAAAGAAGAAAATCTTTTGAAATCATGATAGGATAGAATAACTTTTTTCCCTTTCTTTTTTGCCAGGGATAATACATCAGGCGCAATTTTGCTTTTAATCTCAACATCAAAATAGTCAGCATAATCAGCAATTGATTCATAAAGAGAAATTCTTTTATTGTCCGGAATTATAAAATCGGGATCCTGACTTTCTTTATACCATCTTACTGTTGCAATAATTTTTGCTTGTGTTTTTTCCCTGATTTGTTCTGACCATTTGCAGACATCATTTTCCGGAAATTTTCTTATAAAACAGTCAATTCTTAACTCAATCCAACCAGTAAAATTTTGTATTTTTTTCAAAACCTTTTCTGGCTCGCCGCCTGTTAAAACAACAGCAATCTGGTTGTGTTTTATCAAGCCTTTCATAGTTCGGGGAAAAATTTTCTTGCGATTGTTAAACCTGTTGAAAAAACAATTTCAGTGTCCTTTTCTTCCAGACCTGCGCCAAGTAAAACAGTTTTTGCAAAATTTATGTCGACCAGGTCTTCAGGATAATGGCTGTCAGTATTCAATACAGCCGGGAATTTATATTTATTCCACAATTTTGCCACAAGTCCATTTCCAAGAGAGTGTCCTTTTCTTGTTGTAATTTCAATTGCGATTTTTTTTTCTGCTGCGATGATGGCTTGGTCTTCTGTCAACAAACCTGGATGAGCAAGAATGTCAATATCTGATTCAAGCGCTGCAGAGTTTGTTCCC
Source organism: Candidatus Ratteibacteria bacterium (assembly GCA_049971295.1). Lineage (GTDB taxonomy): Bacteria > Ratteibacteria > UBA8468 > B48-G9 > DTJG01 > DTJG01. Next base: position 3,232 of record JBMFLH010000007.1, on the reverse strand, counting down.
TTTTTTACTGGCTCTACTGGTGTTTCTCCATGAACAACGATAATTTTTGCGCCGCATTTTCTGCAAGCAATTGCCAGTTCATTAATATCTTGAGGTGGAACATGTGTAATTTCGCAACCAGGAATTACCTTTATTTTCATTGATTTATCGATTGATTCACAAAACCTTACAATTGACGGAATTACAAAATCAAAGTTTGATGCGTCAACATGGTCTGTCATCGCCATTGCGATATAACCCTTTTCCTCTGCCCTTCTTGCAAGTTCAGAGGGCAGCAGCACTCCGTCGCTCAATAATGAATGCGTATGAAGGTCAATCATATTTTCTTTACAGTGACCCTTTAACAAAGTCTGGGTGATGTATCCCTTCAACAACAATGTTGACCTGTGATACCTTGAATCCAGTTGCCTTTTCAACTTCTTCTTTTATTGCCTTTTGAACCTTCCAGGTAAGTTCAGGGATATTAATTCCGTATTCAATAATAATTCCGAGATTTAATCTGACTCCATCTTCTTTTACAGAAACCTTTACTCCTGCGTCAGGAATTTTCCTGAAAAAAAGAGCAATTCCACCAACGAAACTGGTTGCAATTTTATAAACGCCGGGAATACCCTTGGCTGCTATTGCTGCAATTGTTCCAATCACCTCGTCATCGATTTTTACTGAGCCAAGTTGTTCTTTTTCTCCATTTGGCATGTTAGCCTCCTGCTGCTGAAACAACCGCCTGTTTATTTTTCAAATCACTCAAAAGTTTTTCAAGCCATCCCACATAGTATCTTCCTGATTGAAATACAGGATGGTCAAGCACCACTTTATAAAAATCAATGGTCGTTGATATTCCCTCAATTTTCATTTCATTTAATGCCCTTTGCATCCTTGAGATCGCTTCCTGTCTTGTCCTTCCATAACTAATGAGTTTTGCAAGCAAACTGTCGTAAAATGGCGGAACGACATATCCTTCATAAATATGAGTATCCACCCTGATACCAGGGCCACCTGGCAGAATGAGTTTTGTGATTTTCCCGGGAGAAGGAAGAAAGTCCCTGTCAGGATTTTCTGCATTGATTCTGCATTCGATACTGTGTCCTGTAAATGGAACAAATCTGTAGTGGTACCTCACTTTTTCGCCTGATGCGATTTCAATCTGGTTTTTCACAAGGTCAAAACCAGTAATCATTTCTGTAATCGGATGTTCAACCTGAATTCTTGTGTTCATTTCCATAAAATAGACGTGTCTTCCTCCCATTAAAAACTCAATGGTTCCAGCATTTTCATAGTTGATAATCCTGCATATTTTTCTCGCTATTTTTTGTAATTTTCTTCTGACGCGCGCGTCAACCGCTGGAGATGGGGTTTCTTCAATCAATTTTTGATGTCTTCTTTGAAGGGAACAATCCCTTTCAGGGAAAGCAAGGATATGCCCATATTCATCAGCTAACACCTGTATTTCGATATGCCTGGGTCTTTCAATAAATTTTTCAATGTACAGAGAAGGATTATCAAAAGCAATCTTTGCTTCCTGCTGGCATGCATGCCAGAATGCATGAAACTCATCTGGAGTATGTGCGATTCTCATTCCTCTTCCGCCTCCACCAGCAGATGCCTTGATAATTACTGGAAACCCAATTTTTCTTGCCTGCTTTCTGGCATCTTCAATATCCACAAGGCTATCAACACCTGGAATCACGGGTAAGTGGCCTTTTCTCACGGTTCTTCTTGCTTCTGATTTGTCTCCCATCAAACGCAGATTTTCCGGTCGCGGACCAATAAAAACAATTCTTGACGAGTGGCACACTTCAACAAAAAATGGATTTTCGGAAAGAAACCCATAGCCGGGATGCACAGAATCAGCCCCTGTAACTTCCATAGCACTGAGAATTGCAGGTATATTCAGATAACTTTCAAGCGGAGAAGCAGGACCTATACAGATTTTTTCATCAGCGAGCATCACAGGTAAGCTTTCGCGGTCAGCTTCAGAATATCCTATCACAGAAGTGATACCGAGTTCTCTGCATGCACGTATGATTCTTACCGCAATTTCTCCGCGATTCGGGATGAAAATACGTTTTAACATCAAGTTTCCTGTTGCTCCACCGGTTCAAGTAAAAATAACACCTGTCCATATTCAACCGGTGAACCGTTTTCAACAAGAATCTTCTTTACTCTGCCAGAGCATTCCGCCTTAATTTCGTTCATAACCTTCATCGCTTCAACGATACAGAGTGTTGTCCCTTTTTTTACCACCTGACCAATTTCTACAAAGGGCGGCGACTGTGGAGAAGGAGCTCTATAAAATGTACCAATCAGAGGCGATTTCACCTGAACAAGATTTTCCTGTTCCTTTGATTCTATAGACTTGTCTATTTTTTCTTCAATTACTCTTTGCTCCTGGAATTTTCTGGCAACATTAACAGGCAAACTATCATTACCGGATTGTAAAATCAAATGAAAATCACCCTTTCTTACTTCAAGGTAAGTTAGTCCATGTTCCTTCATAAAATTTACATATTTTTTTAATTCTTCTGGTTCCACTGTTATCCTGGTTTAGAGCAAAAGAAAGCAACTATGCCCTTGTTATATATTCATTGGTGCGCGTATCAACCCTGATAATGTCGCCAGTGTTTATGAACAAAGGCACCTGTATCACAAGTCCAGTTTCGAGTTTGGCTGGTTTTTTTGCTGCCTGGACAGTATCTCCTTTGAACCCAGGTTCTGTTTCAACGACCTTCAAATCTACAAAAATCGGTGGCTTTATGTCAAGGACTCTTCCGTCGTGGACAAGCCCTGTCACTTCAATATTTTCAAGAAGGTAATACTGTTTTTCCCCGATGATTTCTTCAGAAAGAGTTACCTGTTCGTAGGTTGTGGAATTCATAAAGTGAAAACCTGTATTATCCTTGAACAGGTAAGTCATTGGTATCTCTTCAACATATACGACATTTACAGGCCTGTCAGACCGCCAGACAAACTCATTGGTTTTTCCTGACTTGAGGTCCTTGCACTTGATTCGCATTACAGCCCTTCGTTGCTGGGCATGAGTATGAGTGGCGCTCATCACAGTATATAACACTCCGTCAACATCTACAATCATACCGGGCTTTAAATCAATTGCATCCATGTTTCCTTTCTTGTTGTCGTAGCGTATTATATTCTATTGATTTTAATAACTTTTGTCAATTTCAGCCACAATGCTTTTGACGATACCAATTTTTTTCGCTCTTCAAATTGTCCC
>JBMFLH010000006.1:0-39878 GCA_049971295.1 Candidatus Ratteibacteria bacterium | reverse complement strand
CCATCTCTTACAAATAAAAAATATTTCAAATAGATCTATTTATGAGGAAATACGGGCCAATTTTATTTTTTGGGTGACCAAAGGAATCCTCTGCGAAATAGTCCGCCGATTTCTGCGTTGTTCCAGACCCGCACAGCAACGATATTGGCACCTGGCTTCACCTTACCTGTTACATCTACATTCATTTCCAGTGCGTCTCGACCTGCCCACCAGAGGTTCCACGGACGGTGCCCGGCATAGTTTCCATTTATCCAGACCCATCCCTCATTGATCACACCACCAAGGTGGAGTTTGAGCGGTTTGTTGACTGCATCTGATGGCACACTGACAGTAAAACGGTACCAGCCATAGCCATCATAATCATGACCTTTTGCGTCTTCCGGCTTGTCCTGGGCATCCCATGTGAAAAATGTATTCTTGGTTTCCCAGTTTGTATCATCAAATTCAGGAAGATACCACTGGCCAACAACGCCTTCATTAAATTGGTCTCTCTTGAATTTTGCCACAAGAGGAACAGGCGCTATCATAATTCCTGTTTCACCATTGGTCATTGAATAAAGTTGTCTGTATTTGACTTCCTGGCCATTTGTGAATTCTGGATGATACTTTGGTCCAATGAAGAATGGATAAATGGCATACAATTTTTTCTTGTCGTCTTCCATACGCTGGGCCTGCCTGGCTGCTTCTGCATAGTCCAGATTCTTTTCTGCTTCTTCTTTGGCTGAGTATGCTTCAAGATGGTCAGCAATGAGAGCAAATGCATTGAAATGTTCTTTCTGCTCTGGTGTCATTGCACACTTCGCTGCCTTTTCAACATACTGATGAATCTTTTTTGTGAATGGGACAGTGTAAATATGATTGACCAGCCAATCCTCGTGACAGTGCATTGTGGTGGCAGCCAGTGCTTTTTCACACTCATCCCACCATTGTTGAACAAAGGGTCCTGCCTCTGCTCCGAAAAATCTCGTATAAAAATCCTTCTTAAGTGCTTCTACATCCGCATTCGCATCCCACATTAATTTGCTGCGTATATACCAACTGATCCATGTCTGCATGAACGCCTTGCGACCTTCTGTCTGAAACCCTTTGAGTTTCATATCCTTGTAGAGTTTGACATTGACTGCAAAGTTCGCCACATCCCGTTCAGGCACAAAACAGCCAAGCAAAAATCCTGGATTATAATCATACAGCCACACATGCGGGGTGAGTTTGCACCATTGTCGCATAATACTGATTGTTTCACTTCGTCGCCAGCAGGCAGGATCATTACCAGGATGAAGTACGCAGGAGGAAATCGGAGCATACATTACTGCAATATTGTGCGGAATTTTCACACCCTGCGGTGGCATCTCTCGGCCAGCATACGCCATGGTGGATACCACTTATCAGGAAATTCTTTAGCGAGTTTTGCGGCAAATGTGAAGAATTCTTCACTGGTCATCGGGTGATGGATATAGGTCGGATAATTAAAATTCTGGTTGAGGTCCTTGTACTTTGGGTCATAATCAAAAACCGCGCCATCAGGCGGACTGATACCAAAACCATTGCCTGTCGGAGACATATTCCCCAATCTGGGACGTTTTCCTGCTTATGCATCTTTGAGATTTTGAACAGCAACTTCAAGTGTGCGCGGGTTTCCAAGCGCAAGCATTGTAACCTTCTCATAATATCTTCCGTTATACCATTTTATAGGTTCGCGACTTCCTTGCTGGTTCATCGCAAACAGTTCTGGCTCTTTGGGATAAAATTCATTCGGAGGAATCAGGTATGCAAGTAACCCATCACCGACAGGTGGATAGAAAAAAGTATTTGTCATCTTGACCTTGTTTTGCCAGTCAGCATATATAGCCTGCTCCTGCCGGCTTGAAGGAATCCATCCACCCAGTCCGATTTCGCGAATCGCAAAGTCAGGTTTTGACTGTAAATCTGTCTCTGGAAATGTAATTGTTTTATTTTCAGGAATGACCTCACCCCATTCTCCTGGAAAATACCATCGGCAACCCAGTCGCTCCAGAAATTCATAGGCAGCATAGATTGTGCCCTGGTATGGCCCATCTGAATTGCCGCCTATGAAAATGGTTTTTCCTTTTGTCTTTATTACAAGTCCTTCCTCTTCAAACACTTTCGGGTCTCCCACAACTTCCTTGAAGCCAGAAGGAATCAACACTGCGTTTTTTGCTGCTGCCTTTGTATGTCCAACAAAAATTGAAACCGTAGCACTTACTGGTTCTCCTTCCTTCACAATGGGCAATTTCGCGCCACTCATTTTTTCAATGTATTTTTGAATTTCTGTGGCGGCTTTGTCTGCCTTTGGCTCATCAGCAGCAACCACAATCACTGCCTGGGGCTTGCCATTTTCTACGATAGTGATTGGTGCGGCTTTCAACAAAGAAATTCCTATAAAGATACTGGCTATCAAATAAACTGGCTTCATTGCTCCTCCTATTATTTTAAAAGTCCATCTTTTTTCGCCACTTCTTCTGGAATGATTGGCCCATCTGAAGACAGAGACAGGACTGTCGGAATATTGAAAAATCGCATGTGGAAACCACACTGAGCCATAGACAATTCCCACATTCTGCCATCCATGCCTGCTGGCACCGGTATCACATAGTAATAGCCGTCTGCCCTGAAATTAAGCCCGTCTTTTCTGGCAGGAAGGTCTGGCCTATCCTTGCATTCAAGCCATTTTCCGTCAGGACTCTGTATCCCGAATCTTATTCCGCCGCACGAAGGTGCAAATTGAATCTCTGTGGTGTCTTTTGGAACATAAAACCATATGCGGGAGAGTAGAGTGTAACCTCTTGGTCCTTCAGGCACAAAAGCCGCGCGCAGACCAGTAGATGGCATAAAGACCGTTCCACCACCATGGTCATCAAATTTAAAATAATAGACACCTGCACCAGGCACCTTCAGTTCAATCTCAGTCGGGATTTTCGGACATATCGGCACTATGCCCCTTGTAATTTCCCTGCCTGACATATCTGTCAGAACATAATCGCCAGCAGGACTGTTCGGATACATGGTTCCGTGGTTCATTGAAAACCGCAATGACTCACCTTTTAAACTGGCAAGAGCCATCGTGAATGGACCGTGAAAAATAACCTTATTGTTCTTCTGAGAATTCGGAGTATCTGAAACCCACCCGGGCGCAACAAGTTTCTTGCTGAAACTTATCTCAGTAATTTTCGGAACTTCGCCGTAATCTTTCTTCATCTGCTGAAACCAGCGGGCGGTTTCTTCTGGCGTAATCGGGCTGGAATCGCGATAGGGAATTTGTTCTGGCTTTTTCAGTACCCAGTAGTTCTTATACCAATCCCAGGAGTCCTCCTTGAATTCTTTTGCCCATTGAGCAGATGTCATGCCAGCAAAAAAGTCCAGAAGGTCATGTATGTGTTGCGCATGCGATAGTTCCATCTGAGTGTTTCAAAAGCCCATTTCTTGCGTTCTTCAGGTGGCAGAGTCGTGTCGCGTTCCTTGTTCAGCAGGTAGACATAGGCATTATACTGCTTCAGTTGTTCAATGCGCGCCAACACATCAGGATGACCTTTTGCAGCCTTCTCAGCGGATTCAAGGTAATCGCAACAAATGCGGTAAAAGGTAGGACCAACAAATGGCTCGTTGCCCAGATCAGTGTGCTGGTAATATGCCTTCATCTCTTTTGCCGCAGGACCAAACGCTTTTTCGTAGAAATCGTTTTTCAGTGCCTCAACATCTGCGGATGTATTCCACATCAGGTGGATGGCAAGGTAATAGCCAGGACCCTGTCCACCCCAACTGTTGCCGCTTTCCGCACGCATACAGGCAAGACCATGCTTGATGTAAAATGGGATTTTCTCTGCTACATACTTAAGATTTCCGGTTCGACCAGCAGGCATATTGTCTCTTGTCCAGTCATAAACGGCCCAGTAATCGTAAAGTCCGGAGTATTTGACCTTTTTTGGCCATACTTCCAGAAGACGGTCAAACCCAAATTTTGTGTTTGTAAGTAAGGTAGTAGTCAGTTCCACATATACATTGGGCTCAAGCGGAAAATCCGGAGGGTCACAGTGCCAGTTGTAAGCAAGAAGTCCCACAAGTTTACCAGGATGGGTTTTCTGAATGTGTTTTGCAACCTGGTTGGCAAGATAAAACGCCTGATTACCGTAATCCCCGAGTTTAGCGCATTCAGGGCAGAGGCACCAGTCGCCGCCATCGTCAGGACCCATCCCCACCATATCAGCGTCAGGATTTTTATCAAAAAATTCATCTGCGTACTGGCATGCCAGTTTCACAACTTCAGGATTTGAAACACACAGTTGCCCCCATTGCCATCTTGGGTCTGTGGGTGAATATTGCGTCCCTGTTCTGAAACGCTTTCCGTCCTTATCTTCTATCAGTGCCCGATATTCCGGATGTTGCTCAAACTCCTTGCGAAAACGGTTAACAATTACATGAGCACAATGGCCAGCTGCACTCTTAAACCCTGTAGCCATAAGGTTTTTCCTGTTCCAGGACTTTGTGGCTTCGCCTGCATCAGGGTCTGTTTTTTCATACTGTTGTCCGAGATCGTATCCAAAATTCATCCCCAGTACTTCGGGTCGATCAGTTTCATTGATGTTGAAACTCAATTTTGAAATCTTTGGAATTACCTCCCACACCGGCCCCGGAAAGAACCAGCGACAGCCAAGTAAGGTCAAAAACCGGCTCATTGCATGGGAAACACCCAGGTCAGTTGCGCCCAGCAACTTGACACTGCCGGACTCTGTACGGATTGCATAGGCATCGCGGCCGTCATAGACATCGTAGATTTTCAATCCCTCAGATGCTGAAGGTGTGGGAAATTCTGTAATCGTCCCCAGCAGGATTCCAGGACCTGCTGCGCCGGTTTTCACTTCAAATTTTGCGCCTGTAATCCTTTCAAGGTATGAAGCAAGTTCAATTGCACGCTCCTTTGTGTTATTACTTGCTTTCTCAGAAATAATGATTGGCAGTTTTGCAGCACCATTTTCTGCAATTAAAACAGTTTCTTGGCTAATAGAATGGTTGCGGGTTGTGGAATCAATGCGTGCAGCCGAAATCCCTGGTGCAACCCCGGCAAGCAAACATAAAAAAACCCCTGTCCGGTAAATGTTGAATTTATGCATTGCCATTCCTTTCGGCTAATCATATCTTACCATTTTTTGGGTATTGTCAAAAACACGCTTTTTAAAGGAAAGTGAAGGGTTTTCTTGAAAGTTTTTTTAAAACAAAGTAAGATAAATTAGGATATTTATGAAAAATACAAATCAAACTGAAATCAGTTCAATTATTGAAAAGGCGAAAAAGTGCGGGCTTGACGCAAGTTTGCTTTACGAGTGTGTGATTGAACTTGCAGAAGAAGGACTGTTAACTGCTTCCTGCATCAATGCTGCTGCGGGTATCTTGCTCAGTGACCTTGGACTTCCAGAATATTTTTTTAAAGGACTTTCAAAGGACTCCTTAAAAACAGTTTTAAAAACCATCGCAAGTAATTTAGAAAAAGAAGGCAATTCCTATGTATTGCGAAGCGAAGTTTCAGAAGTTCCATTTACAGTGGAAGGTGGAGTGCAGGTAAGGATTGCCACAGCAGAAAACCGCGACAGGATGGAAAAAATATTAAATCCGGTAATGTCAGGAAACAGGATTGAGTACTATTATGGAAAAGAACATCACTACTACACATACATCATCAGACCCGAAAAATGCAAGGAATTGAAAGATATAAAACCAGGACAATCCCCTTTTGCGTTCAATGAAATCGTTTCCGGATTGCCTGTGCCAGAAGTGACAAAAAAAAGATATGAAAAATTTCTAAAAAAGGCCGAAAAAAGTTTTGTTCCCATCATCTTTGTTTCAAAATCAAACAACACAGGTGAAATCCGTATAATGTTCAAAGAGGACTTCTCAATCTCTGTGCTTCCCACTGTCAGAAAGATGCTTGAAGAAATTGGTATTACGTTGAACCGCGCATACTGGGAGACATATAGGGGCAAAACAGGAAGAATTGAATCCATTTGTTCTCTTTACGTTGAAGGTGGTATTTCTTCAGAAAAGATTCAGACAGCAATAAACAGGTTGCATTTTTTATTGGCAATCCAGCCGTCTGAACTTGACGAACTTTACACTGGTGGACAATTAAGTTTCTTTGAGTATCTTTTTGCGATTGTTGCTTCTATTTTTGTTCACACCTTTATTCACAAAACAGATCCAGTGGACAGAAATATCATGGAATCTTTTTCAGAAAAAGAAATGAAAGATGCATTTGCAAGAAGGATCTTTGAATCGAACAGGGCTGAATACAGCAGGTCTGTCATCAAATCAGCAATCAAACAGAAACCTGATTTTGTAAAAAGAATTTTTACAATATTTGATCAGAGATTTAATCCGGCTCAACCTGAAAAGAGTTTGGAAAAAATTTTGCATCAGATTGAGGACTACGAAAGACAGGTGAAAATTACTTTTGCGGACGATAGCACCACCGCAGACATATTTCTGTTCATGAGCAAGATTGTCACTGAAACCCTGAAAACGAATTTCTATCAGATTATCAAACGTTCCTTTGCTTTTAAATTTACTGGCAATATTCTTGATCCTGTGGTCTTTCAGAAAAAGGTGGAAAGTGCGTTTTTCGTGATAGGATTTTACGCCATCGGCACAATGATGAGAGCTGAAGAAATCTCTCGTGGTGGCGTTAGATTGATCAGGGTGACAAAAAACAACTATGAGACAGAACTGGATTACATGCCACTATTGAATTATGAGCTGGGACCAGTGGCGCAGAGATTAAAGCACAAAGACATTGCCGAAAGTGGAGCAAAGTCAGTGATTGTTCCATATCCAGACTATGCTGTGGAGGGACTGAATTCTGTGCTTGATTTTGCCAATGGCATACTTGACCTTGTGATCGCTTCAGAAGAAATTGTGGATTATTATGGAAAGCCAGAAATGGTTTTCTTTGGTCCTGATGAGGGGACAGGTTCATTGATGGACGATATAGCATATCTTGCAAAAACACGAAAGTATAAATACTGGAGAACAATAACCACAGGAAAATCAACAGGCATCCCACACGATGCGTATGGTCAGACACAGGATAAAAAGGTTTTTGGACTTTTTCCAAAAGAGACTGGGACAGAACTTCAAATTGAAGGAAAAACAATTATCACCACAAAAAACACTGAGGAAATCTACAGAAAGATTGGTGAAAATATTTATTCCAGTGGAATGACAACCACAGGTATTATGGCATGTCTGCGGACTGTATTGAATCATGCTGGAATGAAAGAAGAGGAAACATCATTGATGATGACAGGTGGTCCTGATGGAGATCTTGGCGCAAATCAGATTCAGTCGTATAAAGGAAAAATTAAACTTATCATTGATAGCGGAAGCGTGCTCTTTGACCCCATGGGACTGGATAGAAAGGAACTGATGAAAATTGCGCTGGCAAGGCACACAAATCCAAGACAAAACACTCTTGCGTATCCGGATGAAAAACTCAGTCCACAGGGTTTTAAAGTCCCGCGAGTAAAACAAAAATTCGTATTGCCTGACAGCACTATCGTTGAAGATGGAACATTCTTTCACAGAAACTTTCTTTCCAATACAGAAATGAGAAAGTACATACAGAGGGCAAATATCAATGTTTTTATACCGTGTGGTGGATTCAGGGCAACCATCAATGCTGGCAATGTTGAAAAATTTCTGCAGTTGTTTTCTGAATTAAAAATTATTGTAGAAGGCGCCAATGTCTTTTTTGATGACACAGCAAGAGATGTTATTCATAAAATGGGAATTTTACAAATCAGGGATTGTTCAGCAAACAAGGGAGGAGTGACAAGCAGTTCACTTGCTGAAGTTTTGCCTTCTTTTCTTCTTGGAAACAGGTACGAAGAAATCCTTGTGAAACATCAAAAAAACAAAATTGAACTTGTAAAGTCAGTATTTTCGATGATTGAAAGAAACGCAATTGCTGAAACAAAGATGCTGCTTGAACTTGGCGAAAAAACAGGAAAGCCTTTGCATGTATTAAGCATGGAAACAAGTGAAATGCTCTTGCAATTGCAGGAGTATCTTTATACAAAACTGAATAAGTTGAAAAAATATACTGCCCTGATTGAGAAAATTGTATCCATTTATGTTCCTGAAAACCTTGTGAAAATACTCGGGATAAAAAGAATTATGCAGATTTTAAACAAACATGAAATGAGACCATACCTTGATGCTATGATCACAAAGAAAATTGCTCAAAGCGCGCTTTATCAATATGCCTCTGACTGGGACAATTTTTATTTTCGTCTAAAAGAAAATTTTATTGGCACAATAGAAGGGTTGTTTTTGTAAAGTATTTTTTGTATAATAAAAGCGAATTCTGGTAATGCCATAAAAGAGTGCCCCGCACCCCCTTCTCCCTCACTGGGATAGGAGAGGGTGACATAACAATATTTTAAAAGGGAAAAAAGATGAAGATTTCTGTGTATTCTCTGTCTGCGTCTGATAAAAAAGCTCAGGAAGTCATTGAACTGGCAAAAAAATATCAATGTGATGGAATTGAATGGTGGTGCAGAGAAAAAGCTCACATAGACCTCACAGATTTAAAAAATTCTGCCATGAATGTTTCAAAAATGATGGATGGCTCAGGTCTTGAGTGCGCGGGACTTGCTCCTTATTTCAACTTTAATGAAACATCTGACTATATCAGCAGAATTTTTGAGGCAGCATGCATCCTGAAAACAAGAAATGTCAGGTGTCACAGTCATGTATTTGATGGGAATGAATCCGTTGAAGAATTAATGAAAAAACAGAGAACATGGCTTGAAAAAACTGTCCTGCCAGAGGCAGAAAAGTTTGACGTCAGGTTGAATATTGAACAACATCACTACAATATCTGCTGTACTCCCAATGCATGCAGGCAACTGGTGGATGGACTTCCTGAAAAGCACTTTGGAATAATTTTTGATCCTGGAAATTCTGCGGTTGAAGGTTTTACAAGACCTGAATATTTTATCAGTGTCTGCGGGAAATATCTTGCGCATGTTCACGCGAAAAACTGCAAACAGATGGAAATTCGTGAAGGCGCAATTTCAGGAAGAAAATACAAAATGGAATTTGGCTCTCTTGAAGAAGGGGACCTTGACTGGCCTGCAATTATTAAAGCACTTCAAAAGGCAAACTTCCTGGGATTTATTTCCCTTGAAGCCCTTGATAAAAGACCTTCAGAATTAAAGTTTCAGCAGGATATCGTGTTTCTCCACGATGCATTGAAACAAATTTAAATCTGGAGGTGGTATGGACAAAAAATTACACGGACTGATTCCGGCAATTGTAATTCCATTTGACGAAAAAATGGAAATCGAGCAAGATGTACTTGAAAAATACCTGCAGCAGTATATTGTTCCTGCTAAAATCGCTGCAATTGCTGTTAATACCGATTCAGGCGAGGGCGCATTCCTTTCGCAGGAAAAAAGAGAAGAAATTCTTACAATTACAAAGAAGTACTTAAAAAATATTCCTGTGGTGTGCGGGCTTGGCGCTCCAACAACACAACAGGCACTTGAATACGGGAAAAGGTATAAGGATCTGGGCGCTGACTATTTCCTTGTGTTTCCCCATTTTGCATTTAGGGGTTCAGAAGGAAAAGATAAGGCAACCATTGAGTATCACAAGGCTCTTTCAAAAATTGGGGTTCCGCTCATTCTTTTTCAATTGCAGGAAGATCTCGGAGGGGTTTTTTATTCAGATTAAACCATCGAAGAACTTGTCCAGATTGACAGTGTGGTTGCAATAAAAGAAGCAAGTTTTGATGCACTGAAATTCAGGAAGATGCATACACTTTTACATTCACTTCCAAAAAGAATTTCACTTCTTACAGGCAATGACAACTTCATTATTGAATCGTTCATCCTTGGTGCTGATGGTGCACTCATTGGGTTTGGTTCGGTTTTTACAGATCTACAGGCAGAAGCAATCAATCTTGCGATTTCTGGCCAATACAATCAGGCAATTGAAAAATTTGCACCTATCAAGGAATTGTGCGATTTTTGTTTTTCTTCTCCAGTGAGGGATTACAGAACGCGAATGAAATATGTGCTCGTAAGGCAGGGCATTTTCAGGCATGCGTATGTTCATCAACCACTACTGGAAATTGATAAAATTGAAAAGCAATTGCTTTCAAAAATTCTTGTCAGGATTTCTTTATGAGCTTCTCATTGCGTCTCAATCAACTTGCACAACACTTTCTTTTTCATCCAATCCCTGAAAATTTTGACTTAATCGTTCTGGACCAATTACAGATTGATATCAAAGCCAGATATGGCAAACATCAATTAAAGAATTGTCTCATTGTCGCTCCTGGGCAGATGACAACTTCTATCTCTCAGATTGAAAGAATCAAAGAAGCTGGCTTTGCGGGATGCGTATTGAAGTCTGTTGTGGCGGAGGATGAAAAAGGACATTGTTCAATGATAAAACTACGAAAAAAACCCACCTATGTTGAAACAGTTTATGACAATGAAGATACAGAAGGTCGTTATCCGATCATTCACTGGGATGGGGGGCTTGATGTAAGAAATCTTGATGATTATCTGAATTTTGCGCTTGATGCAATAAAGTTCAATTCTTCTGATTTTCTTGTCGCTGCTTCTATACTGGGACATCTTCCATCTTTTGATAGTGATTTCAATGAAGACGAATGGATTTACACGACTGAAGCCCTGTACAAAATTGGATATAGAATATTTGAAATTGACTTCTGCCCATTTTTGAAAGAACAAGACGAGTTAATGAATCAGAGGACGGTTTTACGATGGTATAAAGAAATACCTGTGATGATAAAGAAAATTTTCAAGGATATCAATGTTTTCCCGAAAATTATGAACCTTGATTACGGACTTGAGTTTCAGATAAAAATGGTTGAATCTTCTCTTGGTGGAGGGGCTGATGGCGTAATTATCGCAAATCGAATTTACAAAACAGAATATGGCTGTGCTCATGGCGGCATTGAACTTCGCAAAAGAAACCTTGTTCAAATCAGGAAAGTTCATCACCTACATCCAGATGCCAGCATTTCAGGAACAGGTGGTATTTATACTGGAAAAGATATCGTTGATTATATCAATGCAGGTTGTGAGAATGTCCAGATTCTCAGTTATCTGATGGGGAAGGTGAAAAAGCCATTTCTTAAAAATGGCAATAGATTCCAGCAGGTGTTTTACCAGATGATGTTTGACAAAGAAACTGGTTATCTGTTCTATCTTCTGAAACAAAAGGAGAAATATGAAAATCGTTGAAGACGGTATCGCACTCTGCAATATCCATATTCCAGAAAAACCATTTCCTGTTGAAATCCATTCTGCAAAACAACTTCAAAAATACCTGAAAAAAATTTCTGGTGCAAAATTCAAAATTGTCAGAGGGCTGCCTGACAATGGTCCTGCCATATGCATTGCTGAAAAAAGTCATATTGGCTTTGAAGAAACAAAAAACATGGAACCCGAATCAATAATGAGGTTTGTTGATAACAATCGTTTGTTTTTCATCGGCGGAGACAGTCGTGGCACCTTACTTGGCATATATGATTTTCTCAATAGAGAACTTGGTTGCGTCTTTGCCCAGCCAGAGATTGAGTTTGTGCCTGAAAAACCCACGATAGAAATTTCAGAAAGACGCTTTTATCACCAGCCATTTATGAAAAGTCGATATGTGCTTGGTGATGGAGATGAAAAGATGGTTGAATGGTGCGCAAAAATCGGTTTAAGTCATTCTGTGCCACCTCAAGAAGATAAAACCCCGGAATTTCAGGGAGAAAGAGAACTCCTTTCTGAAGGAAAAGGAAAAATCTGGGCTCATCAGGCAGTTGAAATACGAGGAGAATCAGGCCTATCAATAGGAGGCCATGCATGCGAATCCATTATGCCACCCAGCAAGTATTTCGAGCAGCATCCTGAATATTTTGCATATAACCCGGCACAAAAGCCAGATGCCTTACATAAAATGAAAGATGGTAGAGACTCTTTTGGTATTTGCTGGACACATCCTGAAGTAAAAAAAATTTTTATTGAGTACTTTTTGAATTTTTTCAGACGCCACCCTTATGTAAAAAGATTTACATTTTTTCCGAATGATGGTCAGCCGCCCTGCTTTTGCGACAGTTGCAAAAAGCAGGAAGAACCCTGGCAGGGAATAACAACAAATCAATTGCAATACACAAAAAACTATGTCCTTTTTGCAGCAGAGATTGCAAAACAGGTGGCGAAAGAATTTCCTGATGTCAGAATTGAAGTGGGTAGTTACAATGGTCATACAGAACTTCCTGATAACTTTGACTGTGAGCTTCCTTCAAATCTTGATGTGCTCTTCTGTATTTATGAAAGAAAGTGGGACAGGGCTCTTGATGACCCTCCTTCAGAAGAAGAATTAAGGAAAACACTTGCACAAACAACGGTTTCAACATATGAAAAAGACGCAAAAAAATACACAATCTATCCTGAAATTTTCAAAAAATGGAGAACACACACAAAAGGAATATTCAGGTATTACGACTATCTGACAAGTACACTTGGCTCAATGGGAATGCTGTTTCCTGTGAGCAAAGGAACTGTAAGAACTATAAAATTTCTAAAACAGCAGGGATTTGAAGGATATGGTTCTCAATGGTTCAATTCTCCTGTGATATGGACATCCTATGGATTGTCTCTTTATGTGGCAAACCGATTCACATGGGACGAAAATCAAACATGGGAAAAACTTGCAGGAGAATATTGCCTTGCCCTTTACAGGGAGGCAGCCACACCAATGTTTGAATATTATGAAACACTTGAAAATTCTGCAAGAAATGTAAGATTGGAATGGGTATCCCAGAGATACTTCAGGTTTTTGATGACCGTACATACAGGATATGCAAAGAAAAACTCAATCAGGCAATGAAACTGGCTACATCGGGAAAAATAAAGAAACGAATCAAAGATCAGAAGGTTCTTCTTGAATTCGGACATCTATTCTGGCAGACGAGAGAAATTGAGAAAAAGATTGAATATTACTTAAAACAGGATAATATTGATGCCTGTTTTACACTTGTCGCACAACATGCAAAAATTGATGATAGGATCCAGAAACTCTTTAATTCTCCACTTCTTTCAACATATAAAACCTGGCGCGGAATTTTATATAGACACATTCTTGGTTCAACTGATGACAGGCGAGGTCTGATTCATGTAATAAAACTATTGAAAGACGCCACAAACCTCAGATTTCATAACCTGTGGTACAAGGACTGATTACTGTGGAGTGATATCATCATCGTTGATGATACCAAGGTCAAATGCAATTTTCAATGCGTACATCGAATGTATCCAGCCAATAGGCCATTTTGCGCATCTGAATGCTGCCTTGATAAACTTTGCCACCCTGTCAATCCACATTCTGTCGCCTGTCATGTAATAGGCATAAGCAGCAGGATTGATATCACTGACACGATGATAGGCAAATGGTGTCATAAATTCAGTTGAAAGCCGCCATTCTAACTGACTTAGCATAAAATTTTTTATCTCATCATCTTTTGTGATTTTCCAGTACCAGAACATTCCTTCCCATGTTGCATAATCACCGTACCTAACAAGTTTTATTGGCATTGAATGGGGCTTAGGGGCAAACATTTTTCCATATTTTTTCACCTGCTCCATTAGATTTTTCTTGATAATTTTCTCACACGCCTTCAGGTATCTTGTGTCTCTGTTAAATTCATAACACCAGGTAAGATTAATCATGGGCTGACCTGATTCCCTGTGGTCTCCAGAAACTATTTCAAAATATTTCTCATCTTCAATCCATCTAAGGAGATTTTCACAAATTCTGATGGCTGCCTTTTTAAATTCAATATCTCCTGTTAATGCATACGCAAAAAGAAGTTCTGTAAACCACATGTGAGAAGGATATACTGCGCCATCGTTATGATTCAAACAATGAGCAACCATTCCACCATTTTGAAGATTGTCAATGCTGAAATCCACAAAATCAACTTCAAGAATATGCCGTGCAATTGCGATACCATTTTCTAAACAGGTATAATTTCCTGTCCTGAGGTGATTCTGGAAATAAACATGTCCGAACATTTCTTCATTGTTTGCTCCATTGTCTCCATAATCCCAGAAACCAGTAGGTAACATCGGAACGACTTCCTCTGTCCAACCAAGCGAGCCATACGATACATATATCCAGCTATCAAGAACTTTTTTTTCAAAAAGAGGCCTGTTTTTCATATCATATTCAGTCAGCATGTCAATAGCAAAAACTTTGCATCTTCTTACATGCTCGATATCACAGGAAATTTCTACTGGATTTTGAGTCGGCCAACCAGGCATCATAGGTACTTCCCAGCTCAGGTATTTGTTTTGAATTTCCATGTCAGAAACACTGCTTTGTAATGGCGCGATAAAAATTATATGGGACCTGCCTGCTCCCTGGGTAATTGAAAGTTCTTTTGCCCAGTCAGGCCAGATGCCAAATAAAAAAGTATTTTTTTTGTTTTTTAATTCTTTTGGATAAAGAGTGTTCATTTGATGAAAGGAAACAAGAAGTCCTGTATTTTTTCCAATAAGCGCCAGATACGGAAAAACAAGTCTTTGTCCCACGTTCATTCTGTACTTCACATTTCTCAAAAACCATGGCTTTTCGTCAATAGGGTCATGTAAAACTTTCTCATCTTTAACAAAAACAAATGCCCTGTTACCACGTTTATGTTGATTCTGGTAATCATCAAGGTTTTCTGTATCTGAAGCAACAATACACACATCCTCATCAACCCTCAAAAATTTTGGAATATAGTACCTGGTTAAGTTTTTCCCACAGAAACATTTTTTCGCCTTTCCTTCAATGGCTGGCTTGCATTCAATATAAAATGATTTGATTTTAATTCCAGGAACAGGTATTTCCCTGTTTCTGAATGAGTAGGTAATTTTCACATCATCCCTGTTTGCAATTAGCTCAAATCTTAAAAAATAGTCAAGCATTTCCTCATTACCAGAACCATGCTTACCATCGATTCTTACAATACATCTCAAAGGATTTACATGTTCAAGTGTAATCTTGTGATTTCCTTTTTTTGCTGAAAATTTCTTGCCCTTTTCATTTTTGAAATTAATGTCAAATCCATCAGGTAAAATGACATCTTTGCCACAAGATATCCATTTTTCTACAAGATGTCCTTTTTTTGAAGATAGAACAAGGGTAACAAAACCATTGTCAATCACAACACTGTCTTTATCTGTTTCAACCCTGACCTGATTTTCAATCACGGGCTGATTCTGATCTTCAATAACTTTTGCAAAAAAAGTCCTGAATGAGGATTCATCTATAACATCAACGATGAAATCAAGAAGTGTCCACTGGATACTGTTGTCCTGCCATTTGTTCAAGGTAGTGGCAGAGCAAGGAATACGATTTCCTTTTTCATCAAAAAGTCCTATTTTCTTTTCGTCAAATATCACACCCTCAGGCCAGCAAACGCCATAACTGATGGGTTGATTTTTTAGTTTTCTGTGAATTCTGTTTTTCAATAAAATTTTTTGCTCCATTTTTTTCTACCTCTGTTTAATTTCTGCCAGAAACCGTTAACTGTTTATGGAAAACCGATTACGAAATTTTGTTATCCGAGAATTGGAACATCAAGCCATGTGCCACCTTTCATCGCTGATTGATGGGCAATAATGCCGGGGATTGTCCATTCAGTTGCTCGAAAAACATTGATAGGAGGTTCGGTGTCGTTTTTTATGGCATCCAGAAAATCTCTTATCATATAGTACTCTGATGTGCCATGACCACCCTTTTTTTGCCTCTTCAGGTGCATTCGGGTCAACAATGGAACTGGTAAAAATCTCTCCATCATCAGGAGTTTTATCAGCAATGTAAATAAATCCTTCACCTTTTACCCTTTTATTTTCAAGATGGCCTTTTGTTCCATAAAGACAGTACCAGACAAAGTGAGGACATGCTGGTACCTGACTTCGCAAAATCTTCACCACAGCACCCTTTTCTGTTTTAAAAAATCCAACCTCAAAATCAAGAAAACCAGGAGAGTCTTTGAACTGAGGGTATATATTAAATCCTGTCGTCAGCCCACATGCCTTTACAATTCTATCTTTCATCAACATCAAAAGCGGACCAAGTGTATGGGCGCAGTACCATATCGGAGGTCTTTCATGCCTCCAGTAAAACTGGCCGGTTTCCTGATTTACAAGAAGATGGAATATATTATGGATGTATTCTCCTTCTGCATAGAGAATTTTTCCAATTTCACCGGCATCTACGATTTTTTTCCATTCTCTTATGTAATGGAAATAGCAGTAATTTTCAGCCATCATGAACTTTTTTCCAGATTTTTTTACCTCCTCAACAACCTTTTCACATTCTTCAATTGTATATGAGACTGTCTGTTCGCATAAGACGTGTTTTCCTGCCTGAAGGGATTTGATGGTCTGTTCAGCGTGAAAAGGAATTGGTGTTGCGATCATGACAATGTCCGTATCATTGTTGAGAAAATCGTCAAAATTACTAAAGCGAGCGCTATCAGGAAGTCCAAAGGCATCACCAACTTCAGCAAGTTTTTTCTGATCAATGTCACATATGGCTGAAACAGCAACATCAGGATGAGATGAAAAGACACCCACAAAGCCTCTTCCTCGTGAAAGTCCCACAATGCCAATTTTTAGTTTTTTCATTTTTTCATTTCTCCTTTTTCTTTATAGATTTCACAAAGCATTTCTATTGCCTTCTGAACCATTTTTTCAACTCCAGTAGGAGTGGGCCTTGCACTTCTTGCAATGAGAGATTCATATCCAATCTGTTTCCATGCCTGCTGCGTAATCAGATATCCAAGATAGTCGCCACCAAGTTCAACCGGATATGTGAATGGAAATGAGCTTTCTTTTTTGATTTTCAATCCCCATTCCACAAAAAGTTCTCCTGGCAATGAAACGAAGCCAGTATCACCTATACACCACGCCTGAAGAACAGTCCTGTCTTCTTTTCTGCCTGTCTTTCGCATAATCTCGAGTTCCTTGAAGAAAACTTTCTGAGATTCTTCATCCCAGCCAGAAGTCATAATTCTATCTGTCTGGTCTTTTGAAAAATCCCTTATCGGCACAGTGATTTCGTTTTTCTTTACATCAAGAAAAACAGGTCCTGATGCGGGTTTTCTTGTTTCAATAGCAGAAATGATTTTTTCAGCAAGGGCATCTCCCACTTGCCTGTGTTTTAAACCTGTTGAATTGATGTCTCCGCATGCACCAGGCATAAAAAGTGTAATCACATCGGGCCCGAATCTTTCTCTGATTCTTGCTGCCACAACACCAGGATAATCTGCACTGAACTTAGGACCAAAATTTGTATTTGTGTGAAGTGTAAAATGGAAAATAATGGCAACAGGATTACCGTGCAAATCATCAAAACAAAAGATACCAATTTCAGGGTCAATGGGACCTGCACTTCCTATGGATTGAACATCATCTGGCGCATTATGCAGAAGCCATGTATTAACCACACGACCATTTTTAAACAGGATTCTTCTATTATGAGACAACCCGTAGTGAAAACTTCTCGTTCTTGAAAATTTGACAGCTTTCTTATTTTTTTCAGCCATTGCAATGCACTGCGCCATTTTTTCTGGAATACTTTCCAGATATTTTCTGTCAAGCAAACTTTCATCAAGAAACAGTCCACCTGTATAGGGACCAGTGTGAGTGTGACTTGCTGCCCATACAATGGACTCTGGTGGAATACCTGTTTTTTCATAAGTAAGTTTCATCCCAATTTCAGCGCAATTTCTATCAAGAGCAACAAGGTCAAAAATCACATATACAAGATTTTTTTCTCCTGACTGCAGGGAAATTGCCTTCACATAGAGGGGGTCTTCAATACCTGTGGACTGTCTTGGTTTCAATGAACCAGCAAGAAATGTTCCGATAGGGGGAGTTATATCTATTTCTGCTACTCCTGCCAGCAGCGTTCCAGAACCAGTCATTTGATTTCCTTTTAAGTGTAGAAAAACTGGCAGTTGTTACACAACGGCTATGCAATATAACCCTTACCCAGTGTGCGAAAAAACACCATTAATGTTAATGATTCTTTCGCTTTTCATTCGCAATTTTCAAATGGTGGAAGAATTTTATTCAGTTTTGATGCCTTTTCTGCTGCCTCAATAACGCCGATGACTCTTCTGGACTGCTCTGGTTTTACAATCAATTCTTCTTCCATCAAAAGATGGTCAGCAATGTTTCTGTAATACTCAGTATGCCCGTAGGATGGAGTGATTTTCACAATTCCCTCCTGTCTTACTCCTGAAACAAAACTCACAACATTGATTCTATCCGGAGTATCCCAGTTGACCTCAATGGCTCCTTTTGTTCCAAGAATTTTCCATTTTGGCCTGTTGATCGCTGCAATCGATGAAATCATAAAATCAGCAGTCACACCATTTTCAAATCTTATCAATGCCTGACCATGGTCCTCATTTGAAACAGAAAACCACACTCTTTTTTGAAAATCACCTGATATGCCAGCAATTCTTGATGGAACAAGATTTAAAATCCAGTCAATAAAATGTGCTCCCCAGTCGTGCATCACTCCACCACTGATTTTTTTGTCAGAGCGCCACCAGTAGCGTGGATGTGAATAATTTCCAATGAAACACTCAAGGTGAAAAATGTCTCCAATTAAGCCGTTGTCAACAATATTTCTTATTGCAATATAGTCTCCATCCCATCTTCTATTGTGGAATACGCTGAGCATCAGTTTGTTGTTTCTCGCTGTTTCTATCATTTTGTTTGCTTCTTCCACATTAATACAGAAAGGCTTTTCAAGGATCATATGTTTACCATAGTCAAAACTTTTCATTGCCACTTCAAAATGTACATTGTGAGGAACAATGCCCACAACAAGGTCTACTTCTTTCATTTTCAGCATTTCCTCAAGATTGGTAAAATATCCCATCAAATCAGGCAGTTCCTGTCTGGCTGCATTAACCCTTTCAGGATTTGTATCGCATACAGCTACAGTTTTCATTCCAGGTGTGGAATTAATCCAGGTTGCATGCCCCTTTCCCATTCCAAACATCGGGCCATAACCAACCAGTCCACAATGGATTGTTTTTTCCTTTTGTTTTTCTCCAAGCATCCAGGCAATGCATCTGATCACAATTTTTCTGAAATCAAAGTTTTTCCAGGTCTGTCTGGTACCACCGGCAAAAATACAGGAAACTTTTCCTTTTTTATAATCTTTGACAGAAACAACAGGAATTTTCCTGCTGCCAATGTAAGTCGAAAAAATCGCTTTTGACTGTGTTGGTCCAACATCAACAAGGAAATCATTTATTTGAAATTCAGAAGGAAATCGTTGTGTGATATAGTGATTTTTTTCTTCAACAAAAACAGTAAATTGCTGAACACCTCTGTTTTCAAAGGTATTGCATCCTGTAATTTCCTGTAATGTATTTGATGTTTCAGCAGATGGGCTGACGAACAATAGCATCCCTCCTGAACCTGCATATTCATTGATTTTTTTCAATTGGTCTGATGTAATTTTTTTCAAAAATACAATCACTGCGTCAAAGTCAGTTAATTTCTTATAGCCTGCTTCTGAAACAAAAGAAAATCTTCTGTCTCCTTCGAACATTGCTTCGAGTTCTGTTTTTGCCCATACAGAAATATGGGATTCATCCTGATCATAGAGATAAAGAATCTTTTTCATCATAGCTCCCTTTTATGGTTTTCTGTAAATTTTAATTGCAAAATCCCTGTTTGTTTCTGGTAGCATAAAGCTTAAACCACCTTCATTTTTTTCAATTTCTGTCTTTACAATTTTCCCGGTGTATGTATCCCAGAATTCTATCACATAATCGCCAGGAATCAAGTTTTCAATCAAACACTGATTGTTCTTTATTAGAGGCGGATCTGAATCAGATGGTGGCTTTTTCAATCTGTCCTGACCATATACCCATATCAGGGCTTTTTCCTGGCCAGCAAGACAGAGCGATTTGACATTGCTTTCATTTTCGCCTGTGATTTTTACTGGTTTCGGGTCAAGTTTTTCTTTAATCCGATCAATGCCTGACAAATATTCTGCAAGGACTTTGTAATGGGAATAGAGATTTTTCTCCTCAATAAAATTGTGCCACCAGAAAAGAGGAGTGGCAGCAAACGGAAGGTGGGAGCCTGCCCATATTCCATTATGCAGGTCTGCTTCAATCAGTGCTTCTGGTCCTGCATTCCAGTTTCCACCGTATTCAGAGACAAAATGTGGTTTGTTAAATCTTGCATTAAAGTTTGCCACCACCTTCAGATAATCAACGATATTACCAGTTCTTACATCATAATACGCATTTGTCAGAACATAATCAACCTGTGGGAGTTTAAATACATCGCTATCATATAAAATTGTGTAATGGCCTGTAATCATGTGATTGTTCGGATCAATCTGAGCAAGATAATCTCCAATTTCTGCATACCAGTTAGCAAGAACCGGTGTCTTATAAAAATTTCCACTGGCTCCTATCAAATTCATCTCATTAACAAGTTCCCAGGAAAAAATATTCGGACTGTAAGACCATCTTGCGACAATATATCTGAGCCGTTTTTTGAACAAATCCTTTGCCTGTTGATTGGTAAAAAATTCTTCGGGTGAATTCAAAAAACCACCGTTTTTGATATTGTAGGGACTATCCTGCCATTCCTGGTCGCAATAGGTACTTACTGCTCCATGATTCACTATCACCAGTTGAATGTAAATACCCCTCTTTTCAGCCATTTCAAGTATCCAATCAAGTTTCCATGCGTTTCTCAGGTCATACCTGCCAAGCCCTTCATAAAAACCGTATCCCTTTTTCCATTCAATTGCCAGCCACCATGCAGCCATCCATGTTTCAAAAAGGTTTTCTTTGTTTTTTT
The DNA here is from genome assembly GCA_049971295.1 of Candidatus Ratteibacteria bacterium. GTDB lineage: Bacteria > Ratteibacteria > UBA8468 > B48-G9 > DTJG01 > DTJG01. The sequence goes on along the minus strand of JBMFLH010000006.1, from coordinate 18,945 downwards.
CCATATCATTGAGCCATGTTTCAAAATTGATTGTCCCGTCCTGGGCAGCAAGCGGTCGATTAAATAGTTGAGAATATCTGTTGTCATTGAGAGACCTGATATTATGCCCTATTGGATAAAAAAAACTTCCATTATCAAACTCAAAGTATCTGACGTCTTTTTTGCTTACACGAACAAATCCAGGATTTTTTGAATCAATTGCCCTGAAGGTCATCGTGGAAGTGGAGAAAATTTCATCGCCTTTGTTTATGGATGCAGTAATTTTGTACTTATAAACTCCTTTTTCGGTTGGAGAAAATCGTATTCTCCATTCAGGCAATCCCTGTGGTTGAAGGTTATCCTGACCTTTTGTTCCAGGACCTGCAAAATAAAAATCCTGATAAAAAAAGCCAGGCACCACTATTTCTCGTCCTGATGGCGAGACAAAATATGCATCAATGGCAATACAATCAGGGTCAAAGGGATTTGAAAAATAAACTGGTGTTTTAAATGAAATTTCAAACTTTTCATAAAGAGGCACCTCTGTTCTATTAACCTTCAAAGACGAAAAAAGAACTGGAGAAAGCCGGATATTATCAATATAAAATGACAGGGTAATTTTTGAGTCAGAAACAAATTTTATTCCGAGTTCCTGGATCTGTTCTAAGCTGTACTGGTTCCAGGGTTTTTTATGACCGTATGGAGTAAGGTCAAGGCTTGAACCAGAAATATTGATTGAAATTTTTGTTGTTCCAAATTTTACTGGATAAAATTTCGTCTGATACCACAACCATTCCCTGTCTTTGATATAAACAAAAAACTTCACCTGCTGAAGCGGTGTTTCGGTAACGACCATATCAAACATCAGGGATTGATATCCAGTCCAGTTTTCATTCAGAAGCGTTCTTATTCCTGCCTCACCAGGAAAACTTACCGTACATTTGAGGCAACCATATCCTTCTGTTGCATTCTGATTGGATTGTTCCAGAATACATTGTGCCGTCGAACCTTCAATAATGTTCCAGGATCTAGTGTTTTCTTCAAAATTGAAAAGAACTCTCTGGGGCAAGCAATGCCCGGTTATGCCGGTAAAAAAAAACGATAATAAAAAAAGTATTTTTTTCATCTTGAATGCCTTTTCAATCAAAACCCAGAATAAGAAATTGTTGCACCTGCGATATTGGAATAAACCATTATGACTTCAATCCCATCGCAGATACCAGTACCAGTCGTTTTTGCAGAGAACCCATTTGCATCCGCGTGAGTTACCTCGAAATCCTTGAAGTATTTGTTTCCTGAAAGATCTATCCCTAATATATTTTCATTTGATGTATAGGTATTGTCTTCTGAATAATAAACTTTCTGGGCAGTAAGTACTGTGCCGAGAAGTGCCACGCCTTCACTTGAAGCAACCTTTTTAATGTTGACCCTGTATATCGGTATCGCAATTGCTGCAAGCAATCCTACGATGATAAATACTATCAATAATTCAATCATGGTAAACCCTTTTGTTCCTACCATTATGCTCCCCATACCCTTGGCATCCATAATGGCTCCTTTTCCATTTCAGCAAAAAGAATCTTTGTAATCAACTGATACTTCAATTCTTTATACTCAGGTTCATCCCACAGATTCTTATATTCGCCTGGATCATTTTCAAGGTCAAAAAGTTCGCCATAGTCCTTTCTGAAATACACTGTAATCTTATATTTTTTCTCAATGTATGTTTTCAAAAAAATCGTTGTTGGTTCATGCCTGTTTTCAACAACAACCCACTTTCTTAATGATTCCTCTTTTCCATAAAAAACAGAGCTCTGGTCAATACCAGTCATTGTGCGTGGAACTTTGAGCCCGCATAATGAGAGAATTGTTGGCGCAAAATCAACAAAAGAAATTAAAGCATCTGAAGTTTTGTTTTCAGGAAAATGGCCCAGCCATCTTACAATAAATGGAACGCGCAACAGATCTTCATAGTGAAATGCTCCTTTTGCCGCAAGATTGTGCTGACCAATAAGATGTCCGTGATCAGTGGTGAAAATCACAATCGTATCTTCAGAAAGGCCCAGTTTATCGAGTTCATCAATAATTAGACCGATATATTTGTCCATCAGGGAAATCATACCATAATAAACAGCAATGTCCTTTTTCAGCGTTTTCAGCAGAGGAAGGTGAGAATGAAAACCATGAAGGCCCATACCAGATTCTCTCCATGGAGAAAAGTCGGGATTTTCCAGTTGCGTGAGTTGAAAATGAGGGGGATTTTTCTTGTGTTCGTCTGGTTGTCCATGAGGGGCTGTCAATTTTTCAGGGTCATACATGGTATCCCATGGAGATGAAACAAGATACGGCGGGTGCGGATCCAAAAAACTTGCCCACAAGAAAAATCGCTGGTTTTTCCGGTGATACTGTCTTAGAAATTTTATTGTGCGCTCTGCAATCCATTTATCATAATGGAATTCTTCAGGAAGTGTCCAGTGCCAGCGTTGCTGGTGTCGTACAGTACCTGCAGGTGCCCTAAAGTATTTTCTCCAGTCCTTCAGCCCCTTTTTCTCCATCCATATTGCATAATGCTGACCAACATGAAATTCATCTGTATGGTTTCTTGCCAGTTCCACCCTTTGGAATCCATAGAAAGGTCCATGAAACTTTTTCCAGAAATCAAGGTTCTGCATCAATGGATTTGATTCTATTGAGGGATATTCAGGAGTATGTTTCAGTGGTTGAAAGTGCGCCTTACCGATTAAAACAGTTCTGTAATCAGCACAAGAAAGATATTTACCGACTGTTGGTTCTGTTTCAGGAAGTTTTGTTCCAAGAGACCATGCGCCATGCTGACCTGGATATTTTCCTGTAATCAGCGATGCCCTTGAAGGAGTGCATGTGGGATTTGTGCAGTATGCCCTGGTGAATCGTATCCCCTGTTTTGCCAGTTTATCAAGATTCGGAGTTTTTATTTCAGGATTGGTACAACCCAGGGTATTGTAATGTTGCTGGTCGCTTGTGATCAACAGTATATTTGGCATCTTTTTCATGTTTTTCTCCAGAATGATGAGTTATAATACATTATTATGAAACAATTTTCACTGCTTATCAAGCCAGCATCTTCACAATGTAATTCTGAATGCGAATATTGTTTTTATAAAAATCTTGCCATCTATAAAAATCAAAAGTCCACATTCATGACCCGACAGGTGGTTGAAACACTGATTGAAAAGTATCTATCAACCCGGCAGAATCAGTATATTTTCTCATGGCAGGGTGGAGAACCGTTTTTGATGGGAATGGATTTTTACAAAGATGTTGTCCATCTCCAGCAGACCCTGGCAGGACCTGGTTCTGTCATTGGTAATGGTATTCAGACCAATGGTTATCTCATTGACGAAACCTATGCAGAGTTTTTTTCAACAAACAATTTTCTTGTTGGTATCAGTTGTGATGGACCAGAACAATTGCACAACAAATTCAGGAAAATTCCTGACAGAACAAATGCATTCCGTCTTGTTATGGATGGTATTAAAATGTTACAGAAACACAATGTCGCCTTTAATACGTTGACGGTTGTTACTTCTGAACATGCAGGAAAAGGAAAAATGGTTTATCAATTTCTTAAAGACATTGGTTCATATTACCACCAGTATATTCCATGCGTTGAATATGATAAAAGTGGGAAAAAACTACCTTGGACAATAGATGGTATACATTGGGGAAAATTTTTAATTGAAATTTTTCAACAGTGGTTAATTGACAATCAACAGGTTTCAATACGGCTATTTGATTCAATCATTCTTGTTTTACTGGATCAACCATCTGGTATATGTCAGATGGAAAAAAATTGCTGTCAGTATTTTGTTATTGAACACAATGGAGATGTGTTTCCATGTGATTTTTTTGTGAAGAATTATACCATGCTTGGAAATATTACAATTGATGCGTGGGAAGATTTACTTAATTCTGAAAAGTACAGAAGTTTCGGCACAAGAAAATCGCTGTGGCATCCAGATTGTGATAGATGCCAGTACCTGAGGTTCTGCGCAGGGGACTGCCAGAAACATAGAATTGGAAAAAGCAAACCAGGAAAACTAAAAAGCGTTCTTTGCGAAGGATGGCAATTGTTTTACAGAGAAAGTCTACCTGAATTCAAAAGAATTGCTCAATCTTACAGGCAGAATTATTTCAGAAGTATGTCAATGGAATTTTGAACCTGGTATGTCTCAATCAGTTTTTTCACGATCATTTTTACATTTTCCTGCGCCTGTTTTTCGTCGATTTTCACACCTTGTTCGTATGCCTGCCTTATTTCTGTGCCAATATTGATTTTTGTAATACCTGTCTTTATTGCTTGTTTGAGACATTCTTCGTCAATTCCTGAACCCCCATGAAGAACAAGCGGAATACCAGTGGCATTTTTAATTTTTTCAAGATGCTCAATATCAATCCTTGCCCGCACTTTCTTTTCGTGCTTTGCAGCACCAGTAATTGCTCCATGAATTGAGCCAACAGAAACAGATAACCAGTCCACACCTGTCATTTTTACAAATTTCTCGGCTGCAACAGGGTCAGTAAAGCCAATTTTCTTTTCAAAAATTTCTTCATATGGCGGAAGTGAAAATGGCTCATGTCCCATCACAGAACCAAGTTCTGCCTCAACGCATATATTTTTCTCATGCGCCATTTCAACAACCTTTTTTGTAATACTCACATTGTCTGCAAAAGGAAGCCGCGAGCCATCGATCATCACAGAATCAAATTCAAGTTCAATGGCTTCATTAATCATTGCCAACCAGTTCACAGGCAGAAAATGTTCATCAATTACAGGAACATGGTCAAGATGCAAAAATGTGAATTTCTGGTCTGCGTCGTTTTTATACTGTTGTGCAACAGATTTAATACTTTTTGCACCAAAATTTTCTATGTCAGGCCGTGAAACTTCAATAATACCAATACTTCTGCATTCAACCAGTGCATCAGAAATTGGCTTTACCATAGGAAGATATGCAATATTGAATGCAGGAATAAGAATGTGATGATCGTATGCAGTCTTCATCACTTTTTCAATAGTCATATAAGGATTCATGTTTCACCCTAGATAAACAATCTCACCTGTTTCAATGGACTTTTCTCCACCTGCGCAGATAGCAATACTTTCCCTTCCAGCAATCCCATCAGCAAGAACCTTTTCTCGTGTGAGGCAACAATGCAAAAAATCATCAATCAATCCAGGGTCTCCTCCGCCATGACCGCCTGGGGCAAGCATCACAGGAACAATTTCTTTTTCTCTGGTATGCCTGTGAACAATTTCAATATATGGTTTTTTATTGTCCTGTGCGGAAACAATGTATGGGTCTATTCCATACATTCTTGCCCTGTCTCCAATAAACCAGAATTCCCGCTTGTAATCAGGGGTAAACTGACTTTCAACAAAAAATGCCTTTACATGATTTTCGTAGTTGATTGTCAAAATTTCGTGGTCATAAACATCTATTTCTTTTGCAAAAACACATTTGTCTTCTACCTCCATGGCAATACTGGCTTCACCATAATCCCATGAAATATTTTTATCAAGCAGTGCTTCCGGGCAATCAAATCTCTTTGAGCAACCGGAACATGTTTTGTCGTTTGGCTCATTCCCACCAAAAACCGCAAGTCCTCCTTCACCATAAACACGGCTGGCTCTACTCCCAATAATCCAGTTCAGAATATCAATGGAGTGTGTTGCCTTCTGAACAAGAAGCCCGCCGCTATTTTTTCTCAACCGCCACCAGCCATGGAAAAAATACTGAGACCCTGTTGATACTGAATCAAATCCACCTGCCATAATAAGTTTTCCAATTTTTTTCTCAACATTGACAATCTCGTACATTTTTCTGTAAAAATTATTGTACCTGAGAACAAAACCCACACAGAGGATTTTGCCTGATTTTTCCTGTGCTCTTAAAATTTCGTCGCAGTCGTCAACTGTAAGCGCCAGAGGTTTTTCACAAAGAACATCAAGCCCTCTTTCAAAAGCAGCGATTGCAATATCCCTGTGCGTGTAATCAGGGCTGGTGATAATGACTGCATCCAGCCCCTTTTTATCAAGCAATCTTTTTGTGTCTGTGTATGTGGCATCATCATTCAGATGAAGAACCTGCTTTGCAACAGCAAGTCGTTTTTCGTCAGGATCTGATATTGCCACAATTTTTGCTATATCCTTTTTTTCTTTCATAATGTGGATGCCATAACACCTGATTCCGCGATTACCAGCACCAACAATTCCTATGTTTAGCATTGTTCCTCCGGAGTAATTTTTTACCAGAGATTATTGATGATTTCGAGGGTTTTTTCAACAAGTTGTCTGCCGCCTTCAGGGCCAACCATGCACGATGGCCCTATTGCGCCATAGCTTTTCCCTTTCACCGCCCTTTCTGTCGGAAGATAGGTTCCACCTCCAGCAAGCTGGACAATAAATGTTTGAACTGCTTTGCTCTGCGCCTTTATCCTGATGCCATAGTCAACATACAACTCAAATGGATTTGTGGCAAACACAATGTCACCCAATCTGACAACATGCACTTCAACCTGAACATTTTTATTTTTTTCTCTTTCCACGCAACTCTGAAACCACCGATATTTTCTATAATGATATGTCATATCCCTGTACCATCGCGGTTGTTTCATGATTTCAGGATTATTTTCTATCTGTTTTTTCAATCTTTCGTATTCTTTGCGAAATTTCGCTGCTTCCTTTGAAAATTGTCTCAAATCTTTTGCAGAACAACTGAATCCTTGCAGTCGTAATTTTTTTGAAACCACTGCAAATTCAAGTTGCCATTTTATGTCTTTTTCAATATCACCAAGTGACCTTTGAATACCGTCTGCGATCCTGACAGCAATATCCTGTCTTTCACTTCGTCCTGAAAGATTCCACATCCTCTCATATGCCTGCCTACACAAAAGAATATGAGGAGATAGATCTCCTGCTGCGCTGCACTGAGCGAGAATGAAAATGTTTTCTCCAAACCTTCTCCTCAATTCTTTTTTCACATCATGCCAGTAATCAGCACTGATTTCAAAAAGGTGTTCATCAACCTGACTTGGACAGGCGATATTTACTATCAAGCCGGTAAGATTTTTCTGGCTATCCCATGTTCCCATGATATTCAGTGTATGGTCTTCATAACCCTCAATGTGACTGAATTGAGGGTCGTTGGTTTTTCCATACATTACTGAAGAACCATCGTAGTAAGAAACCCTTCTGTTATATCCAACAACAGCATAACCCAACCCATAACCTATGCCAGTTTCTTTTCTTTTTTCCCAGGCATTTTGAATGCCATGCGCAATCTTTGAAGCAGCAAAATCAATATAATCAGTAATTTTCATCACCGGAAGTTCCACACCGTAGATTTCTTTGATATCCAGCCCGGGTGTACCGCCAAGAATATCGCTTCCAGGTTCTGGTGCAGCATGTGTATGGGTTGCATTCATAATAATGCTCGTTTCATCAATTTCTGGAACAAGTGTTTTTGTTTTTTCAACAACTGCCTTTTTGAACGCTGCTGGAATTGCTACAAAGTCACAACTGACCATCACTGCGTGCTTGCAACCATTTTTCTTTGTTGCTTCCAGCACAAGTATCGTTGCAGTAATTGGATCTTTTACTCCTTCAGAAACCCGTGCATGAAACTGTCCACACAGACACACCTGTTGATCTGGAGTGATGTTCACTTCAGACCAACCCACCAGAATTTTTTCACTGTCCATATTTCCTCCTGTTAACCAAGAAATTTTCGCATTCTCTCACAATAATAAACCACAAGTTCCCATTTTGCGTCAGGTGGAATTCTATGGTCAGGACATGGAATATAACCACCCAGTTCAACGAGTTCCAGCAGTCGACTGATTTCACTATCAACTGCCTTTTTATCTTTTGAAAATACTATCTTGTTCATTCCACCAACGCCCCTGATGTTTCGCCCGAATTGTTCCCTCCATGGTTTAATGCTTCCGTTCCATGTTCCAACCTCAATAGGAAACATGGTATTAACGCCATTGTCAAGCCATATCGGAACAAGGGCGTCAATGCACCCATCGCAGTCAACACTGACAATGTCAATACCGTAACTGTTCAACAAATCACAGATTCTTCTGTAATGCGGACCAATCTTCTTTTTGAAAACACTCGGTGAAATCAATGGGCCATTTTTGAAACAAATATCTTCCCAGAAATGTCCAAAGTCAAATGTTACGCCTGTTTCAAGGGTTGTTTTGACTGCCTGATAACATATCTCAGCATTTGTCTCAACAATTTCATCAAATAGTGCTTCATCATCCACGAGAAGATAACAAGCACCTTCCATCGTCAACCAGTTTCTGACCCATCCGTAGAGGCTGCCGCAATAAATCCCTAAAGGCTGATTTCTTTCCTGTTTTTTAAGAAAATCCATGCCACCTTGTTCAAAAGTCAGAACATTTTTACCAGCAATGACTGGAGCCTTTAATACTCTTTCTTTTGACCACTGTAATTTTGGTAGATAAAATTTTTCCCATGAATCTCTATCTTTCAAAAGATGGTCAACATCAGCAGGGATAGAGCCAGCACCTGGCCTTTGTAAAATTATCACCCCTTCGCCACTTAGAATTTTTTTTGTTCCATCAGGAAGTTCTTCTATAAGTTCTGATTCAAAAGCAGGCCGGAGCCCAAGAATTGGCTTGAACACATTGTACCAGTTGAAATCAAATCCAATGATTTTTGAAATTTCAAAATCAGCATAATTACCATCAGCCCAGTTTTTTGCAATCTCTTCTGGAATATGTTTTTCGGAAGCCCACAGATTAAGTGTTTCATTCCAGAATCCAAAATGAACCAGCGGCATCCTGTCATAACTTTCATAGTGAAGGATTTTTTTTACTCTTTCTCTGTTTGTCAATTTTTTCTCCTTTTGAAAGAAAATGTATTGAGGCCAGGACTTAATAATATCTTTTTTTGAGGAACAAAATCAGGCGGCGGAATGAGAATACCTGTTGTGGATTCAGGCACTTTCACAGATATTTCAAAAAACGTCTGTCTTTTAATTTTCCATGATACAGAAATAACCCCATGGGGCGTGGGTACATCTGTTTTTACCCATTCAAAATCACACAGCACAACTTCTACCAGAAACTTTTTGAACCCTGGTTCTAATGGCTTTATACCACCAGCATATGCAGGAAGTATCATACCAGGCGCTGCACTCCAGCCATGGCAGAAAGAAGTGTGTCTGTCCCACATTTCCCAGCAACTTGTTGCACCAAATTCAAGCATCATACCCCAGCATATGCGAATATAGGTTAGTGCTTCTTTATATTTTTTTGCCTTAATCAGAGACAAAAGTGCATAAAACGACCAGAAAGGACTTCCAATTTTTATAATATCCTGGTCGATATAATTTCCATAATGACCACCAAGGTTTGGAAGGTATAACCCGCAAGGACCGGCAATATTATCAAGTGCGTGTTTTCTCTGTGTTTCTGTTCCTATCTTAAGGATATTAAAAATAAAATTTTCATGTTGACCAATGATATTTTCTGATGCAGCAGGTGGCTTTTTGGGACTGTTTCTTCTATACTTTTTGAATGCCTGTTTTTCTTTGCACCAGTAAAATTTTGCTATCTTTTTTTTCAGTGAATCTGCGTATTTTTTATACTTTGCTGCTTGCTTTTTGTCTTCCAATGCATTTGCGATTTTTTCCGCATAAATCAATGATTCCCAGAACCATCCCTGTACGGCACCATCAGCAAATCCAGAATCAAGAGATGTCCAGTCAACAAAGTTCCAGCCTGTTTTAATATCAAAAAAACCTTCTCTATCTGTGTGGTTCAAAAGCCACTCCATCTGTTTCTTTATTCCCGGATACGCCTTTTTTAATGTTTCAAAATCTCCTGTAAAAAGATAATATTCCCATACAATTACAGGTATTCTCATTCCCCAGGTAGGAAGATTTGATGCCCTTTTTCCAGGACAGACCCCAGGAATCCATCCTTCTTCAGTATTTCCTGAGGTAAACTCAATGACTGCCTTTTTTGAAAGTTCATAAGCACCAAAACAATAGTAGTTAACAATCGCTTCTGGCTGGGTATCTCCAACCCATTGGGAACGCTCTCTCCAGGGACAATCAGTATATGCATCTTCCATACACAAATTGACAGTTCTCGCTGAAAGATTATAAATCTGCTCAAAAAGTTTATCAGAACACTGGAAACGACCCTGCATTTTTACTGGATATATTGCTTCAAAAGCGACGATTGAATGAAGTATGACTTTTACCTTCGTATCAGCAGGATTGAAAATTCTTACAACCATATATCGGAATCCACGCTGCTGATTTGTGCGATGGCACACCTTTTCATTTCCAAGAATTATCCGCTGCGCCTGCTTCAATGAAGGAGATTGCCATAGTGTTGCAACACGATTATTCCAGAGGCATTCACTATGTGCAAAATCAATAATTGTTCCTGAGGGACCTTCGGCGCATATTTCAACAAACGCAAGCGTCTCAAAACCAAAATCCAGCAACACACATACTGCCTTTTTGCCATCAAGCGTAAAAGACAGATGTTTCTGCCAAGGTGCAGGAATTTTTACTTCTGGCTCAACAGGTACTGCCTGCTCAAGTTTTTTTGCACTCCACAATGTCTCGGCTATCTTTTCTTTATCAAGAAAATCCTGTATGTTTTCAGTGGCACAACCGTAAATATCAAGAATTCGTTCCGGCATAACAAGTTTTTCTTTTATCAATGGAATGGATCTTGGAGAAAAATCTTCAACTTGCGGTAGCACAGAAGATTCTTTTTCAATAACATTTTCCCATTCAGAATCATCGAAAGATGGTTGTTGCCAGTTTTCTGGTTCACCTCGCGCATCAAAACACTCAGGGAAAAAAATACCAGGAATAGAACTATAGGATTTCGCCACAATGCCTTTCCACGAATTGTCAGACACAAGTATCGCGTTTTTCCCTGACTCAATTTGACAGATGAGCCCCGGTTCAACAGATTCAAAAATGTTTGTCGGCTGGCAATAGTGCTGAACAGAAAACGCAATCACATTCTCACCCTTTTCAAGTTTTATTCTATGAGTGTCATAATAGGGATTTGCTGCCCTTCCCCTTGCAGGACCAAATCCGATATATTTTCCATTTACCCATAATCTGTATCTTGAATCAGCGAAACAATAAATAAAGGCGTTTGCCTTTTTTTCTGAAACAAATTTTTTTCTGAAATAACAAATCTGAAACGCATCAACTGGTTTTTCATTCAGCCATATCCATTTTGCAGATTCAAACATTTCTGCTCCCTGACTTTTTTTCAATGATCTTAATTGCATCTGGTAAAAAATCAATCATATCACCTGCAATGAGGGAGTACTCACCAGTTTTTTTTGCAGCCAGGTCTCCTGCAAGCCCGTGAAGAAATGCTCCAATAACAGCGCTATCCCATAAAGAAAATCCCTGAACAACTAAAGAACCAATAATGCCAGAAAGAACATCGCCACTTCCTGCGGTTGCCATACCAGGATTGCCTGTCAGGTTGATATGTGTTTTTTCACCGTCAGAAATCACTGTTCTGTATCCCTTCAGTACAACAATCACGCCATATTTTTGCGCAAAATGCTTTGCAACACTTTCTCTATTTTTTTGAATGTCTGAAATTGCTAACCCAGTAAGGTGAGACATTTCGCCTGGATGGGGAGTAAGAACAATTCTTTTCTGTTTATCAAGGATTTTCAAGTTTTTTGCAAGAAGTTTTAATCCATCAGCGTCAACAACAATTGGTTTATCAATTTTAGGTATAAGATTTTTGAAAAATTCTTCTACGGCAAAATCTGTTGAAATGCCAGGTCCAATTACAATACCATCAGCAGTTTTCTTAATGAAATCAAGACATTTTTCAACTGCAAGTATACTGATTGTTCTCCTGCCTGATTCAGGAAGTGGTTTCGTCATCACCTCTGTAAGTTTTATTTCAAAAATGTCATTAAGGGATTCAGGTATGCCAGCAGTTACCATTCCACAACCGGTTCGCAAAGCAGCAAGACAGCTAAGGCATACCGCGCCCGTTAATCCAGGGGAGCCGCCAATAACAAAAAGGTGTCCGTATGTTCCCTTATGAGTATCTTTTTTTCTTTCTGGTAGAAAAATATTTTCCATCTGTTATGACGCAGAATGCCACTGCGATTGTTTTTGTATGGGATATTGATAGTGAAATTGTAAAATTTTGATTTTCAGATATGTAAATAAATGGTTTGCCTGAATCAGTGTGTTTGATTTCAATATCAGAAAAATTAAAATCCGAAATGGGAGAAATGGCTTTTAAAAAAGCAAGTTTTGCAGCAAGACAGCTTGCAAAATGTATGTTCATGTCCTTGTACTTGCGGCAATATTCAACCTCAGAGGGGGTAAAATATTTCTTATAATCAGTTTCCTTCAACAACACTGCTATTTGTTTTACGTGAACAGTTTCAATACCAGACAAAATCATGAAGTAGATGGACTGATGACACTGACAAGTTTTTTACCTCTGCTTGTGCCAAAGACCACCATTCCTTCTCTTGCAGCATGGATTGTGCAGTCAGAGCCAATATATGTCCCTGGCCCAGGAACAAAATGGGTCCCCTTCTGTCGGACAATGATATTTCCTGCTTTTACAAGTTGCCCCTCAAAAACCTTCACTCCACGCATTTTGGGATTTGAATCCCTTCCATTTCCCTGTTTTTTTCTTCCCATAGTATTAAATTATAACACAATTCTTGAAACAAGTCAATGGATATCGATCGCTGAGTATTGAATAAATTTTCTGATACAACAAAGGTAAGTTTAACATTTTGGTAGAGATGGATTAGAGCCAGTAAAGGATTTTGCTATACAGCACTCGGCGTTCAGAACAGAGGGTGGTTCGACAGCATATTTTTTGTAAATGTTTCTGAAAAAAGGGTAAAATTTAGAATAAAGTTTAAGCAGAAGATTGAGAATGAACCAATTCTTATCACAAAATATGTTAACGAACTGCCTGTTGAAGAACGACTTTACGGAAAGATGCCGTCAAACAAAGAATTGTTTATTGAAGGACTTTCAACAATTATTTTTGTTATCCGGAGAAAGCAATGAATCCAAGAGAAAGATTTATCAGGTGCAATTTATTCAAAGAGGTTGATCACTCGCCATTTACTGAAATTGCGGCATGGCCGCAAACAATTGCAAGGTGGCTGAAAGAAGGACTTCCTGCTGATGTTGATTCATACTTTTATTTAAATGGTAATGAATTTTTTTGATTTGAAAGATGGGAGTTTATTCCATTACGAACAGATATGATACCAGGATTTGAATACGAGGTACTTGAGGAAAATGAAAGAATTATTGTGTACAGGGGTTCTGATGGTGTTGTTCATAAGGCGTTGAAAGAAGGCACTGTTGGTGGAACAAGAATGAGCATGGACCAATATATTAGTCTTCCTGTTACTGACAGAAAAAGTTTTTATGAGATGAAAAAAAGATACAATCCTCATTCGCCTGTCAGATACCCGAGATGGTGGAATGACCTTGTTCGTTGCTGGAAGTCCAGGGATTACCCTCTGGCTCTGACAGGGTTTGGTGGTTTCGGTCTTTACAGCATGTTGAGAAGATGGATGGGAACTGAAAATGCATGTACTGTTTTTTATGACGATTCGTCTTTTGCAGAAGAGATGCTTGATTTTCTGGTTGAGTTTTTTATGCAACTGACTGATAGGGCTCTGAAAGATGTTGATGTGGACTGGTACAATTATTTTGAGGATTTTGCGTACAAAACAGGCCCTCTTATTTCTCCGCATATCTTTAAAAAATTCCTATTGCCGAGATATAAAATTATTAACGCGTATCTGATGAAACATGGAGTAAGGATTATCAGTCTTGATAGCGATGGGAATATTGAGGTGTTGCTTCCCCTTATTATTGAAGCAGGATTCAATCACATATGTCCTTTGGAACAGGCAGCAGGCATGGATGCTGTAAAGATTAGAAAAATTTATGGCAGGGCTCTTGCTATGCTTGGAAGTATTGACAAGCGGGAAATTGCCAAAGGAAAAAAAGAAATCGAAAGAGAACTGTTGAGACAGGTACCATATTTACTGGAAACAGGTGGCTATATCCCTATAATTGACCATTCAATTCCGCCTGATGTATCCTATGAACATTTTATGTATTATCTGGAATTCAAGAAAAAGCTTTTATCTGGTGTACACGGTAGTTAAAGCAGAGGAAAAATGACAAAAAGAGAAAGGTATCTGAAGGCATTAAGGAATGAAAAGGTTGATTGCCTTGTTTGGGCGCCAAATTTTGATTACTGGTTGCGCGTCAACACAGATGAAGGAACACTGCCTGAAAAATACAAAGGGATGAGCAGAAACGACATTGTTAGAGCAATTGGAGGGTATATCTGGAACAGACAGCAAGGTATTAAAACAGTGTATGATAGAAGCGTCAAAGTTAAACATGAAAATACAGGCGATTGCTCAATAACTGAAATGGAAACGCCTGTGGGAGTTGTGAGATGCCTGCACAGAAAAACAGAGGGAGAGTTTCGTTCCAGGCATCTTTCAGAACATTTTATAAAAAGTATCGACGATGTTAAGGTAATGAAATACATTGCAGAGGCAATGGAATTTGAACCAGATTATGAATCCACATTGAAAGCCCTTGAAGAAACAGGTCAGGATGGAGTTGTACTGAATGGTTGTTTTTCTGTTCCATTTATTCAGTTTGCAAAAATTGATGCTGGTTATATGAATGCCTTTTACTTATGGGTTGATTACAGGAAAGAGGTTGATGAATTATTGAATGTTTATTTTAAGAAATATCTTGAGGCAATAAAAATCCTTGCAGATGGATATGCAGATATTGTTGCAACCGGTGACAATATGGATGGGGTGATGATTACACCAAAAATATTTAAAGAGTATGCAGTTCCATACTATCAGGAGTGTAAAAAAATACTCAGTGAAAAAGGAAAAATTTTTGAGGGCCACTGGTGCGGAAGAACAGAAAATCTTCTTCCTCTGGTTCCAGGATGTGGGCTTGATGTTGTTGAGGCAATCGTGACTGCGCCGATGGCAAACATTACATTGAAACAAGCTCTTGATATTCTTGATAACAAAGTCGTTCTTCAGGGAGGTATTCCTTCGGTTCTTGTCTGCAAAGAAGGCGGGACAATACAGGACTTTGTTAGATACATCAATGAGGTCATTGTGCCTTTGAAAGAAAGGAAATCTTTTATCCTTGGCATGGGTGATAATGTTCCACCAAATGCTGACTTTGAAAGAGTTGAAATGGTAAGCAAACTGATTTCATAACAGATTCAAAAGCCATTTTGCCTTTCGCCATTCAATCATACCACCTGTGTTTTTAAACCTATCAACAACTGGCAATGTTTTTACATCTGAGCCAGTTATTCTTGATTTTCTTGCCAGTCTTGCATAGGCATGCCTGAACTCTGCATATTGATGAACCATTTTGACATGTTCTCTTAAATCTTCAAGCATTGTATTTCTGTCAGCAATAATGGGAATTTTTGAATGCCAGTTCTGATCAATGGAAATTTTGTTCAGTTTATAAAGAGCATCTCCTGATATTTCGATGTCTTTTTCAACATCCGGTGTTCCGGCGCCAAGATATGCATCGCTAAATGCACTGTCTCCTTTGATGTCATGGTTTCTTATCCTTGCGATGGCATGATATCCTGCATATATCGCTTCTGAAATTTCTGGTCCAAATACACAATAGCAGAATTCTTGCAGAATTGAAAACGGATCTTTTTTTGGATTCCACAGAAGATGACCCGCAATATAAATACTGGCGCTATTTAGAAGATGGCAATTTGATGGAACAGATATATATTCCAGGGCAGAACCTGCATATTGTGGCATTTGGCTGAATTCCCTTCCGAGCCGTTCTGCTTCAACATGAAGTGAAGCAGTAATTTCCTGGTCAGAAGTGTACCATGCCCACAGTCCATATTTTCTATCCCATCTGAAACAATGTTCAGCAATCTCTGGATCAAATGTTCTATTTGCAATCATGATGTCGGGTTCAAGAAGATCCACAACCTTTGTAAAATACCACCAGTTAAATGTTCCTGACCATACGTCAAGATTGGAAAATACTTCTCTTTTGTCGAATCCTTCGTGTTCAGAGGTAAGAGGCCATAGATTAAATGTAACTTGAAGGTTGGGGTTGATCTTTCTAAATATTTTTGTTTGATGGTTCATAATACGGATACATGTTCCGATACTACAGCCGTTGACATGACAACCGCCCGGGTCATAAAAATGGGTAATCACATGGTCTGCGTACTTCATATAAGGTGAAAAATAATTAATATGTGCCTGAATGTTTTTCCTTCCTTCTGAAGTATTCCAGCACTTTGACTCTTTGATAGAAAAATCTGAAGAAAAGACAGCTTTTTCATTACATAATGGATCATTCCAATCAGAAACTACTCTGATATTGTTCTGAACCCAGGCATAGCCGCCCCAGTTCATAAATGTAATACGTTGTCCAATTTTCTTTGCCTGTTGCATCATTGATACAATTTTTTCTCTCCATTGTCTGCGGGTCACAAGACAACCACTGTGCATGTACGATTCTGCCTCGTCTCCAAGTTGAATTGAATTGAAACCAAAACTGTCTATCTGATTAATATAATCGAGCAGTTTCTCACGATGCCAGTTTTCAACACAGTATTTTTCAACAATCTTTCTGAGTGCATATTTTTTTCTTGAATTATCAGGACAGTTCAACTGACAACTGGCGCTATTAAAAATTATGTCATAGGTTTCAGCATACTCTTCTGGACTTACCTGGTCAGCGTATACAAATGGATCCCACGGACAAGCATCTCCAATAATCAGTTCTCTTGACTTTATAAACGGCTCCATAGAGAGGTTCAATAATGGAAACCTTATTTTGTTACCGGAGATTTTTAATTCTCTTACGAGATGATACACTGCGTATTTATCCCCATTTTCTGTTCTACCGCAGGCAATAACATAGGTCCTGGTATTTTTTACAATAGTCCTTAGAATATATCCATCGTGTCTGAGATTTTTTAGCTGTCTTAAGTCGCAAAACTCTGCTGCCTTTCTGTTTCTATCAGGACTTCCAATAATAATAAAATCTGAATTTTCTGGAATATCACAGTTTTCAGACACCACATCAATTTTCTTTCTGACGACTTTTTCAATATAACTTTTGAGAAACGTTATGGCAACAGATGAAATTGTTGTTCTCTGAGGAACAATGATTACTATCCTCATCTTTATGGTTCAAGTATAGAAAACCCTGCCTTTTGATTCGTTATTCTTTTTGCCTTTGTACCGATAAGTTCAATAATAATACATTCACCTATTTTCCACACAGTAATTCCAGGTCTGATGCAACCGGTCAATGTGGTTTTTCTTCTACCTATTGTTGCATGCATATGCAGTTTGGGGATGTTGTTTTCATCAGGGAAAATTGAGCCAATACCAGCGATTTCGCTTGTTCCAGTAATACTTTGAAAAATGGGAGTAACGGGGGAAGATTCAGGATACCTGGGGCCAGTGACAAGTTTTCCGCTTCCTATCCCACCGATCAAAATACAGATGCCACACTGAATTTTATGCTTTCTTGCAAAATCTTCAATGGCAGCAGGTATCTTTTCGCCATCATCAAGGCGTACAACAAAGATTCTTTTTATCCTTGCCTGGCTGTATTTCATTTTTTTCAAAATATTTTGCAACCTCTTTCATCTTTTCCCTGATTGGAATTTTCTGAGGGCATTTTTCTTCGCACCTGCCACATTGGGTACAAGCTGAGGCTCGTTCTTCTGGTTTGAGAGCAAAGTATCCATCGTGCGCTCGTTTTTCCACGCCATAAACAATAGCGACATTGTACCAGTGAAAGTTTGAAGGAATATTCACATTGTTCGGGCATGGCATACAATATCTGCAACCGGTGCAGTAAAGATTGAGAAGTTTTTTTCGCGATTGAAAAATCTCATCAATTTTTTTGATTTCCTCATTTGTTAAAGGCGAAAAATTACTCACTGTCTCAATGTTTTCCATTACCTGCTGGAGAGTGCTCATACCCGAATTGGCAACATCTACGTCAGGATTTGAAAGAACAAACTTTAATGCAAGTGCCGCAGTACTTTTTTCCCTTCTTTCTATCCAGGAAAGAAGTGTTTCCCCTGGATAACCAAAAGTACCACCACCAACAGGCCCCATTACAACAACGCCAAGTCCCTTCTCATGCGCAAGCGCAATTGCCTCCTGACTTTCTCTATATAAAAGATTATACTGAACTGTCATTGTCGAAAATTCGCCAGTATTGATAATTTTTTTCATGTTTTCAACTGAATCATGTACTGAAAACCCACGATACCTGATCAGTTTTTGATCCATTGCTTTCTGTGTGAACTCCATAAACTGTTTGTTGTGTTTCAGATAGGTTTCCCACCTTAAGCTGTGCGTCAGGTAAAAATCAATATAATCTGTATTGAGTTTTTTTAATGCTGTTTCAAGCAATTGCCAGCACTGCTGGTCTGTGTAATTATTGTACATACCAATCTTTGTCTGGATAATCAGTCTTTCTCTTGGAAAACCTTTTATTGCTCTGCCTATTGCTTCTTCACTCTGCCCATTATGATAGAAGTGATGGCTATCAATAAAATTTATCCCGTGCTCAATAGCATATCTGATAATTTCTGTGGATTTATCAAAATCAACGGTGCCATCAGGCAACACTGGCAATCTCATGGCGCCAAATCCAAGCATTGAGACATTGTACGAAGTGTTTACAAATTTTCTGTATTGCATTTTATCCCCTATCTTAACCATCAAGTATTCTATCGTATAGTGGAAAATCAATCAAATTTTCGAATTGCCTCATAAAAAAACTAATTGAAAAATTTTCTCATCTCTGGAAAAATTAATGA